>JBEEHT010000079.1:0-45669 GCA_041167545.1 Verrucomicrobiota bacterium
GCCGTACCGCGCCTGCCAGTCGCGCGCCGGCCCCGTGAATTGGTGGCGGATCGTTTCGCAACCGGAGAAGTCAAAGGCGAGGAGCGCCAGAATAGCGATTGGACGAACGGGACGCGCTCGCATTTTACGAGACAGCCTCTAATTCTTCGGCCGGCGCGGACGCGCGTTCCTTTTGCGGCACGAGCGTGCGCCGCGGGCAAAGCGGAAGGTAGCGTTGCAGCCAGACGATGGAATAAAAAATCCACATCCGCCATTTGATCGCGAAACTCGTGCCGGCGTTGCCGCCCAGGACCGCGTTTACCGCCGGCGGAATTTGGAAAATATCCTGCGGATGCAAAAAGACTTCGATGAATTCTTTCGAATACCAGGCATCCACGAAGCGGAGATAAACATCCATCGCCTTGTTGATGTTGCGTGAGTAGCGCGAGAAAAGTTTTCGCGCTCTTTTCGGATGGTCGAGCAGCTCGTGTAAAACATCGGCGGCCTGTTCGCCGGCGAGCACGGCGAGAAAAACGCCGCTGCTGAAAACCGGATCGATGAATCCGGCGGCGTCGCCTGCCAGCATCCAGCGATCGCCGGTTAGCTGCGTGCTTCGATACGAAAAATCGGCCGCGGTCCGCACGGGCGTCACCCGTTCGGCTTCACTCATGCGCCGAGTCAGGAGCGGTTGCTCAGCGATCGCCTGCTCGAGAAATTCTTCCGGAGTTAGGCCGGACTCCTTAAAAACCGCGCCGTCCAGCACGACGCCGACGCTCGTTCGCGTGGCGCTCAACGGAATCACCCAAAACCAGCGGTCGATCGCGCGCACCATGCGGGTGAGCGTCCCGTCGCGGCCTTCGGCGCGTTCCATTCCATCGTAATGCGCGAAGATCGAAATCTTTTGGAGATGCTCGTAGTTTTTCTTCAGTTTGAAGCGCGCGCTCAAAAGCGAAGTGCGTCCGCCGGCGTCGATGACGTAGCGCGCCCGGATTTGATTTGCCGCGCCCTTGGAAGAAGTCTTCAGCGTTACCTCGTCTTCTGAAAAGTTGACGTCATCGACGCTGGTTTCCTCCCGTACTTCCGCGCCGTTTTCCGCGGCATGATCGAGAAGGAGTTTGTCGAAATCCGCGCGCGTGACCTGGTAAGAGCGGTCGGTCTGGGAGGCGTAGCCGTCTTCGAAATAGAATTTCACACCCTCTTCGCTACAGGCGCCGTACATCTCCCCGCCGAATTTTTCCATGAAGCCGGCCCGCGCGAATTTCTCGTGCAAGCCAAGCCGCGTGAACGCCTGCATGCTGAAAGGCAAAAGAGATTCGCCGATGTGGAAGCGAGGGAATTTATCGCGCTCCAGCACCACGACACGGCGCCCGGCGCGCGCGAGCAATGCGGCCGCGGTGCTGCCCGCGGGCCCACCGCCGATGATCGCCACGTCATACATCTCGCTCATTCGGCCCTCATGGTAGCAAAGTTCCGCGCTAAGCAAAGGCTGGGGAAGTGGCGAGTGACAAGTTTCAGCAGGTGACGCTAAAGCTCTTTTGGTAGGTGGAATTTCGATTGGAATGTCGGGTAACTCGACCGCGGCATTTGGATCAGGATTGGATACGCGGCGGGATCAAGCCAGCGCAGTAATTTCACGAGCTCCTTTTCCGGCATCGCGGTGCAGCCGGCGGTGGCCGCCGCCGGGCCTTTCCAAATATGCAGGAAAATGCACGACCCGGCGCCCGGCCGCGCATCGCGATTGTGCTCGACGAAAATTCCCCATTTGTAGAGATCGTCGTTGCGCAACATTTGTTCGGACGTTCGCCAATCCACGCGCGCGATTTTCGAGCGATCGACGAGCTGGTTGTAATAGCGCGACCGAGGATCATCGATGCCTTCGATCTGTTTTGAGAGCGCGAGGTAAGGCAGCTTCACCCAACGCGCGGCGCGCCGCGGCGCGTATCCAAAGGCGGAGGCCAGGCGAAAAATGCCGGCCGGTGCTTTGTTATCGCCCTCGATTTTCGTCGGGCCGCTGCCTCCCTGCATCGGAACAAGGCCGCGTCCCCAGGCGAGGCCTTTTTTACCGACGACAACCGGCACGTCAGCACCGCGGGGTTTCCACTTGTCGCGCGATCCATCACGCTCGAATGCGCGCAGCACGCCGGTGGTCGCACTCCAATTCTCTGTCACGACGACGATACATTGACGCGAGCGATGCAACGAGTCGGTGGCTGCGGCTCCGCTTGTGATCGTCATGCAAAACGCGAGACAGAGCAGGGGAATCAGGCGAGGCCGCATCGCGATGAAATAAGGCGGGCTTGGGTCGGGTGAAAGGAAATTGTGCTGAGGCCGGTTGCCAATTCGCAAACGAGCGGGCTAAGATCGCGGCGGATGCCGTACGACGCGTTTATCAGCTATTGCTCGGAAGATAAAAAAATCGCCGATGCAGTCTGCGGAACGCTGGAGGCAAACAAGATCCGGTGTTGGATCGCGCCGCGCGACGTCGGGGCGGGACGGACCTGGAGTTCAGCGATCGTGGAAGCGATCGGCGACAGCGCCGTAATGGTGGTGATTTTTTCGCAGCACTCGAACGGATCGCCGCAGGTGATGCGCGAGATCGAGCGCGCGGTGCACAAGGGTGTCTCGATCATTCCCTTCCGGGTCGAGAACGTTCTGCCATCGAAGGATCTCGAATATTTCATCAGCAGTTGTCACTGGCTGGACGCGATGAATCCGCCGTTGGAAAAACATATCGCCGAATTAGCCGAGGCGATTCTCGCGTTGCAACGGAGGACGGGAACGGCGCTTCCGTTAACGGCTGAGAAAGAGAAACCACGGAAACGATCGGTCGCGTTCTGGGCTTCCATCGCTCTGGCTGCGGTTCTGGCCATCGGCGGCGGCACGTGGTTTTTTGGCCGCAAAGCAAATCCGGGCCAAACGGTGAAGATCGAAAGCCCCGTGGAGGGCGCTTCGATCGTCGGACCAATTCTTCTCTCTTGGACCACAAAAGATCTTCCGCCGGAAAATCTTTCCTTCGAGGTCGCGCTTACGCCGGCCGGCAAAGCGCCGGTCGTCCAACGGACCGCGCGGAACTCGATCGTCCCGCAAGGACTCGAGGGAAAAGTGCGCTGGAAAGTGCGGCCGCTCTGGCAGGCGCGGGATCAACCGGAGAAATTTGGCGGCTGGAGTCCCGAACAAACGTTCACTTATTATCAGAGCGCGCTAAATCGCATCATCGTGACGCACAACATTCATGTCGGAACCGCGGAACCCGATGGATTTTTTGTTCGCCAGGAAGGCGCTGAATTGACCGGCTACGAAATCGACCTGTTGCGCGAACTCGGGACCCAGATCCTCGCGGCGCACGGCGTCGCCGGCAAACCCACCATCACCTACACGCGCCGCATCTGGGGCGAAGATTTCTTTCGGCTGCTCGAACGCGACGGCGCGGTGGACTTGATCGCCTCGGCCATTTCGATAACGCCGGAGCGGGAGAAAATCTACGGCCTGCTCTTTACCCGGCCGACCCTGCAGTATCCGCAGACCATGATTGCGAAGCCGGGGGTGAAGCCGTTTGTCGATGGCAAGCTCGTGCTCGGACGAGTCGGTGCGGCGGAGAAAACGACGAACGAAACATTTGCCCGCAAACTTCTGGGCGACACCGCGGCCGAGCGTTTCGTTCCGTACGGCGGCAGTGGCGCGTACGATCGGATGCTGGCCGATCTGGTCGCGGAACGGATCGACGGCGCATTGATCGACAAGCCTTACGCGTTGCAAAAGGTGACGGAGCTGAAGCAATCGATCGGGGCCGACCTGGCCCTGACCGACATCACGCCGGAGATGGTTCCTGGAATCGAGCTCGAGAAAATGGGTTTCGCCGTCCGCAAGACCGACCGCGCGCTTTTGCAGGAACTGGACAAGCAACTGGCCGCGACCGAGGCCACGCGCGATGGCGTTTTGAGCAAATCGATTCCCGGCTGGAATAAGTAGGAGCGCATATGCCGTGGAGCCGGCACGCCCTCGTGCCGGTGAGAAGACGCCACGGTTTCCGCCCAACGGCCTGGGGGCAGGCCGTCTCCACTACTTGCCACATTCGCGGAACGGAACTAACAAAGCGCTGCGATGAAAATGATCGACCGCTATGTGGGGCGCCAGCTCATCGTGAATCTTCTCTTCGCGATTGCCGTCCTCAGTTTCGTCCTGGTTCTGGGAAATATTTTTCGCCGCCTCCTCCCGCTCTTGGTCAATCACGATCTGCCGGTCGAATACGTCTTCGGCTTCATCGCCTACGTCCTGCCGTTCTCGCTCATTTTCACAATTCCGTGGGGCCTCCTCACCGCGGTGCTTCTCGTCTTCGGCCGGCTCTCGGCCGATAACGAGCTGATCGCGCTCCGCTCAAATGGAGTGAGTATCGGAAGGATCTGCATCCCTCTGGTCGGGATCGCGCTTCTTTGCACGGCGGCTTCCCTTTGGTTGAACGTTCAGGTCGCGCCCGCCGCGCAGGAAGAAATGCGCGCTACGGTTTTCAACCTCGCGACCCGAAATCCGATGGCGCTTTTCGGGAGCGACCAGGTGATCGATCAGTTTCCGGGCCGCAAGATCTACGTCGGCAAAAAGGAGGGCAACAAGCTGGAGAACATTTTGGTTTTCGAAACCGACGACAAGTCGATGCCGATGAAGGTGACCCACGCGCGCTCTGGGATGCTCGAAACCGATCTGCCGAACCGCCGCGTCCTGATGCATCTCTATAACGCGCGCTACCAGCAGCGCGACGAGGTCGAGCCCTACGATCTTCGCCGGATGCGCGATGGGATTAACGTCGCGGAAGGGACGCTGCCGATCAGCCTGGAAGAGCTTTACGACAAGGAGAAACGGCGGGCCAGCCGTTCGATGCTTTCGATTGAGCAGCTCCTCGATCAACTGAAGAACGACGATCCGAAAATGCGCAGCTCCAGCCGCACCGAGATCAACAAACGATTTTCGTTTCCCATGGCGTGTCTGGTCTTCGCTCTGGTCGGTGTGCCGCTTGGGATCACCGCTCACCGGCGCGAAACCTCATTCGGATTCGCGGCCAGTCTCGTCATCGGCGTATTCTATTTCCTCTTCATCATCGTCGCCGATACCCTCCGCGCGAACGCCAAGCTGCATCCCGAACTGCTCGTCTGGTTCCCGAACCTCCTCTTTATCGGGCTCGGCATTTGGATGTTCCGGCGCCTGGCCCGGCAGTAGTTACGCGCCGGAGGGATCATTCTGGGTAGCGCACGTGTCTCGCGTGCTGGCGACGGCGTCTCGCCGGCGCGAACTTTTTGTGCACGCTGCCGCCCGGGAAAGATTGTTTCGGCGAGACGCCGAAACCAGCACGCGAGACGCGTGCGCTACCCAGGCGGTGACGACATTGCTTCTTTTCGCGGAAGCAGGCGCATCAGAAAAAGCATCGGCCAACCGAGATACTTGCGGGCACGCTCGAGCCGGTTGGCCAGATTTTCGTCCACGACATGCTCGCTGAAATGATCGAAGGCGAAACCGGCGCGAACTGCGGCCATCACGTAATCGCTCATCTGATGAGGATGACTGGCCACGAGGATTTTCCGATCGGTCTCGGGAAGGTGAAAACGCGCCTGGACTCCGCGCAAAAGCATTGCCGGATGCATTCCGGAGACGACTACGCTGCCGTCCCGCCGGCAGACGCGATGCATCTCGCTGAACAATTTGTCCAGGTCTTCGATGTGATCGACGACGAGTGCGCACAAGATGCGGTCGAACCTTTTCTCCGCGAAAGGCAATGGTTGCGACAGATCGTGCGCCTGAAAGCGGACATCGCTTGCACCGGCTTTTTCGCGCGCTTGCGCCAGCATCTTCGACGAAAAGTCCAGGGCGGTGACGCGCGCCCCGGCGGCGGCCATGCGAATGGAATGACGGCCGGTCCCGCAACCGAGGTCGAGAATTTCGAGCCCGCGGACATCTCCGAGTAATTCCCCCACCAGTGGTTCTTCCAACGCGGGGAGCGGATTCGCATCGCGATCGTAAATGGCGGCCCATTGGTCGTAGCCGATGGAGGTCGGGACAATTTCGGAAAACGCTGAGTCGTCTCGTTCCATTGTCACTGGCACGACGATTACTTCTGCGCCGGCATTTCGTCGCTGATGATAAAGAATTTCTTGAGGGTGGCGCTGCCGAAATTGGTCGTTAGGGCGACATCGGCGGCGTCGCGGCCGACCGCCATCACGATGCGGCCGATGCGTCGCATGTTGTGCCGGGCATCGAAGCTGTACCAGCGTCCGCCCAGATACGCTTCGAACCAACCGCTGAAATCCATCGGGAGGACGAGCGGCACGCCGATGTCGCCCATGTAGCCGCTCACGTAACGGGCCGGAATGTTCATGCAGCGGCAGAACGCGACCGCGAGATGACTGAAATCCCGGCAGACGCCGCGAGGGTCGTTGTAAACGTCGAAGGCGGACTTGGACGGGTCGGCGAAATGGTAGCCAAACGTGATGTGATTATGCACCCAACTGCAAATCGCCTGGACCCGCGGCCAGCCGGGTGCGGTCGCGCCGAAAAGCTTCCAGGCGATGTCGGAGAGCTTGTCTACTTCGCAGTAGCGGCTGGTGAGAAGAAAGGGGAGCGTCTCGACCTGCAATTCTTCGACGCGATGTTGGATGGCTTCGGGACATTGTTCGTCCGGTTCGCCGCTGTCCTCGATCAAAGCCTCGAGCGAGAAGCGGATATTTCCGGCGGGGGCCACGATGCGCGCGCACCGGTTTCCGTAGAGATCGGTGAAATCGGTGAGCGGAATGTTCGGCTCGACGACAATTTTTTCCTCCGTGCGCAGGTCGGCCTGGCGGGAGGGATGCACGTAGAGCATCAGAATCATCGGGGTTGGATGGGGAAGCTCGAACTGAATATCGAAGCCGATTTTGATGATCATGGGATGCGGGTGCGCCGGGGGAGGAAGCGCGCGGAAGATACTTCCGTCCGCGAAATAAGAAACCGATTTTGTGCGGTGTTCCCAACGGCCTGAGGGCAGGCCGTCTCCATTGGAGCCGGCACGCCCCCGTGCCGGATTTTCGGAACTACGCGACCGAACCGAATTGGGCGGTGACGCAGAGTCTGTCTCCGACTGCGAGCTGCACATCGCGCAGACGGATTTTACCAAGCGGTAATGACATGAGGGGAAATTCGCGGCCGTCGATCTTTTCGAGATGCGGTTTGAGGACGCCGCACGCCATGGTGGCGATGGCGCCGTCGCCAGCGCAATTGAGGCCGGAGATCCTGGCGTTCAGTTCTTCGTCGAGGTCGAGCTGGCCGGTAATTCGGATCGAGGCGCTGAAGAATAATTTTTTCGCGCTAAACCGGACTTCTGCCGCGAGCGACCGGGAACTTTTCGAACGCAACGTTAATTGGACGCCGTCGATCGTGACACCGTGCTTGCTCGCTTCGGTTTTGGCGACCTCGGCGATGAGCGCTTCGAGGCCGGGTTGCGATGTTGAGATTTCAACGGCGCCATCGGCCGCATTGTCGATCGAGAGAATGATCTCGTCCTTGAAATCACGGCTTTGAGTGAATTGCACTTCACGCGCGGAAAGCGAAAGCTCAATCAAGGCGGGACCAATCGAAAGATTTGATGCGTTAACCGTGAGGTGATCGACATCGAGCGCCGGCATTGGTTTACCGGAAAGGGAAGGGAGCGGCGGCGGGTTGGCGCGAAGCTGGGCGCCATCGAGCGAGACATTGAGCTCCTTGAGGTGGGGATAGGAAGCGTCGTGGATTGTAACTGGATCGTGGGTGAAGACAAAAAGCTGGCGCAGGCTGTCGTTGAGGAGGGACTGGAGAGCTTCGGCGGTGGAGGGCAGGCTCTTTGTGAATAGCGGAAACATTGGAAGGGAGAAACGTCCAACGCCCAACGTCCAACGTCCAACGTCGAATTAGGAAGGATCAAGACGTTGTGATCCTTGGTGACCTTTGTGCGAGGCATTCCCGCGTTGCCCCCCAATAAAGCATTTGCATTTCGCGACTCTCTGACTACGTTCCGCGTTCCCTTATGGCGAAAACGTCCTGGATAAATCGCAACAATCGCAAGCGCGCTACCGTGAAGAAATACGCGGCGCTCCGTGCTGAGCTGAAGGCGAAGAAAGATTACATCGGGCTGTCGCAGCTCCCGCGCGATGCCAGCCCCACCCGGGTGGTGAATCGTTGCGAGGTCAGCGGCCGCCGCCGCGCGTTCATTCGCCGTTTCAAGATTTCGCGCCTGACGTTCCGCGAGCTCGCTTCCGCCGGGTTCATCCCGGGTGTGACCAAATCGAGCTGGTAGGGATCCGGCTCGACGGGTTTTCGGGTGCGCCGCGCGCAGCCGTTCCATGAATCTTTTGTCTTTTGTTTTTCTCGCGGCCGTTCCATTGGCCGAATCGATCTCCGAGCAGTGGGATCCGCCCGCGGTCATTCTCGGCAAGCTCGCCGTGATCTTCGCGCTGGTCGTGCTGAATGGTTTCTTCGTCGCGTGCGAGTTCGCCATCGTCAAGGTGCGGGGCAGCCAGCTCGATCCGCTCGTGGCCGAGGGGAATCTTCGCGCCGTTTTTGCCCAGCATATCCGCACGCATCTCGACGCTTATCTTTCCGCCACCCAACTCGGCATTACGCTGGCCAGTCTCGCGCTCGGCTGGGTGGGCGAGCAATTCCTGGCGCATATGCTGCAACCGGCCTTCGCGCTGGTGAATGTCCATTCGCACGCGCTCGTTTCGACCATCTCCATCACGCTCGCCTTCATCGGGATCACTTTTCTCCACATTGTTTTCGGTGAGCTGGCCCCGAAATATCTCGCCATCGGGAACCCACTACGGATCACGCTACTGCTCGCCCGGCCGCTGGGAGTTTTCTACATTCTCTTCAAACCCGCCATCTGGGTGTTGAACAAGTCTTCGAATTTTTTCCTGCAGAAATTGCTTCGCATCAAACCAGTCGCGGGCGCCGAGCTGGCCCATAGCGAGGAGGAATTGCGCCTCATCCTCGACGAGAGCGAAAAATCCGACGAGGTCTCCGAGCTGGGACGCGATCTGCTCGTCAATGCGCTCGATCTGCGGCAACGCGTGGTGCGCGATATCATGACGCCTCGGGGCGAAGTGGTCTTTCTCGATCTCGAAGAGAGCTTCGAAGAGAACGTGAAGAAGGCGCTCGAATCGCGTCACACCCGGTTTCCGCTTTGCCGCGGACATCTCGATAACGCCGCGGGCCTCATTCACATCAAGGAATTGATGCCGATGATGCGCGATCCGCAGCCCGACCTGCTCCGCATCAAGCGCGAGTTGATTCCCGTTCCCGAAATGATGTCGCTGGAAAAACTGCTGAGCCTTTTTCTGACAAGGCACGCGCATCTGGCCATCGTCGTGGACGAATACGGCGGCACGGTCGGAATGGTGACGCTGGAAAACGTGCTCGAAGAAATCGTGGGCGATATTCAGGACGAATTCGATACGGAGAAGGCCGAGTTCCGAAAGATCAACGAAGACGAATTCTCGGTCGATGGATCGCTGGGCCTTTACGAGCTGCGCGATCTCGCCGGGCTGGAATTGGAGAGCGCGGATGTCAGCACGATCGGCGGTTACGTGACGCATCTCCTCGGCCACTTGCCGAAACAGGGCGAACAGGTACGGATCGACGATTATCTCGTCACGATTTCGCAGACGGACGGACGCCGCGTCGGCCAGCTCCACTTCCGGAAGTTCAACGACGCTGAAACTTTCGATGCGGCGAAGAAATCGGACGCCGCCGTTTAATCAGACTGCGCCTGGACCTGTTCGATCACCTGCTGGAGGCGATCGAGACTAACGGGCTTTGTCAGGTGATCAAAGAAACCCGCATCCCGACTTCTGCGCACATCTTCCTCCATCCCGAAGCCGCTCACGGCGATCGCCATGACGCTGCGCTTTTCTCGAATGCGCTTCACCAATTCGTGACCGCTGCCATCCGGCAATCCGATATCGCTGAGAAGAAGATCGAATTGTTCGTGCTCAGCGATGCGAAGGGCGTCCATCATATTCTCGGCGCCAAGAACCTGGTAACCGAGCCGGGTTAGGAGAAGTTTGAGCGAGCGAAGTGTATCGCAATGATCATCGACGACGAGAATTCGAAGCGTGGGAGCGTGGGTCGCAGCACGCCTCGGCGCGGGCTGGGCGGTGAGAGCGCATTCTTTGGCGTTCGCAGCGAAAGAGAAGAGAGACCAATCCGCCAGAAAACCTGACAGGCTGAAGGATCCATGAGCAACTTCCATCGTGACGGAGAACCCGACACTAGACGGCTGCAGACAGCCTCGGTCAACGGCCATTGCGAGGGGTGGCAACGATTTGGCCGGGGAGACCTGAATCATAAATGGAACTGATTCTAGAAACAGATGTCGCCTGCCCTCACTGCGGTGAGTCGTTCCCGCTGCAAGTGGACACGTCGCAATCCCAGCAAACTTTGATCGAGGATTGCAGCGTTTGCTGCCGGCCGATCGTTCTCACGATTCGTTGCCGGCCGGGCGAGATCGAGAGCGTGGAAGAAGCGGTCTAGAAAGCGTTTTCTCGAGCGCGATTTGTTGTTTACGACGAAGACGATGCTTCTTCGCGAGGCTGCGCTCATGGCGCACGATCTCCGCTTTCCGCAGCGGAGATCGCTTCTGGCCCAGTTTCTCCAGGACATAAACCGCCGCGCCGCGAAGTGATGCTTCCGCTTCGGGGGAGATCAACAAATCACGCCCCAGTGCATCCGCCAGGAGACGGAGGGACGGCGTCGAATGCAAAATACCTCCGGAAACGATTACGGCTTTCGCGGATCTTGTAGCCCGTTCAATGAGGCCGAGAATCTCAGCCAGACGATAATAGACCGCGCAGGTTGTGACGCGGAGGATTTCCGCCGCGGAACTCGCCTGACTTAATCCGACGATCGCGCCATGCAAATTCTCGGGCCAGGTCGGCGCCCGTTCGCTGACCCAAAACGGCAGCACCGTGATTTTATCATTCGCTGCCGCGGAGCGGCTGAATGCTTTTTTTTTATCGAGCGAAGTGTCGTCAACGCGAAGTTCGCGCAGACACCATTTTCTCAAGTTTCCCGCGTTGCTCACGGCGCCGCCGAGGACGGTGCGGTCGTGATCGACCACATAGCGGAACAAACCGAACGGCGTCGACGTCACGCGATTTTCCCGGCACACCAATCGCACCGCGGCGCTGGTGCCGATATTGATCGCGATGCGACCGGCGGTATCGGCCCCGCAACCAAGATTCCCCGCGGCGCCGTCACCGATCGCGGTGAAAACATTAAGGTCGCGCAATTCGGGAAATACGGGTTCGCGCGCATCGGCGACTTCGCTTAACGCGCCTAGCTGGCTGAGATCGATCCCGCCCGCTGCGCAGAGAGCGCCATCCCAGTGCCCGCGAAGATCATAAAGTCCGGTGCCGCTGGCCATCGAAGGATTGCATCCGCCGGCCCCAAATAATTCTTCGTAGATCCATTCAGCGGGCGAAACCCAGCGAGCGACGCGATGGAAAAGGCGCGGGCGCGTGCGGCGGAGCCAACGCAGCTTTGCCGGCCAAAATGAAGCGCGCAACATGCAGCCGGTGCGCGCGTGAATTTTTCTTTCGTCGAGCTCGATGCGCAACTGAGCCGCATCCGTTGCGCACCGCGAATCCGCCCAGGTAAAGACCGGTGTTATCGGGCGGCCTTTTTGATCCAGTCCAAGCAGGCTGTGCCAGAAAGCCGAGCCGCCGGCGGCCACGATCGGAACGTCCCGCAACGAAGAAGCATCGCGCCGCGCGCGCAAAGTTTCTCGCGCGCAAGTCTGAACCGCATTCCGCAACAACGCCGGGGAAAGCTCCGCGCCTCCGTCCGCCGAATAGTGGACGGCATACTCACGGCTCGCGCGCGTTATCGGCAGAACGCGGCCCTTTTCGTCGAAGAAAGCGGAACGCGTGGATGAGCTTCCGATGTCCATCGCGAGAACGAGGAATTCTGGTGCCCGCTGCCGCATGGTGTGGATTAGATGACGTTACTGCGGCGACGAAAAGCTTTTTGGAGCCGGCACGCCCTCATGCCGGAGGCGGACGCGAGGCTGCGCTCTCTCTCATCGGCCTGAGGGCAGGCCGTCTCTAAAGCCTATCTCACGCGCGCCAGTAACGCCGGGCGGCGTTTGAGCTGCGCGGTCAAGGACTCGATCGCCCTCAACGTCGCCGGGCTGATGTGATGCTCCATCCCTTCGACGTCGTGTTCGATCACGCCTTCGTCGACGCCGAGGAGCTTGAGGAAATCTGTCAGGAGCTGATGACGGCGGGCGATATTGCGGGCGAGCGTTTCGCCGGCAGTCGTCAGGACCAGGCCGCGATACTTTTCGTATTTGAGCAGGCCCTCACCATCCAGGCGCTGCACCATGTTGGTAACGCTGGCCTGCGAGATGCGGAGGCTGGTCGCGATATCGACGACGCGGGCGTAACCCTTGGTATTGATCAGTTCGAGGATGCGCTCGAGGTAATCTTCCACCGCGGCGGAGCTGCGGGCGGCCTTGGTTTTCGCGGGCACGGCGACAAGAATGGGCAGCCCGGCTGGTTTGGTCAAACAAAAAAACATTTCTTATTGACAGAGTGATAGTAACCGATAACTAAATTAGCCATGCCTAACTTGGAATCCGGCCCGCTCCATACTGAGGCCGGTTTCCGTTCGCAGCCGACTTTGCCGAGCTTGTCCGAAGTCCATCGGAGCCTCGTCGTTCCCCCTTCCGCCAGTTTTTTTCGGAAGCTCTTCGCGTTTGCCGGTCCTGGGTTCCTGGTCGCGGTGGGATACATGGATCCCGGGAATTGGGCCACCGATCTGGCGGGTGGATCGAAATACAATTTCGCGCTGCTCTCGGTCATCATGATTTCGAACCTGATGGCGATCGTCCTCCAGGCGCTCTCGCTCAAGCTCGGGATCGCGACCGGAAGAGATCTCGCGCAAGCCTGCCGCGATCACTACAGCAAGCCGGTCTCGTTTCTTTTGTGGGTGATTTGCGAGCTCGCCATCGCCGCCTGCGATCTCGCGGAGATCATCGGCTCGGCCATCGCGTTGAATCTGCTTTTTGGGATGCCGTTGCTCGTCGGCGTCTGCATTACCGCGCTCGATGTCCTGATCGTTTTATTTCTCCAGAACAAGGGCTTCCGTTATATCGAGGCCCTGGTGATCGCGTTGATCTTCGTGATTGGCGGTTGTTTCGCCTGGGAACTCGTCGTCTCCCGGCCTGACCTGCTCGGAATCGCCAAAGGGTTCATCCCTTCCGCGAAAATCATCACCGATCCCGGGATGCTCTACATCGCCATCGGAATTCTCGGAGCGACGGTCATGCCCCATAATCTTTATCTGCATTCCTCGATCGTGCAGACGCGCCGTTACGAGCTCAATTCGGCCGGCAAACGCGAAGCGATCAAGTTCGCCACGATCGATTCGACCCTCGCCCTGATGTTCGCGCTCTTCATCAACGCCGCGATCCTGATCGTTTCCGCCGCCACCTTTTATACGCGCGGCCGCAACGACGTGGCCGAAATCCAGGAGGCCTACAAACTTCTCACGCCGCTTCTCGGCGTCACCGGCGCCAGCACACTTTTCGCGCTCGCCCTTCTCGCCTCCGGCCAAAACTCGACCCTGACCGGAACGTTGGCCGGCCAGATCGTGATGGAAGGTTTCCTCAACATCCGGATTCGGCCCTGGCTGCGCCGGTTAATTACGCGGGCGATCGCGATCATCCCGGCGATCATTGTCACCATCATCTCCGGTGAAAAGGGGACCACTAACCTGCTCGTCCTAAGCCAGGTAATTTTGAGTTTGCAGTTGAGCTTTGCCGTGTTCCCGCTGGTCATGTTTACCAGCAACAAATTAAAGATGGGCGAATTTGTGAATGGGCTAACGGTAAAATGTCTCGCATGGTTCATTGCAGTCGTGATCGCCGCACTCAACGCCTGGCTGCTTTTCCAAACTTTCCAAAGTTGGTTCGCCTAAACCCCCATGTATAAAACGATCCTGGTCCCAGTCGAAAATGGCGAGACGGATAAAACCATTCTCAAACACATTCGCCAGCTCGCCCGGCTGACGCACGCGAAGCTGATGCTCGTTCATGTGGCGGATGGCTGGGCCGCTCGTAATTTCGACCGGTTTGGATTGCAAGAGAGCGAGGAGATGAAACAGGACCGCGAATATCTCGCGGCGGTTTCCGAGGAATTGCGTGCCGAAGGATATGAGGTCAACGCTGTCCTGGCGATGGGGGATCCCGCGACGGAGATTATTAAGCTCGCGCGGACGGAACCGATCGATTTGATTGCGATGACGACGCACGGGCACCGTTTGATCAGCGACCTGCTCCACGGCAGCACCGCAGACAAGGTGCGCCACGAAGTGGATGTTCCGGTCCTGCTTTTGAAGGTGCGGAAATGATGCGGCGCGTTTGCTGCGCGATCGCGCTGGCCAGCCTCGTCCAGATTGGCTATGCGAGCGGCGAGACACCGCCGGACAAAAGCGGATACAACTTGTTGCGGCCCACTCCGGACGCGTTGCTCCGCGAGCTGGCGACAGATCGGCCCGATAAAACGGAGAATCCTTACACGGTGGACGCCGGCCATTTCCAGCTCGAGATGGATCTGCTCGGCTACACCTACGATCGCATGAAAACCGGCGGGGCTGATCGAACAGTGCGCACGCTGGACGTCGCTCCTTTCAATGTGAAAGTCGGCCTCTTCAATAATTCCGACCTTCAGCTTATCGTCGAAACTTTTACGGTTCAAAAAACGAGCGACCACGCAGCCAGAACAAGCGAGACGATATCGGGATTCGGTGACGTGACCGTCCGGTGGAAGCTGAATTTTTGGGGGAACGACGGAGGGAAAACCGGGTTCGGTATGATCTCCTTCGCGAAGTTTCCGACGAGCCAGAACGGATTGGGCAACAATGCGGTGGAAGGCGGCGTGATTTTTCCTCTCGAAATCAAGCTCGCCGAAGATTGGGATCTCGGGATGATGACGGAAGTCGATTGGCGCCAGAACTCGAACAACTCGGCTTATCATGCCGAGTCCATCAACACGATCACCGTGGCGCACAGGATTGTCGGGACGCTGGAAGGATACGTCGAGTTCTTCAGCGATGTGAGCGGCGAACGAAATGCGGCATGGATCGGCACATTCGATTTCGGGGCTACCTATAAGTTGACGCCGAACGTTCAGTTCGATGCCGGAGTAAACATCGGCGTGACCCGTTCAGCCGATGATGTGAACCCATTTGTCGGATTGACCGTGCGGTATTAAGAACCTTCGTGAAGGCGCTCTTCCTCACGAACGAATATCCGCCGAATGTCTATGGCGGCGCTGGCGTGCACGTCGATTACCTGACGCGCGAGCTGGCGAAGTCGATGCCGATCGAGGTGCGTTGCTTCGGCGAGCAGAAATCGCAGAAGGGCAATCTCTCCGTGATGGGCTTCGACCTCGACGCTGACGCATTCAGTTGTCCGAAACCATTGCGTTCCGTCTTTGGCGCGGTCCGCCGTTGCACCGATTTCAATACCACCAACATCGATGCCGACCTCGTGCATTGCCATACGTGGTACAGCCATTTCGGCGGGATCCTGGCGAAAATGAATTACGGCCTTCCGCTTGTCATCACCGTCCATTCGCTTGAACCGCTTCGGCCGTGGAAACGCGAGCAGCTCGGCGGCGGATACGACTTTTCGGTTTGGATCGAGAAGACAGCGCTGGAAATGGCGGATGCGGTTATCGCTGTCTCCGCGCAAACCAAAGCGGACATCGAACGGCTCTTCAACGTTCGCTCCGACCGCCTGCACGTCATTTATAACGGGATCGATCTCGAGGAATATCAAAAGACCGATTCCACGGCAGCGCTGACCAAATATGGAATCGAGAAACCGTTCCTGCTTTTCGTCGGCCGGATCGCGCGGCAAAAAGGGATCGTCCATCTCGTTCGCGCGATCGAATACATGGACGCGGCTTTTCAGGTCGTGCTTTGCGCCGGGGCGCCCGACACGCCGGAAATCGCCAGCGAGATGAAGGAAGCATTCGAGAAGATGAAAGCGAAGCGGCCCGGCATCATCTGGATTGAAGAGATGGTGGATAAGAAAACCGTGCGCGAGTTGTATTCGCATGCGTCGGTTTTTTGCTGCCCCTCGATTTACGAGCCGTTCGGGATCATCAATCTCGAGGCGATGGCTTGCGAGACGGCCGTCGTCGCGACCGCGGTGGGCGGGATCACGGAGGTGGTAGTCGACGGCGAGACTGGATATCTGGTGCCGATCGATCAGATGGACGAGAGCCCGTTTGAGCCGCGCGATCCGCAGAAGTTCGCGCGAGATCTCGCCAAACGGATCAATGAGTTAATGGCCGATCCGGATCTTTGCGCAAAGTTTGGGCGCGCCGGGCGAAAGCGCGCCGAAGAAAAATTCGGATGGCCGTCGATCGCGGCGGAGACGAAAGCGCTTTACGAGCAACTGCTGGCAAAGCGGGAGTGATCAACCAGCAAGCGGCTCGGGATGACAATAAGCTAGGATAATGGCACCTTGCGGCGCGTTTCCCGCGATTTCCGCGGATTCCCCTTATGTTTGTCGATCGAATAAAAGTTTTTGCCCAGGCCGGCGACGGTGGTCGTGGCTGCGTCAGTTTCCGCCGTGAAAAATTCGTTCCGCGCGGGGGGCCCGATGGCGGCGATGGGGGTCGCGGCGGCGACGTGATTCTTCGCGCCGACGTTCATACCGACAACCTTTCGAATCTTTTCTACGAGCCGATCATCAAGGCCAAGAGCGGCGTCCACGGGCAGGGGAAGAAAAAACATGGCCGCGCCGCAATCCCAAAAGTGGTGAAGGTGCCGGTCGGGACGATTGTCTATCCCGCTCCGGCGCCGATTCCGCGCCACGATGACGACGACGCTGCCGGGGTGGAAGTTGTGGAGCGAAGGCGTCGCTCGACTGACGTGGTGGATTCTTTGCCAGCATCAGTGGCGAATTCCGCGCCCGAAGATAAGCCGCCGATCGCCGATCTCGCGCATGACGGCGAGGAGTTCGTCCTCTGCCAGGGCGGACGCGGCGGCAAAGGGAATGTCCATTTCAAGAGCTCCAAGAACCGCGCGCCGGTGCAATACACGGAAGGCGACGAGGGAGAGCAGGGACATTACCTCCTCGAGCTTCGAACGATCGCAGACGCGGCGCTGGTCGGTTATCCCAACGCCGGAAAGTCGACCCTGCTCGGCAAAATTTCGGCCGCGCACCCGAAAGTGGCGTCGTATCCTTTCACGACGCTGCATCCGGTCGTCGGCGTAATCGATTTCGATGGCTACCGGCGCGCGGCGATTGCCGACATTCCCGGGCTGATCGAAGGGGCGCATCGCAATGTCGGGCTCGGGCACGACTTCCTCCGGCATATCACGCGCTGCCGGCTCTTGCTCTTTGTTCTCGATATCGCGGGAAGCGAGGGCCGTTCGCCGATCGAAGATCTCCAGAATTTGCGGCGCGAAATCGATCTTTACGATCCGCGGCTTTCGCAACGGCCGTGGTACGCGGTCGCGAACAAAATGGACCTTCCCGAGGCTTCCGAGAATCTGCGAGCGCTAAAACAACGCTTCCCCAACGTGGAAGTTATCCCGATCTCCGCCGAGCAATCCGAGGGTCTCGACGATTTGAAAGACGCGCTCGAGCGCTGGCTTTTTGCCGGGGTAGCGGCCGAGCTCCGTGAGGAAGCGCCCCAAACTGCCGCGGCAGGCCACCGCGAATAACAGATGGACAACTTACGCAATGTCACTGACAATCGCGGCTCTTTCATGGGAAAACGAGTTGTAGCCAGTTATTGCACGACGTTCCTCAAGCCCGAGATGTTGCACATCTATCGGCAGGTTCGGTCGCTGCACGAATACGATACCTTTGTGATGACGAAGGCGCTGCAGAACAGCGAATTGTTTCCCTTCGACGATATCGAGCTGATCCCAAAACCGCCCAGCAATCCGTTGCGCCATGGCTGGCTGAAGTGGGTGAAGCAACGGCCGCCCATCGTTTATCGCGGCGAGTACCAAATGCTTTCCAACCTTCTGGAGCGACGGGGCGCCGATCTCATGCACATTTATTTCGGGCACACCGGAGTTCATCTGCTGCCGTTTATCGAACGGTGGCACAAACCGTGTGTCGTTTCGTTTCACGGCGCCGATGTCGCGCAGAAAAACGACATCCGCGATTACGGCCCGAAATTGAGAGAGTTGTTCGACGCGGTTCCGCTCGTGCTGGCGCGCTCGAAGTCTCTTGCCGAACGGCTGCTCACGCTCGGCTGCCCGCCGGAACGATTGCGGATCAATCGCACCGGTGTCCCGCTCCATGAATTTCCTTTTGTGCGCCGCGATCCGCCGACCGAAGGCCGCTGGCGTTTTCTGCAAGCCTGCCGGCTCATTCCAAAAAAAGGCGTAGCCACTACTCTGTGCGCGTTTGCCATTTTCCAAAAAGAATTTCCCAATGCTGAGCTGGTCATCGCCGGCAAAGGTCCGCTCCAATCGCACCTCGAAGAGCTCGCCGAGGAACTCGGCATCTCCGCCAAGGTCCATTTCCGCGGTTTTCTGTCGCAAGAGGAGTTGCTCGATCTTTATGGCAGTTCGCATTTTTTCCTGCACCCGAGCGAGACGCCTCCCGATCAGAACCAGGAGGGCATTCCGAATTCCATCCTCGAAGCGATGTCGACCGGGCTGGCGGTGCTCGCCACCAAGCACGGGGGAATCCCGGAAGCCGTCGAGCATGGCCGCTGCGGGTTACTCGTGGAGGAGCGCGATTTCGAAGCGCTCGCTACCGCGATGAAAAATATTGTCCGCGCGCCTTTCGCCTTTCGGGAAATGGGCGCGCTCGCGAGCGAATCCGTCGCGGCAAATTTCGAGCAGCGTGAGCAGATCAGGCAGCTCGAAGCGCATTACGACGAAGCCGTCGCGCTGGCCGCCGCGACCGAGCGTGTTTCGCTGCCCGAGACGCCTGTCATCGAAGAGAGATTTATTGAGCGCGTGTCGGTGAAGTGAGCTGCGGTTGACGCGGCAGCAGATGGCTTATCCGCCCCTGGATTTTTAGGGGAAAGTTTCTTGTCATCGCGATTAAAACGCGCTTTGGTATGCGCGACGCAAGCGCCCCTTGTGTGGTGTGCACCGCTTCCGCGGCCGCCGCACCTACGGGAAACATCGGGCTGCTGCCTTCAAACCTTTATCTTAATGCCGCGCTGTTTCTCATTCCTCGTTCTGATCGCGCTCGCGCTTTTCGCCTTTGGCGGCCTGGCCGCGACCGCGATTGCCGCCGAACCGGCGCACGCGGCTGAAGAGGAACATCACCTTCCGCTCAAGCCGGACGTTCTTTTCGATATTGGTAAACTGGCAATCACGAATTCGATGGTGGTGACCTGGATCGTCGCCGCCGGCCTCATCGTTTGTGCGCAGCTCGCAACGCGTAAAATCAAACCGGTCCCGACCGGTCTCCAGAATTTCTGGGAGTGGCTCGTCGAAAGCCTTTACAATTTTCTCGAGAACATGATCGGGCGCGACCTGGTCAAGAAAACGTTCTGGTTCTTCGCCACGATTTTCATCTTCATCCTTTTCCTCAACTGGTTCGGCTTGCTGCCGGGCGTCGGCACCATCGGCTGGGGACATCACGATGCCGCGGGCGGATTTCACATCGACCGTCCCTTACTCCGTGGCGCGAACGCGAACCTGAATCTCACCTCCGCCATGGCGGTGGTGTTTTTTGTTTGCTGGATGATTTGGGCAGTTCAGGCGAACGGCTTCGGCGGCGTCGTCAAACATCTCTTCGCGCCGAAAGGCCACACCACCGGTATCCTAAAAGTCCTGATGATTTTTATCTTTTTTATTGTCGGCTGGCTCGAAGTGGTCTCGATCGCGTTCCGCCCGATTTCGCTAAGCTTCCGGTTGTTCGGCAACATTTACGCGGGCGAGATCATGCTGGAATCGATGAGTCACGTGGTCCCATCGCTGGCTTGGTTGATCCCGATTCCGTTTTATTTTTTGGAGTTGCTCGTCGGTTTCGTCCAGGCGCTCGTCTTCATGCTCCTGACTGCGGTCTTTACTTTGCTCATCGCCCAACACGAACCGGGACACGGGGAGGCGGCGCACCATTAAAAACTTTCGGCGATCGGACCGTGGTTCCCGCGGAGGTCGCTGATGAAACAACCAACGAAAGAACATATGATACTACCAATACTGGCGGAAATCGGCGGAAGCATTCACGTGGGCTTGGCGGCGCTCGGCGCAGCCATCGGCGTCGGTCTCATCGGCATGGGCGCGGCCTCGGCCGTCGGTCGCAACCCCGGCGCGGCGACACCGATTCTGGTCCAGGCCATTCTGGCCATCGCGCTCGCTGAAGCGATCGTGTTCTACGCTTTGTTCCTGGTTCCGAAATAATCGGCCGGCCGCAGACGTTTCGGCGAACGGCTTATTAATATGAACATCGCAATTCTGGCTGCCTCCGACATCGGAGAGATGATCCGCGAAACGGGAGAAAAATTCGGTTGGGATCTGAAGATTTTCCTCTCGCAGGTCATCAGCTTCATCATCGTGGCGCTGGTCCTGCGGCGTTTCGCTTACAAGCCGATCCTCCACGTCCTGGAAGAACGGCGGCAGCGAATCGCCGAAGGCTTGTTGAACGCCGAGAAAATAAAGCAACAACTTGCCGAGGCCGAGCAGCGGCACGCGGACATCCTGGCGAAAGCGAACGCGCAGGCGCAGAAGATGATCGACGACGCGCGGGAAAGCGCGGAGCACGTCGGCGAACGCAAGCAGCAGGAAGCGATCGCGGCGGCGGAACAAATCTTGGCGAAAGCGCGGGAAGCGACGGCGATCGAGCGCGAACGCGTCATGGCGGAACTAAAACGAGAGCTCGGCCGTCTCGTGGTCAACACCACGGCGAAAGTGACCGGCAAAGTCCTGACCTCGGAAGATCAGCGCCGGTTGCAGGATGAAGCATCGCGCCAGCTCGCTTCCTAGAAGCACGGATTCATGAAGATCAACAAAGAGACGCGGCAGCTTTCCAGGCAACTCCTGCGCGCAAGCTTCGCCGATGGCCAGCTCGACAGCAGCCGGATCGCGTCGCTCGTAAAATCGTTGATCGAAAAGAAGCCGCGCAATTACATCAAGGTTCTCGAAAGTTACAAACGCCTGTTGCGCCTTGAAGTCGAAAAACGGAGCGCAACCATTGAGACGGCGACCGAGCTCGCGGCGGATGCGAGCGAGCAAATCGTTGCGAATCTTAAACGCAAATACGGGAGCGACCTCGCCGCGAAATTCGTGGTGAACCCGGAGCTTCTCGGCGGAATGCGCATTCGCGTCGGCAGCGACGTATGGGACAGCAGCGTGCGCAACCGGCTGCAGCGTCTTCAACAGCAACTTTAACCCCAACAAACTATGAGCAGTATCCTCGAAGAAATCGAAACGCAGATCGCCGGCCTCAAAACCACGACGAGCAAAAGCAACGTCGGCGTCGTCCGCGAAACCGGTGAC
Source organism: Verrucomicrobiota bacterium (assembly GCA_041167545.1). Lineage (GTDB taxonomy): Bacteria > Verrucomicrobiota > Verrucomicrobiia > Chthoniobacterales > UBA10450 > AV80. The sequence goes on from JBEEHT010000079.1 coordinate 21,469, forward strand.
GGCGTCGCGCGCATCGAAGGCCTGAGCGACGTCATGCTCAACGAAATGATCGAGTTTTCGAGCGGGGTCTTCGGGCTCGCGCTCAACCTCGAAGAAACCGAAGTCGGCGCGATCCTTCTCGGCGACCCGACGCAGGTCATGGAAGGCGACGAAGCCAGGACTACTGGCAAGCTGCTTCAGATTCCGGTCGGCAAAGGATTGCTCGGTCGCGTGGTCAATACGCTCGGGCAGCCGCTCGATGGCAAGGGCCCCGTCAAATCGGACGTCGCCTATCCGTTGGAGAAAATCGCGCCCGGCGTCATCAAACGCAAAAGCGTGAGCCAGCCGGTGCAGACCGGCATCATGGCGATCGACGCGATGATCCCGATCGGGCGAGGTCAGCGCGAACTGATCATCGGTGATCGCGCGACGGGAAAATCGACGATCGCGATCGACACGATCATCAGCCAGGCGCGCTTGAACAAGGCGGCGGAAGAAGGCCGGCTGAAGGACCACCGCCCGCTTTTTTGTATCTACGTCGCGATCGGGCAGAAGAATTCCAACGTGGCGCGCGCTCTTGCCATTCTCGAAAAGGAAGGCGCGATGCCTTACACGACGATCATTTCGGCGCCGGCGTCCGACACCGCGACCAACCAATATCTCGCTCCCTTTGCCGGCGCCGCCATGGGCGAGTGGTTCATGGATCACGGCATGGACGCGCTGATCATATATGACGATTTGTCGAAGCACGCGGTCGCGTACCGGCAGGTTTCGCTCGTGCTGAAGCGGCCATCGGGGCGTGAAGCCTATCCCGGCGATGTCTTCTATCTGCACTCGCGGTTGCTCGAACGCAGCGCGCGCGTCACGGAAGAGGCGGGTGGCGGATCACTCACAGCGTTGCCGATCATCGAGACACAAGCGGGCGACGTTTCCGCTTACATTCCGACGAACGTTATTTCGATTACCGACGGTCAAATTTATCTTGAGACCGATCTTTTCTATCAAGGTGTGCGCCCCGCGATTTCCGTGGGTCTCTCGGTCAGTCGCGTCGGATCCGCGGCGCAGATCAAGGCGATCAAACAGGTGGCGGGCAAAATCAAACTGGACCTCGCGCAGTTCCGCGAGCTGGCGGCCTTCGCGCAGTTCGGCTCCGATCTCGACGCCGCGACCAAGGCGCGGCTCGATCGCGGCCAACGCATCGTCGAGCTCTTCAAGCAGATCCAATACAACCCGATCCCGGTCGAAGAACAGGTCGCGGTATTGTGGGCGATGCAGAACGGTTACCTCGATTCTGTCGCCATCGAGAAGGTGAAGGAATTTCAGGTGAAGCTGCAGGAATACCTTTCGACTCGAAAGGTAAGCCTCCTCGCTTCGATCGTTTCGAAAGGTGCGCTCGACAAAGAATTGGAAGGCGAACTGAAGGCCGCGTTGGACGAATTCAAGTCGACCTGGCAATGATTTCACTGCAGCCAAACGAAACCGTCATGGCCGAAAGAAAAACGATTGGGCGAGTCGAAAGCGCGATTCATCTAATTCGCGGTCAGCGGGTGATGCTCGATTCCGACCTGGCGCAGATTTATGAGGTTTCGACCAAACAATTGAATCAACAGTTGAAACGAAACCGGAATCGCTTTCCGGAGGATTTCGCATTTCAACTGACCGCTAATGAATTCGTGAGTTTGAGGTCACAAATTGTGACCTCAAAAACGCGCGGAGGGCGCCGATATTTGCCGTGGGTGTTCACCGAACATGGCTCGCTCATGCTTGCGAGCGTTCTCAATAGCGAAGTCGCCATCCAGGCCAGCGTGCGCGTGGTGCGCGCGTTTGTGCGTTTGCGCGAAATGGTCGCCGCGAACGCGCAACTCGCGACCAAGCTCAAGGACTTGGAACGGCGCCTCGATTCCCACGACGAGACGATTGTAGATCTGTTCGCTGCGCTGAAGCGATTGCTCGAACCGGCCGCAAAACCGAAACGCGAGATTGGATTTCACGTCCGTGAACGTCAGGCGCGTTATCGCACGAAAAAAAGATTTTAGACAATGGCTAACACCCAAGACATCCGGCGCCGGATCAAATCGATCCGCAACACCGCGCAAATCACCAAGGCGTTGCAGATGGTGGCCGCGTCGAAGATGCGCAAGGCCCAAAACCTCGCGATCGCGGGCCGGCCATATTCCACTTTGATGAACCGCGTTTTGGTTTCCCTCCAGCAGCGCACCGACTCGAAGCTCCATCCGCTGCTCCAGGTCCGCGAGGTCAAGAAAGAGCTCGTGGTCGTCATCAGCACGGACAAAGGGCTGGCCGGCCCGCTGAACACGAACCTCTTTCGCGAAGCGGCAAAGTTCGAGGCCGAGAAGACAATTTACGTCGTCTCGGGCGGGAAAGCCCGGCAGTTCCTGACGCGGACCCGGCGCGAGCTCGTCGCGGATTTTCAATTGAAGGATGCGCCCGCCTTCACGGAGACCAAGGAGATCGCGAAGTTTTGCGTGGAGAAATTCCTCAGCGGCGAAGTGGATAAGGTTTCCGTGCTCTACACGCACTTCATTAGCACGATCAACCAAAAGCCGGTCGTGCGAACGCTGCTTCCGATTTCGAGCTTCGAGTTGCCGCAAGTGCCGACGGAAGGCGCGACCCCGCAGGACAGCACCGATCCAATGATCGGTTATCTCTTCGAGCCAACGCCAGAGGGCGTGCTCGATGTCATGCTGCCCTATTATCTTCATTATCAAGTTTTCCAGATGATCCTCGACGCGCGGGCGTCGGAGCACAGCTCACGCATGGTCGCGATGAAGAACGCGACCGACAACGCGAAGCAGTTCATCAAGGATCTCACTCTCGAATACAACAAGATGCGCCAGGCGAGCATCACCACGGAGCTGCTCGAAATCTCGACCGCGCAGATGGCAGTCGGCGCCTAAACAAGTTTATGAATAAAGGAAATATCGTTCAGGTCATCGGTCCCGTGGTGGACGTGGAATTCAAGAGCACGGCCGAGCTGCCGCGCATTTATAATGCGCTCGAACTGGAATACGACGTGAACGGCACCCCGACCAAGCTCACTCTCGAAGTTCAGCAGCATCTCGGCGAAAACTGGGTGCGTACGATCGCGATGTCCTCCACCGAAGGATTAAAGCGCGGCATGCCGGTTAACGACACCGGTGGCCCGATCACGGTCCCGGTGGGCGAGGGGACTCTCGGCCGGGTCTTCAACGTCACGGGCGATCCAGTCGATAATCGCGGCCCGGTTACTTACACGAAGCGTTACCCGATTCATCGCAAGGCGCCGGAGCTGACCGACCAGGACACCGGCTCGACGATTCTCGAGACGGGCATCAAGGTCATCGATTTGATCTGCCCGTTCACAAAGGGCGGAAAAGTCGGAGCATTCGGTGGGGCGGGCGTCGGCAAGACGGTGGTTATTCTCGAGCTGATCAATAACATCGCGAAAGGCCACGGCGGGTTTTCTGTCTTCGCCGGTGTGGGCGAGCGGACACGTGAAGGCAACGATCTCTACACGGAAATGAGCGAAGCCGGCGTCATCGATCAAAAGGATTTGAGCAAATCAAAAGTCGCGCTCGTTTACGGGCAGATGAACGAGCCTCCGGGCGCTCGTCTTCGAGTCGCCCTCTCGGCGTTGGCAATGACAGAGTATTTCCGCGACGAGCGCAACCAGGACGTATTGTTGTTCATCGACAACATTTTCCGATTCTCGCAGGCGGGCTCAGAAGTCTCGGCGTTGCTCGGACGCACTCCATCCGCCGTAGGTTATCAGCCGACGCTCGCCGCTGAAATGGGCGATCTCCAGGAACGTATCACTTCAACCAAGAAAGGCTCGATCACGTCGGTGCAGGCCGTTTACGTGCCTGCGGATGACCTGACGGATCCAGCGCCGGCGAATACCTTCGCGCATTTGGACTCGACCATCGTGCTCGAACGCTCGATCGCCGAGCTCGGCATCTATCCGGCCGTCGATCCGCTCGCCTCGACTTCGAAATCGCTCGCGCCCGACGTTGTGGGCGAAGAGCATTACGCAGTCGCGCGCGGCGTGCAGAAAGTTTTGCAACGGTACCGCGATCTCCAGGACATCATCGCGATTCTCGGCATGGATGAACTGAGCCCTGAGGACAAACTCTCCGTCTTGCGCCCGCGCAAGATCCAGCGCTTCCACAGCCAGCCGTTCCACGTCGCCGAGGTCTTTACCGGCACGAAAGGCGAATACGTTTCGATCGCCGAGACGGTCCGCGGCTTCAAAGAAATCCTCGATGGCAAACATGATGAAGTTCCCGAACAGAACTTCTACATGAAGGGTGGCATCGACATGATTCAGAATGCCGAATGACGAACAGTGATCTATGGCGACGCTGAGACTTGAAATTGTGACGCCGGAGACGACCGCGTACTCCGAGGACGTGGAGATGGTCACTCTGCCAGGTGCAGAGGGCGAACTCGGCGTTTATCCCAATCACGTTCCGTTGCTGACGACGTTGAATCCCGGCGAACTGCGCGTGCTGAAGGGCGGCAAGGAAACTTTTCTGGCCATCGGCGAAGGCTTCGTCGAGATCACGGGAAGTTCTGTTTCGGTTTTGACCGACATGGCGCTCGAGCCCGCGGTGATCGACGAGCACGCGGCGGAAGCAGCCGTGGCGCGCGCTCAAAAAGCGATGAAAGAAGATCTCGGGGCGGAAGAGTGCGCGGCCGTGCAAGCTTCGTTGCAAAAGGCGCTGGCTCAATTGCACGTGAAACGCCGCCGACGCAGCTAGCCATTGCCGCGCTTGTATCGAAGCGCGCCATCGTTAGTCTCGCCTCGTGGAAGTTCCAGACGCGCTCGGAATTATTGCTGGTAACGGCGTTTATCCGCGCCTTCTCGCCGATGCAGCCCGTCGGGCCGGCGTGAAACGGATTGTCGCGGCCGCGTTCACTGATGAGACCGACGAACGTCTTGCCGACAAAGTGGATGAGATCCACTGGATGCGCGTCGGTCAATTAGGGAAGCTGATCGCGGCTTTCCGGGGCGCCGGAGTCGCGAATGCAATCATGGCCGGACAGATCGCGCCAAAGAATCTGTTCGATCTGCGGCCCGATTGGAAAACGCTGTTCCTCCTGGCGCGGCTGAAACGGCGCAACGCCGAATCCATCTTCGCGGCGATCGGCGACGAGCTGGCGCGCTCGAAGATCACCCTGTTACCGGCCACCTCTTTTCTGGAGGATTGCATCGCACCGGCTGGATTGATCGCCGGCCGGAAATTAACCCGGCGGGAAGAAGACGACGTCGAGTTCGGTTTCGAGATCGCGAGAGAAGTGAGCCGACTCGATATCGGCCAGACAGTTATCGTGAAAAACGGAACGGTCCTCGCGGTGGAAGGTTTCGACGGGACCAACGAAACCATCAAGCGCGGCGGCGCGCTCGGCGGAAAGAACGCGATCATGGTCAAGGTCGCGAAGCCGAATCAAGATATGCGCTTTGACGTGCCGGTAGTTGGCGTCGCCACGATCGCAGTGGCGACGGAAGCCCGTGTGCGCGTCATCGCCATCGAAGCGGGCCGGACGCTCCTGCTCGAAAAAGAAGCGCTCGTTGAATCCGCGGCGCGCTCGAACATCTCAATCGTCGCACGTTAATGGCTCCTCAAGGAGCGGCGGTTTGCAACCGCCGAGGACGATTTCAAATCGCCCTTCCTTGTTATTTTCGCGTCATAAGTCGGTCTAGCACGAAACGCTTCGTTGCGGATGTGAATCCCGTGCAATAGCGAACCGGCCGTGCACTGCTCGTTAGGCGCGACTTGACCAGCAAATTGCCGGCTTGATCCATCTTCGCGTACCGTGTCTCGACCGAGAGCAGTTCCGGCCTCGTCGCTGGAAGAATTGCCACCGCATCGAAAATCGGCCCGCCGTTTGTCTTGGCGAAATTTGTCCAAAACCAGAGCCAGAGTTTGCTCCGGCGCGAAAGGTACTCTCCGGCGTCACCGCTTCTTTCCAGCGCGCGCAAATCTCCTAGATCGATCGTGAGACCCGAACTGGTCGCGATCGGGATGAGCGTGAGCGGGATGTCCGTATGTAACACCGCCGACATCGCGACTGAATCCTTGAATACGTTCGCGTCGTGAATGTGGAAGGATCGATTCCGTCCGAGGGTGAGATCGTCTCGCGACGCGTGACCGCCCACAAAAACAACGCGCTCGATTCGATGCGTCAGTCGCGGATGAAGCTGGAGGAACGTCGCGAGATTAGTCAGCGGCCCCAGGGCGACGTAAGTGATTTTTTGTTTCTCCAGGGCTGCGGCCAAGGCGTCGCTCGCGGCGCTTCTCCGGCCAAGATCGGCGGCCGATGCCGCGCCGGCAAAGACATGCTCAGCCGCAACGCCTGCGGAACCGCCGAACCGCCGAACCATATTCTGGGCGACGCGTGTAGTCGCGCTCAGCGGCGCGTTCCCGTAGGTCGTGCTCACTCCGGCGATCCGAATCTCTGGCGAATGAAAAGCGAGGATGAGCGCGTAGGCATCATCCACTTCCCGAATCGGCGAGCCGATGGAAACGTCCGTATCGATCCAGACGGTGTGCGCGGATGCGATTCGGGCGAGTCCCAGAACCGCGCAGAGCAACCTCGGGCTGCGCATCGCGGAAAACTAAGAACGAACAGGATTCACCGACCAGGACACCGGAATGCGGACGCTCGTGAAAATCCCTGGTTTGAATCGCCACGCCCGAAACGCGGCCGCGGCCGCCTTATCGAGGACATCGCTGCCACTGCTCTTTACGATCACGACCGTTTTGGTGACACCCGCGTTATCGATTCGAAGCTCGTAAACTCCGTTGCCGGCTGCCTTGGTTTTCTGCGCCTGGGACGGATAGCCGGGCCCGGGAGAATTGAGGGCATAACGGATCAATTCTTCATCGCTAACCGCGGACGTGTGCCCATCGCTCCACGTCGCGGTCGTCCTCTCGGCTGCTAACACGGAGGCGACCAGCGCGAATATCGCGATCGCGAAGACGAAAATTAATCGCATGATCTGCATTCGACTGACGTTAAGTTCACGCCCGTCCATTGCAACTTCCCCGAAGTTCCCCGTTGCAAATCGCCCGGGCGAAGCCGAAAATCGGAATCTTTCCGGGGTCTTAGCTCAGTTGGTAGAGCGCCTCAATGGCATTGAGGAGGTCAGGGGTTCGATTCCCCTAGGCTCCAGTCCTTCGCTTCGAGCGTCCGCGGCAAGTGAAGATCTCCCGCGGCGTCTGCGGACGATTTTCTGAATCCGCGCGACGCGCGGCCCAAGTGCGTTCACAATACCGCGATGCGCCCAACTTCTGAAGCGCCAGGGAACAGCCCGCCTGCCTGCGTCGACGAGGCCGAGCCGGGCGCGGTCCCGGCCGCGCCGGTGTTCGGCATTCTCTTTGCGCTCAGCTTCTCCCATCTCGTAAACGACACCCTCCAGTCATTGATCCCGGCGATTTACCCGATCCTGAAAACAGAGCTGCGGCTCGACTACAGCCACATCGGCCTGATCACCCTGACGAACCAGCTCACCGCGTCTTTGCTGCAACCGTTCGTCGGCGCGTTCACCGACAAACATCCGCAGCCGTTCTCGCTCGCGCTCGGCATGGCTTCGACGCTCGTCGGCCTGGTCCTGCTTTCGATCGCGCCAAATCTCGCGCTCGTCCTCGTCGCGGTCGCATTCGTCGGGATCGGCTCTTCCGTTTTTCATCCGGAAGCATCGCGCGTCGCGCACCTGAGCTCAGGCGGGCGATTCGGCTTCGCCCAATCGGTCTTCCAGGTCGGCGGAAATGCCGGCAGCTCACTGGGTCCGCTGCTGGCCGCGGCGATCGTCGTCTATCGCGGCCAGAAATCCGTCATCTGGTTTTCGTTGCTCGCGCTCCTCGGCATTATCGTGCTTACGCGGATCGGCGTGTGGTATCGCGAAAACCTTGCGCATCATCACGCGGCGAAACGGGGCGCGTCCTTGCATCGCGAGACAGGACTAACCCGCCAGCGCGTTATCTTCTCGTTAGGCATCCTGATCGTGCTCGTTTTCTCGAAGTATTTCTATCTCGCGAGCATGAGCAGCTACTACACGTTTTTCCTCATCGAGAAGTTCAGCCTCTCGGTGCGGGACGCGCAGTTGCATCTCTTCATCTTTCTCGCTGCCATTGCCGCCGGCACATTTCTCGGCGGACCCGTTGGCGACCGGATCGGGCGCAAAGCTGTCATCTGGGTATCGATCCTCGGCGTAGCACCGTTCGCCCTCGCGCTCCCTTACGCGAATCTCTTCTGGTGCGCAGTGCTGAGTGCGATCATCGGGATCATCCTCGCCTCGGCCTTCTCCGCCATCCTCGTTTACGCGCAGGAGCTCGTCCCCGGCAAAGTAGGCACGATGTCCGGCCTCTTCTTCGGCCTCGCCTTTGGATTGGGCGGCATCGGCTCCGCCGTCCTCGGCACCATCGCCGATCGCCACGGCATCCCGTTCATCTTCCACATCTGCTCCTATCTGCCGCTGATCGGCCTGCTTACCGCGCTGCTACCAAACCTCGGTACGCCTCGGCGCCGCATCTCAGCCGCGGCGAGCGCATAAACTTTAGCCGACGCCATGTTTGCCCCGCCAAAGCAATGCGAAGACGGGTAGGCGACGTTAAGATGATTATTTTCGTTTCCGGGCCAACATCATTCCGTCGCGCACGGTCAGGCAGACATTCTCAACTCGCGGGTCCGACTGGACCATGCGATTGAAGGCCACAATCGCATGATCGTCGCCATCTTTGGGATCAAGCACTCTGCCGCTCCAGAGGACGTTGTCGGCTATGATAAGGCCCCCGGGTTTAAGAAGGGGCAGGGCAGCTTCGTAATAGTTAGAGTAGTTCGCTTTGTCCGCGTCGATGAAGACGAGGTCGAGTGGACCAGATAGCGTCTTGATTGTTTCCAAGGCCGGACCCATCCGGATAGCGATCTTAGATCCGTGCGGGCTCGCGGAAAAGTAACGCCGCGCGATCTCTTCCGCTTTTGGATCGACCTCACAGGTGATAAGCCGGCCGTCATCCGGCAAACCCTCGGCCATCATGAGCGCGCTGTAACCGGTGAACATTCCGATCTCGAGGACGGTGCGGGCTCCGGTGAGCCGGACAAGCATCTTGAGAAAGCGACCTTCGATCACGTCGACCTGCATCTGAGGCCGGTCCATGACTCGATAAGTCTCCTCTCGCAGCCGGACGTGGAGATCGCTCTCCGGCTCAGTATGATCGCGGGCGAACTGTTCCACGGCAGCGTCGATGAAGTCCGTCATAAATTATAGTCAGCTGAGCTAGCTGACTTCCTACTTGCTACCTGCTACCTGCTACCTGTTCCTTGATCCAGCGCTCTACGCGTTCCTGCAGCAGGTCGAGGGGCATCGCGCCGCCGTTCAGGATTTCGTCGTGGAAGGCTTTGATGTCGAACTTCGGTCCGAGCTGTGACTTGGCTTCGTCGCGTAGTTTGCGAATCATGAGCTGGCCCATTTTGTAGGCGAGGGCCTGGCCAGGCCAGGCGATGTAGCGGTCGGTCTCGGTCTGGGCCAGGGCGTCGTTCACGTCGTTGGCGTGCATGAAGTCGATGACTTTCTCGCGGCTCCAATTCTTGTCGTGAATGCCGGTATCGACTACGAGACGAACGGCGCGAAAGAGCTCGGAGTTCAGCCGGCCGTAGTCGGAGATTGGGTCCTTGTAGAAGCCAATCTCTTTCCCCAGGTCCTCCGAATAGAGCGCCCAACCTTCGGCGTAGGCGGAGTAGCCGCCGCGGAGGCGGAATTTCGGCAGGTTCGGCAACGTCTGGGCGATGCTGATCTGCATGTGATGACCGGGAACGCCTTCGTGATAAGCGACGGCTTCGTCCAGGACCAGGGTGCGCTTGGTCGGGTCCGCCACAGCGACGACCACACGACCGGGCCGCTTCCCGTCCGGCGTGCCGGCGACGTAGTGCGTCGCTTCGGCCTTCGCGAAATCAGGAATCGGCTCGACCGTAACCGGCGACTTCGGCAGTAGACCGAATAACTCGGGCAGCTTCGGCTGCATTTGGTCGATGTATTTTTTGAAGTCATCGACGATCTGCTGTTCGCTTTGCGGTTTCCACTTCGGGTCGCTGTTGATCGCTTCGCGGAAGCTGGCGAGATCCTTCTTGCCCTGCGCCAGCGCGAGCTTGGTCATCTCGGCTGTGATGCGCTCCACTTCCTTCAACCCGATCTGATGCACCTCGTCGGGCGCGACGTTCATCGTGGTCATCGCCTTCACGGCTTCGGCATAGCGGCGCTTGCCGTCGGGCAGGCTTTCGATCGAGAGTTCGGGGCGGCCTTTCGGATCGTACTCGGTGCGGAGGAATTCCGAGAATTTCTTGTAAGCGGGAACGACATCGTCGTTGATCGCCTTCGTCATCTCATCGGTCAGCCGCTTCTTGTCTTCCTCGGAGAACTCTTTCGGAAACTTCTTCGTTGGGAGAAGGAACGGGTTCGCGGCGACGATGCCGTCGCATTGGCCGGGCAGTTTTTCGAGGACGAGTTTCGGCGGCATGAGTCCGTCCTTCAGCCCCTGGCGCAACACATCGGTGGTCTGAGCGAGCACGCGCGGGACTTGATGCAGCCGGGAAATGTAATCCTGGTAATGCTGCACGGAATCGAGCGGCACCGAGAGCGGCAAATCGGCGAGACCGGTGTGGACGCCTCGCTGTTGGTTTACCGGCATCTCGTAGTTTTTCAGGCTGTAGTTGATGTCCTCTCGCTCCAGTTGCCGTTCCAGGAGTCGGTGGCTGAGCAGGTCGGTGTCGCCCATTCCGTCGGTGGGGATAGTTTTCAATCGCTTCAGGAAGCTGTCGGCTTCGGCGTGTTGGCGCGCGATCTCCTCCAGCGAAACCTGACTGAGCAGCGCGTTGTAGCGGTAGTCGCCGAACGATGTCGCGCGCTCCGGAGAGTTCTTGAGTCCCGTCTCATAGAACTCATCAAACAATTTATTTTGCTCTGCCACGCGATCGGCGACAGGCGCCGTCTCGGCGAAGAGAGGGCACGCCAGCGCAAGAATAACTGCACAAATAATTGGTCGCATAAGCGAACCTAGCAGAGCGCGGCAGTGGCGCACCGGGGAAAAGTTTCAAGCTCCTCTTTTGGATTTCTCTGGAGTTTGATGCTTTAACGCCGCTTGCACGAGCCGCAAAACGAAAGAACTAGTTCACCATGCCAACCAACACCATCCGGCTTCACCGCGTGCTCCGGTCCGCGCCTGAGAAGATTTACCGCGCGTTTCTTGATCCGGACGCGATGGCGAAATGGCTGCCACCGAACGGATTTACCGGCAAGGTGCACGAGATGGAGGCGAAAGTCGGCGGCAAGCATCGGATGTCGTTCACCAATTTTACGAACGGGCAAAGTCACACGTTCGGCGGGACCTACGTCGAGCTGGTGCCGCACGAGCGCGGGTAGGGTGGGCGTCTCGGCCGCCGGTGATCGCGTCTCGCGATCACGAAATTGACAAGATTGTTTTGGCAAGATGCCAAAACCGGCGGGCGAGACGCCCACCCCTACCCGGGAGACAATCAGCTGCCGTATTCTCCGTCGGTAACGTGTTCCATCCAGTCGACGACCTTGCCGTCGAGCGCTTCCTGAATGGCGATATGCGTGACGGCCGTGGTCGGCGCCGCCCCGTGCCAATGCTTCTCGTTAGGCGCAAACGAGACGACGTCGCCAGGACGGATCTCCTCGATCGAACCGCCCTCGCGTTGCGCGCGGCCGCAACCGGCGGTGACGATCAGCGTCTGACCGAGCGGATGCGTATGCCACGCGGTGCGAGCACCCGGCTCGAAGGTAACGCTTGCGCTGGATGTGCGGGCTGGAGCTTTCGCGTCGAACAGCGGATCGATGCGGACCGTGCCGGTGAACCAATCGGCTGGTCCTTTGCTGGATGGTCGTGAGCCGACTCGGTTGATTTCCATTCGTTCGTTCTACTCAACGACCGGTCATTTGCTCGATTTTTTCCGGTGTGTGCGCCGCCCCGGCTGAGCGGGAAGGACGCTATTTCTTGCTCTTGTTCTTGCGAGATCCGTATTTGGCGGAACGGCGCTCAGCGTTGGTCACCGAATCATTACTCTTCTTTTCCTGGACTCGAAGGTTGGCCTGCATCCCAGCTTCCTTGTAAAGCACTTCCCGAATCGCGGCAGATTTATTCCCACAATGTTTTCGATCGGCGAGCGCCTGGAGGGCCCGGTCGAGGACAAGGGGGAGGGTGATGGTAATGGCCGTGGACTCCTTGTCTCTCACGCCGCCGACCGTGTCATAGCGAATATGGCACGGCAAGAAAATTCAATGTTGACATAGTGTATGATACAATAATACACATCGCTTCATGCCCAGAACGAAGCTGCCAAAAGGCAGTGTGCCGGTGACGTTCCGGCTTCCGCGAGAGGTTCAACAACTACTGCTCGATAAAGCGGGACGCGAGAAGATGAGCTTCTCTGAATTGATACGCCGCGCCTTGCGCCGCGAGATCAGGACCGCACGGCCCCGACGGCCTCCGCGAAGGAACGCAGCCGTTAACCGCGGCCGCCGTGAGTAGCTATGGACACGTATTCCACTTCCCCTGGCACAATCTCTCCCGATGAATTTTATCTGCGCGCGCTTTCGGGGTCGCCGATGCCGGAGACGGACCCCAGCGATGGGGTTACTCCGCAAGCGCCGCGCTCCAACGGCTGGAGGAGCCGTGTGATCGGGCCGGCGACAGCGAAGAACGACAGCTTCGCCATCACGGTCAATGGAGGGGACACGATTGGAATGGTCGTGACCGTTGATCTGGAGCGCGGCGCACCGGCCTCGAGCGCAATTGATGAGACCGGTAAGATGCTTCGACGCGGCGTGCAATGAGCAAGGAGCGGCGATTTTTCAATCGCCGACCAAACAAAACGGCGGTTGCAAACCGCCGCTCCTTGTTGGCAACATCACTCCGTTCCGCCGGCCGGCAAATGAGCGGCTTTCCAATCCATCGCCATGCGAATCCGGGCGCGGCCGCTGGGATGATCGAAGAAGATGAACTCCTCCATCGGCGTCGGATCCAGTTTGCGATAAGTGCCGAGCTTGAGCGCCACTTTCGCAAATCCGTCCGGCTCGCGCGCGGTATTGACGCCGAACGCATCCGCTTCCACTTCCGCGACGCGGGTGATGGTGTGGTTGATCGGCGTCATGACAAAGGCAATCGCCCCGAACACCAACGAGAGGATGGGAAGGCCCGCGGGATCGGCGATGCCACGCACTCCCCAACGATCGCCGTAGCGGCTGACCAGGGCTTCGAATCCCCATTTGGCGAGAGCAAATGAGATCAGGCCGACAAGCGAAAAGCTGATGAGGAACTTCGTGATGTGATTCAAGACGTAATGCCCCATCTCGTGCGCCATGACAGAGCGAATTTCCGGCAGCGTGCATTGCTTGAGCAGATTGTCATTCAAGGCGATCCGGGTCGTTCCGAGAAATCCGGCCACGTTTGCGCTGATCCGGTTCGATTGGCGCGACGCATCAACCTCGAAGACCTGGGTAACCGGAATCTGATTCGCCCGCGCCATCGTGAGAATCGCGTCGCTGACTTTCTGGTCGGCGAGCGGCTTGTACTTGTTGAAGAGAGGCTCGATATAGATCGGTGAGACCATAATTCCGAAGGCGAGAAATACGACGACCACTCCGGTCCCCCAGAGCCACCAGGTCCGGGGCGCGCGACGGAAAACCGCGTAGAGAATCATCAACAAAATCGTCGTCGCGATTAAGGAGACGAGAAGTGCGATCATTAGCTCCTTGAACCAGGGTCCAAAGGTTTGCGTCGCCAGGCCGTAAGAGTGCTCGCGGTAGAAACGTTGGTAGACGGTCAGCGGAAACGAGAGTGCAAAAGTGAGCAGCACATAGGGAATGGCGTAGAGGGCAACTTGGAGGGCCTTGAAGCGGGTGGTGCGTTCCGCAAAATCGCGCATTCGCGCGGAGAGCCGTGTGCCCAGGAGCAGGAGCGAGATCGCGACATCGAGAAGAACATTCCAAAGGATCAACCAATAACCGCCTTCGAAATAAGCGTCCGACTTCGCGCGTTTGTCCGCCGGCACAGTGTCGAGCCAGGCGCGCGTCGCGGTGGCGGGATCGGCATCAGGCGCGATGGAGGGAGCGGGCGCGGAGATCGAGGGAGATGGCGAAGTTTCCTGCGCGCGGACGGGCGCGGCCCATCCGAGAACGAAAACAAGACAGAGCAGGAAAAGGACGACCAGAGATTTCATGAACGCCGAGAGTGAAAGAAATGGCAGCCAGCGTCAATGACAGTTGCTACATTGCCGGTGAGTTGCCTATGACGATCGAATATCTGGCGGATCATCCGGAGTTTCTGGCCACGCTCGCAAAATGGCACCATGCCGAATGGGGCTACCTGAGGCCCGGCGATTCCGTGGAAGCGCGCGTGACGCGGATCGAGGGTTCGGCGAACCGCGACCGCATTCCGCTGACGGTGGTCGGCCTCGACGATCGAGTTTTACTTGGCTCGGCCAGTCTGGTGTCGCACGACATGGACACGCGCCTGGAATTAAGCCCGTGGTTGGCCAGCGTATTTGTCGGGCCCGATCATCGGCGACAAGGAGTGGGCGCGCAGCTAGTCCGCCGAATCATGTCCGAGGCAACCGCTTTGAAGGTTCCAATCCTCTACCTCTACACGGTGCATAGCGAAAAATTCTACGCGAATCTTGGCTGGTCTTTGCAGGAACACACCGCTTATCATGAACAAAACGTCGCCATCATGACCTACCGACCATGACTCCCGCCGACTTTCGTAGGATTGCGCTCAGCTTGCCGGAAGCTTCCGAAAGCGCGCACATGGCGCATCCCGATTTTCGTGTGGGCGGCAAGATTTTCGGCTCGCTTGGTTATCCCGATGAGGAGCATGGAATGGTCGTCCTCCCGCCCGAGGAGCAAGCGCGCCTCGTGAAATCGCATCCCAAAGTTTTCGCGCCGGCCAAAGGAGCGTGGGGAAAAAGCGGCAGTACCACGGTTCGTCTTGGCGTGGTTGATAAGACGACCTTGAAGCGCGCGATCGAAATCGCGTGGCGCAAACGAGCGCCGAAGGATCTTCTGTAGGTGGATCGAGCGCTCCGTCGCCCGATGAGTTGAACTCTGCTACGCCAAAAACATCGAGCGGCGGAGCGCTCGATCCACCTACAGCTACACCAGCGCGCCGCCGCAGCTCGAGCCGGCGCCGGCCGTGCAACCAAAGCAATGGTCGCCGGTCAGGATCGTTCGATTCTCCACGCGTGCGGGATCGACGTCCCACAAGTGCAATCCCTGGCCGTTCCCGCCATCGCCGCGCCATTGCATCTTTAGCATCTGGTTAAAGTCGCAATCGAACACTTCGCCCTGCCAACTGACATTGATGGTGTTGCGGCACATCAGGCCGTTCACGGTGGCCGGATTAAACGCGTCGTTGAGCAACGCCATGTAATCGCCGAGCAGGTTGTTGTTCTTCAGGTAAGAGGCGAAACGCGAGATCGGGAGGTTAGTGATCGTGTAGAGCTTGTTGAAGACAATGCCGAAATGGTTCTTTAGCTCTCGCTTGTAATCGGCTTCGAGTTCTTCCTGCGGGCCCGGCAGGAAGGCGCCGTTCGGATTATAAACAAGATGAAGCGGAAGGTGTGGCTCGATGCCGTAGCCTAACGAGTTCAAAAGCTGGAGCGCCTTGATGCTTCCGTCGAAAACGCCGTTGCCGCGCTGCACGTTCACGTTCTCGGGCGAGTAGCACGGCATCGACGCGATGATCTCAATCTCGTGCCGGGCGAGAAACTTCGCGTAATCTTCGTAGCCGGGTTCAAGCAGAATCGTGAGATTGCAGCGGTCGATGATATGCCGCGGCGGCGTAAGTGCCTTCAACCGTTCGACGAGATACTTGAAATCCGGAATCATCTCCGGCGCGCCGCCGGTCAGGTCAACCGTCGTGATATCTGTCTTCGCCAGCCAATCGATGAGCTGATCGATCGTCGCTCGCGTCATGATTTCCTTCCGCTTCGGCCCGGCGTTCACGTGGCAATGAATGCAGGTGAGATTGCAAAGCTTGCCGACATTGATTTGAAGGATTTCCGTCTTCGTGTGGCGCAGAGGCAAATCATGCTCGGCCAGCTTTCGCGCGAAAGTGTTATCGGCAGTCAGATTCATGAGTGCCGAAGAATCGTGTAGGCCAGGCCGGCAATGAGCGCCGCGCAAGGCAGGGTGATGAGCCATGAAAGAACGATGTTTAACATGACTCGCGGGTTGGCCTGTCCGGTCGTGAGGCCCATGCCGAAAAGTGCGCCGACAGAAACATGCGTAGTCGAAACCGGCAAACCGAAGAAGCTGGCGGCGATGACGAGAATGCCGGTAGTCAGGTTCGCGGAGAAACCTTGTCCATGGTTCATCGCGGTAATCTTATGGCTCATCGTCTCGGCCACCTTACGGGCGTTGAGCAATCCACCAACCGCCATCGCGATCGCCACCGCAAAAAAGCCCCAGCGGACATCCATCCATTTCAAAAGGAGCAGCATCGCCACGATCTTGGGGGTGTCATTCAAACCGCGGGCGAAGCTGACGACGCCCGCGCTGAGGAAATGCGCGCCGTCCATGATTTGCTGCGCGCTCAAGCCGAGCATCGAGCCGGCGTAGCGTTCCCGACAATTCTCCTGTTCGTCGATCGAAAGGGTAATCGACTGGGCGCTCCTCATGGCGAGGACCGAAGTAGGTTGGGGGAGTGCGACGATCCTTTCTTCCGAGCCGACGCAGATGCACCATTCTTTGCGGACGCCGCAAACGAGCCGCAAACCACGAAGACCGAAATAGAGCAGCCCGCCAAGGACGATCGCGAGAATGGGGCTGAGCAAGAGCGGAAGGACGAAACCTTTTCCAAGCGCGGCAAAGTTGACTCCATTACCCACCGCGACCAATCCACAACCGACGATCGCGCCAGTGATGCCGTGTGTCGTCGAAATGGGGAAGCCGAGGTAGGTGGCGAGAATTACCGTGAGGGCCGCGCCAAGAACTACAGCGAGGACGAATTGTTCCGAACCGACAAGCGTATCCGGAACCAGACCTTTTCCGGAAAAGTTCCTGAGTAGAACCTGCGCAAGAAAAACCGAGGCGATCGAACCGGCAAAAGTGGTGATGGTCGCCCAGGTAATCGCGGTGCGATAACTCGCGGCGCGACAGCCGTAGAGGGAAGCGACCCCTTTGAAGTTATCATTCGAGCCATTGGAGTAGGCGAGGAAGCAGGTGGCGAGGAAGAGAGCGACGAGAAGCATGAAAATCGGGCTCTTGTTAGCAGCAAGTGCCGCCATCGCAGCACTGCGAGGCGTCGGTCGTAACGTTGTAATCCTGCCCTTTGGTTTCCTTCGGATGGCGCACAGAGGTGCGCGAGCAATCGAATGGCTTCGCTTCCTCAATCGGAATTGGCGTCAGCGGTTCGACGAACTCGAATGAGGCGGAGTAAGGTGCTTTGCGATAAATATTGTAGGTCTTGTCGCAAACGGCGTAGCGCTTGCCGCGTTCCATCCGGTGGTTGTCATCGTCCAGGACTTCTTTGAATGGCCCTTTATAGATAACCGCCTGGTTGCGCTCGACGCACGGCCCTTGCTTGCCTTTAAACGCCTCAATTGTCACCGACCGGAATTCTATTCCCTCCACTGTCTGCCACGGTTGTTCGTCGCGCTTCAGGATCTGCACGCCGTAGAATCCCGCCGCGGTAAAGGCAGCGACAAATCCTTCTTCGGTCAGCGCGCCGGAGATACAGCCGCTCCAAAGCTCGGGATCGTTTTGCAAATGCTCGGGCACTTCCTCATCGCTCACGATGTCCGAGATAACTGCGCGCCCTCCTATTTTCAGAACGCGAAAGATCTCATCGAAGAGTTGCCGCTTGGCGTGCGCTTCCACCAGGTTAAGCACGCAATTGGAAACCACGACATCGACCGAGTCGTTGGCGATGAGCGGACTCTTTACTCGCAATTCCTGCGCAAGCTCATCCGCGGCCAGGAATGAAGCGGCGTCACTGATGGGGCGTCGCTTCAGTTCCGCATCGAGCAGATCGATGCTCAACGCCAGATCCTGGATGCGTCCTTTCCGGAACTCGACATTCTCGTAACCAATCCGCTCGGCCACGATCGGCGCGTTCGCCCGCGCGACCTCAAGCATTTCGTCAGTCATATCGACGCCGATGACTTTCCCGTTCGGCCCCACGACTTGCGCGGCAATGAAACAGATCTTGCCCGTGCCGCTTCCGAGATCGAGCACCGTCTCGCCTTCGCGCAGATACTTACTCGGATCGCCGCAGCCGTAATCGCGCTCGATCACTTCCTGCGGAATGACTTTGAGATACTCCGTGTTGTAATCTACCGGGCAGCAGAGTTTCGCTTCGGGGGCCTGCGCGCCGGCGGCGTACCGCTTACGAACTTCAGATTCAGCGTTGATGGTGCTCATAGTTTTAAAACATCACCTGCAGGCGCAGGATGACTTCGTCGAATTGGTCGCCTCCAAATTGTGGATGGGCCTCGCGGAAATCGGACCAGGTATGAACGTAGTTGGCCATGACCTTGATCCCGTCGCCGTGGATGTAGTAATTCAAACCACCGGTAATGGAATGGATCCCGTCGTTAGCCACCTGGCCGGGCGTGAGGGATTCCCACTTCACTACAGCCTGCAGTTTTTTTGGAATAAGGAAGTAACTCCCCTGCACGTAATACCCGTCGGCTTCGAATTCGCTGAAGGTCGTTCCGCCCCGCGGACTCACCTTCTCATTGAAATACTAACCAATCATATCGAACGGCCCGATCTTCAGCCAGGCATCGAAGCTATAGGCATGTCGTTGGTCCGGGCTCGTAAGCGTATAGGAGGTAAGCGAACCATCGGCGTTCACTTTCAAGTTCAAAGCCGGCGAGATGTTGGTGCCGGTCGCATCGCGGCTGAAATAATAATCGCCCGCTATTTTCAAACTCGCTTCCTGCCCCATGAGCTCGCCTTTGAAAGGAAGAAGCTCGAGCCGGCTGACATACATGAATTCATTGTTATCGTTGACGTTAAAATTGCGCCCGGTGCCATTGAAGATGCCAGCGTAATAAGTCACCAGGTCTTTTTGTTCGGGCGCCACATTGGTTAACGGCTTGCCCCAAAGCATCACGCCAAGTTGCCGTTCGGGAACGATCGCACCCGTGGGAAGGCTGCGTTCGATGGTCAGAATCAAGGCGTCGGAAGTCAGGTTCTCCAGGCCAAACGGAGCTTTCCATTGTCCGACTTTGATGTTCGCTTCGGGGAAACGATGCCAGTTAACAAAAATATCCGTGCTGGAAAAACCAGTGCGCGTCGAGGACGAGAGGCCATCGCTCTGCTCGAAGTCGCCCTCTATCTTGAAGTCGAATTGTTCCTTGTAATCTCCGATCAGGTTGATGCGGGCGCGGCGGAGACGGAAGCGCTCCTTTAACGCGGTCAAGCCGAAGCGACCTTCAAAAGCGGAAACATCACCGCCTTCAAAATTTGCCTGGATGTAACCGCCCAGCGTGAGCTTGTACTCCGAGCCTCCGGGAACGACGTAGACCGGTTTCTTTTCTTCCGTCGTCTCGCTTTTCTCGACGTACGACTTTGAATCGGGAACGAAGCGGGACCGTTTCTGCTCGCTGAGAGCAGGAGCAGCGGGCTTTTCTTTCTTCAGGCTCTTTACTTCCTGCTCGAGCTCCGTGTTTCGTTTTTGCAAAAGTTCGACCGCCCGCTCGAGTTTTTCGAGACGCTCCGAATCGGATTTCGTCTCAGCGGCGGCGCGGTGAAGTGGAAAGGCGCAGCAGAGCACGCAAACCGCAATCCGGACGACAATGCGTCCTCTGCCCGGACCTGGAATGAGAGATGGATGTAACATAATAGTTTGCTGAGTTGGCGGCGCCTAACGAGACGACGCCGGGTTGGGATCGTCAGGGCGACCGGTTTCCTCGCGGAAACGGGATCGCGTTCAGGCCGCAAATGCCGGAGGCGGCATTTGCTGGCGCACCCGCATTTGCTGGGACGCGATACTTACGAAATGGACAACGCGCGTACCGGTGACGCTGATAACCCCGAGCAGGAACATTGCGAGCCGCGCCAGGGGATCGCCGCTGCCAGCGAAAATCCGGATGTCCGCCCAGGAGTCGAGATCATGTTTCACCGAGAGGAGGAAGACCTGCGCTGGGCCGCAACGTCTCTGCAGTTGGGCGCAATCGGTGTTTTGCTTCCATCGCACATCGCGGAGCAGTTCCCGATCGACCGAACGGAACGCGATCAGGTAGCAACCGCCGCGATGATCCGGCCCTAGAACCAGTTTCCTCGACGCCAGCTCGGCAAAGGCGCGCTCGATGTCGGTGGCGCGAAGACCCGGGCAATCGCGGCCGACCGCCACCACTTCGTCGTAGCCGAGCTGCGCGATTCGCTCGATCGCGTTTTCAAAGCGCGCCGCGAAATCGCAACCTGTCTGGCGGTGAACGTTGGGGCCGGAAGCGACCGTGTCCCCGGCCGAGCTGAAAAGATGGACATCGATCGTCGACGAAATCTCCGAGCCAAACGCGGGAAGATTGAGGAGGGGCCGCGCGGCGACGGGGAACGAGCGCTTCGCCAGTTCCACATGCGCTTCGTCGGCGAAGATGAGAACGGCGCGGCGGGACACATCATTTGGATATGAAACCGGGAGGGGGACGCACAAGCATTTTCCGGCATAAAATGATTGGTTCCCGGAAGAGGGGAGGAGAAAGTAGAAGCTGAATGTTTCAATGACCTCTGAACAAATCTGCTTCCTGACCGGGGCCATCCTGATCGTGGCCTTTCTGTATTCCAGTGTGGGTCACGCCGGAGCATCGGGTTATATCGCGACCATGTCGCTGTTTGGGCTTGCGCCCGCGGTGATCAAACCGACGGCGCTCGTCCTGAACATTCTCGTGGCGTGCATCGGCACGTGGCAGTTCTGGCGAGCTGGCCATTTTTCCTGGCGGCTCTTCTGGCCTTTCGCGGTCCTGGCGATCCCGATGGCTTTCGTCGGCGGCTATCTCAATCTGCCCACCCATCTCTTCAAAATCTTCGTGGGAATTATTCTTCTTTTCTCAGCCGCCCGCTTCCTCTACCGGGCCACGGATGACTCGGTCGCGCACGAGCCTTCACGCCCCGTTGCGATCTCGTGGGGCGCCGGCCTCGGCTTGCTCTCGGGCCTGACTGGAACTGGAGGCGGAATTTTTCTCACGCCCCTCTTGTTGCTGATGCATTGGTCGCGAATCAAAACGGCCGCAGCGGTGTCCGCGCTCTTTATCCTCGTGAATTCGATTTCTGGACTCGCTGGGAATCTCAGCAGCACGAAACAATTCCCCAACTTCGCGATCGCTTTGGCGATCGCCGCCGTGGTTGGCGGCACGGCCGGCTCGTACTTGGGCAGCAAGCGTTTTAATCACACCATCATCAAACGTTTGCTTGCGGTGGTCCTCTTGATTGCGGGGACCAAGCTGATCTTTACGCAATAGAGACCCCGTTCGTCCCGTTCGATTCGCGCCTAACTACTCCTTATTCAGATAGTTTTTTTCCAGGAATTCGGACCTGAAGTTCTGCGGCGGAGTCGGAATGTCGGGCCGGCCCTCGGGCGTAAAGTCCATTAGGTTCCAATACGCCCAGACCGTGTCGACATGATTCTCCATCGTTTCAGTTCCCCAGAAATGAAAAATCTTTCCATCCTGCTTCCGAAAGACATGCATCACCGGCAATTGCATATCGTCAGAGTCTCCCTGGCATTTGTAATCGGCTTGATAGGTAGAGTCCGCTCCTGAAACCAGCGCCATCTGCGACCATCCTCGTTTTTTGGCCCACGCGTTGATTCGATCGGCCGGCGCTTTGGCAATGGCGACAAACGCAGCGTGCTGCGTCACCTGATACCAGGTTCGATCAAACCCATCGACCAGCGACGTGCAGGAAGGACAGGGATTGTCCCAGTTCGGACCGTACATGAATGAATAGAGCAGCAGGGTGTTTTTATCTCCAAAGAGCTCGGAGAATTTCACGCTCTGCCCTACTTTCCCCTCGTTGGCCCATTGGAAGACGTAGTCCTCCTTCAACTGCCCGCCGGGAGGGAGATGGCGGCGTTGTGTTGCCACAGATTTTACTTTGTCGACCAGCTCTTGTTCTTCTTTGAGCAACGCCTCGCGCGCCTCGCGATACTCTCTGCTTTCGTTTGGATACCGTGGTTCATTCATGTTCGTCTCCTCTTTGAAACCAGGATTCGGGTGAGAGTTTCAACCTTCATAATTCACCCCTCAAGCTTTCCATGCCTGCCAGCCGTTCGCTCCATCGCCGGTTAGGGTAATTTGGGCTCGGCACGTGCGCGAGTAACCGCCTGTTCAGCGCTAATCGAAGCTTCAGCAATCGAGCGCGTCCAAGCGCCTCGACCGAAGCACAGTGAATACGGGGGCGTCGTCCGTTTCGCGTTGAACCCCGTCCCGAAGTTCGCACGGATAACGCCCTTTTCTCGCGTCCATATCCTTCGCCGTAAATCCACCACTCGCGTCCGTCGGGGGCGCGAAACTCTAGCCGCAACTTTCCTTGATCGAGTGCGCACGACTGTAGGCGAAACACACTGCCGGCCCGCTGCCCAGTGATGAGCTCAACCAGATACGAGTCCTTGTCGTTTGGCGCGATATCGATGTGCAGGACCGTTGAGGTCGTGTCCATGATGAAAAGACCCTCCCAGACTCCGACAAGCGTTTCGCGCGTTAGCGGCGGGTACATATCGACGGTCGACCTGCTGGTCTGCGCGATAGTCAACAGAATTGCAGCGATAATCGTTGCGCGTTTCATGACCTAACGAGAATAAGATGAGCGACGGCGGACGAAGCCGCGCGTCACTCGGAGTGAATGGGTGGAAGTCATCTCAAAGTGGAACGCACAGCGGTCCGCCGTTCGCTCCATCGCCTGGTTAGATGGTTGCGTGGCAAATCTCATAATCTATGCACCCAAAGGTAGCCAACCGAAACGACCACAATCAGAACCAGCGCGATGCGAACAAGACGCGGCTCCTGACGAATGAAGATGAAGCACCAGACCGCGAGCGTGACCACTGCTATCTGCGCCATGTATGTGAAAAGGAAGAAATGCTCTCGCTTCACCATCGTGTGAGTCGTGACAACCTCAGTCGGACTGTGAATGGCACTGACATACAAACAGACCGGCGCGGCAACCACGATAAGCGCGATGAGCCAAAACACCGCCCTCCGGATGACGACCTGTGATGATGTGCTCACGATCTAACGAGAACAAGATGAGCGACGGCGGACGAGGGCGCGCGTAGATCGGGGTTGGAGTGTGGAAGTCATCTCAAATGTGAACGCACAGCGGTCCGGCGTTCGCTCCATCGCATGGTTAGACGCGGCGTTCATGTCCCGTAAGTATTGATGAAGATGAAGACGAGAACGTAGGAGCCGAGAAGCCAAACCGCGATCGTAGATGTGATCACACCTGCGTTGCTTGCTTCGGCGCTTCGGAGGCCAAGCGCCAGGAGCGCGAGAATTCCGACAGAAACGAACAGTATAAGCCCGACGGCTAGCCCGCATGATGGGGGCTGCGGTCTGCGTGCACTGTCTGGGTAGTGGAGCATCACGGCAAGACAGAACGGCGCCAAGCCGCCGATCGCAACTTGCAAAGCCATCACCTGCCAAGTGCGGATTCGCGAAAGCATCTAACGAGAATGAGATCAGCGACGGCTAGCGGGGTGGCGCGTGGCTGCGGGTTGAGGGCGGGATTTCATGGAAAGTGAGGAGCTGGGGCTGCCAGCCGTTCGCTGCATCGTCTGGTTAGGCGTTGGCGTCGATTGGTAACAACTCACGAGCGAAAGATGCCTCGAAGGCGGCGAAAGAGCGAGAGAAGAAGTGGACCGCTCTGCGCCGCCCACCAGTAGAGACCGAGCGGCACAAGAAGCGCGAAAAAGAGAACGCCGAAGCCGACTGAGACGTCGTACAATGTAGGCTGCGCACGAACTGCCGATGCAATGCCGCCGACGACCAAGCAGAGGACAGCGAGGGCGGCAACGCTGAGAGGAATCTGCGCAAGAATCGGGAAGCCGCGCCGGCGGGCCAACCACTCGGCGAATGCCGTGGATGGAAGAAGCAGAACGAGCCCGGCGGCTGTACTGGCCAGGAAAAAGAAAAGCAGCCCAGCGGGATAAGCTAACGGGCCGCCGATGCCGCTGTCAGTGAATACAGCCCAAAGAAGTAGCG
>JBEEHT010000080.1:0-29450 GCA_041167545.1 Verrucomicrobiota bacterium
GCAAGTCGGCCATCAGGATCACGCTGCCATTCAGGATAGCGATGACCGTTAGTTCGCGGTCCTGATAATCCTCGGCAATCCTCGCGGCCAATTCGTCGAGCCGGCGATGGATTGTCGGTTCGTCAAAAAGAATGCGCTCGAGATCGCCGTACATTGTTCCCTCGACTATCAGCTATCATTTCGTGGTGCGAAGCGAAAACTTCCGATTGATTGCGCGCCGGTGGGCGCATCGCTAGCGTCCCGAGATGTCCATGCGCGTGCAGACAGAACGGCTCACGGTTTCGACGAAAGGCAAAGGCACCTACGAAATCACGGATCAAATCCAGGAGATCGTCGCGGGCAGCGGCATTGCCAAGGGCACCGTGACCGTTTTCGTTCAGCACACGAGTTGCAGCCTCGTCATCATGGAGAACGCCGACCCAACCGCCCGTCGTGATCTGGAAGAATTCTTCGACCGCCTTGTGCCTGAGAATGCTCCTTATTTCGAGCACGATTCAGAAGGCCCCGACGATATGCCGTCGCACATCCGGATGGTTTTGACGCGAACGAGCGAAGTGATTCCGGTGGCGGATTCACGAATGCAGCTCGGAACGTGGCAGGGAATTTTTCTCTTCGAGCACCGGCGGGCACCGCACCGGCGAAACGTGGTCGTCACGGTGATGGGCGATAAATAGCATCCACCAATCTTAGCGACTTCTCGTTAGGCAAAAGCGAGTGCTCCATTTGGTTCATGACGTACGCAAACGAGATGCCGTGCTCAGGATCTGCAAACGCATGACTGCCCCCCGCGCCCGGGTGGCCGAAGGCGCGCAAAGACGGACCGAAAATGCGTCGTGGCGTTTCCGGCGGGTCCTTCATGAAGCCAGCCGAAAACGCGGTGGGGATTTGGAACACGCGATCCATCCCGGAGGCAAGCGTCGTGGTCATTTGCGCGATTGTTTCCGGCGCGAAAAAGCGGTGGCCATCGAGCTCGCCGCCATTCGCCAGCATCGCGTAAAATTTTCCGAGCGATGCGGCGCTTCCGATTCCGCCGAACGAAACGATCGGCAGCGCGCGATTCTCGGTGCTGTTCATGGCGCTCACGGAATGGAGTCCGCGTGGAGAAGTGAAAGTCTTGCGGACCAGCGTTCCCGGCGCGACGAGGTCGCGGTAGAATTGCGCCGGCGTTGCTGCCCCGCCCGCTTTTGCGGCGTAAACCGTAGCGGCTCGCGAGTGCTCCGATTCCGGCAGGCCGATCCAAATATCAAGAGCGAGGGGATCGGCAAACCGGCGCCTCCAGTATTCGCTGATAGCGATTCCCGCGATGCGGCGAACAAGCTCATCGAGAAGGAATCCGAAAGTGCGCGCATGATAACCATGCGCAGTTCCCGGCGGCCAGAGCGGCGTCTGCTTTTCTAACGCGGCGATGACAGCGGGATAATCGAGCACGTCCACGGATGCATCGAGCGCGCAGAGGCCGGCTTGATGCGAGAGCAGTTGGGCGAAGGTGATTTCGTCTTTGCCGGCTTGGGCAAACTCCGGCCAGAATTCTGCGACGCTGCGCGTTAACTCAATGGCGCGCTCCTGGAAAGCGTGGAGCAAACACGCGCTGCCCAAGCCTTTCGTTGCCGACCAAAACAATACGATGGTATCGGCGGTCCAGGGTGTCTCGCGTTTCGCATCTCGAAATCCCCCGTGCAGATCGAGGAGCGGTTTTCCGTTTTGCCAGACGGAAACCGCGGCGCCGAGTTCGCCGAAGCGCGTAAAGTTTTCTTCGAAAAGTGAAGCGAGGCGATCGAGTCTCACCGTGGAGCGTAGACCAAGGAGGGGCGATTTGAAATCGCCTGCCTTTAAGACGGCGATTTGAAATCGCCGCTCCCTTGAAGCTTCCCAAAGGTGCGACGTTAGGATTAGGATCGCTTCATCTCCCCAGATGCACGAGCTGCGTTTCTTCAATCCGTACGCTGAGATCCGGCACACCGGGAGCCGTCTGCCACACTGGCAACAGCAAGGCGCTGTCTACTTCTTGACGTTTCGGCTGGCGGATTCGATCCCGTTGAGGTTACGCGACCAATGGGAGAACGAGCGAGAGGCATGGCTGAAGGTTCACCCCGAACCGTGGACCAACGAAACGGAGCGCGAATATCATCGGCGCTTCTCCGGCGCTATTGAGCGTTGGCTCGATGCGGGACATGGAGCTTGTCTGCTCCGGAGGCCAGACTGTGCACAGATCGTCGCGGACACCCTTCGGCATTTCGAAGGGGAGCGCGTGGTCATGATGTCCTTCGTTGTCATGCCGAATCACGTGCACGCCCTGTTCGTCCAGAATCCAGAATGGCCGCTCGAAAAGCTAATTCAGAGTTGGAAACGTTTTATCGCGCGCGAGCTCAATAAATTGCTCAGCCGCTCTGGTAACCTATGGCAACGCGATTACTTCGACAGGCTCGTCCGTGACGAGAACCATTGCGCGAATTGTGTCCGCTACATTCGGCGGAACCGGGAAAAGGCTAATCTGCGTGACGGCGAGTATATCCTTTACGAGAGCGATATTGCTCGCGCGATCTGCTAAACAAGGAGGGGCGGTTTGAAACCGCCGCTTTTGAAGACGGCGATTGAAAATCGCCGCTCCTTGGCTTGCAATAACGAGTTTCCTCAGATCACCGCGTGGAGCGCTTTCAAATCCGGATCTTTTTTCGCCAGGTCGCGGAAGGAGCTATCCATCCTGAAGCTGATCTGAAGATTGGCTTCGGCGTCGTTTACGTTGCCCAGGAGCGCTTCGTAGCAACCCATGTTGTAATAATAAATCGGCTCCTTCAGCAGAGCCACTGGACCGGTGATGAGCAGATGTTTTGCTTCGGCGGTTTTGCCGAGCTGATGCAGGCAAAATCCCGCGTGGAGAAATCCGGCGCCGGCATCGGGAGCGACACGACAGAGCTTCTGACTTACACGAAGCGCGAGCGTCCACTTCTTTTTGCGCATGAGATGATGGAGGCGCAGTTGAAGCACCTCGGGGCGATTCTGGAATCGGCAATCGATCGCGTCGAGCTCCGCGAGAGACTCGCGTGTCATGCCCAGCTCTGCGTAGCCGCAGGCGGCCTGCAACTGCCATTCAAACTGCACGCCTCCCTATTTAGCAAATCGCTTGCCACCGGGGTCGGGCGTGATCCGCAGCTTCGGGCCGGGATCAGCGATCCCGGCTACAGGAGCAGAGCTTCGAGTTCTGTCAGGCGGCGGTCGAAAAGGCGGAGCGCACTCTCGATCGGCGCGGAAGTCGTCATATCCACGCCGGCGTTCTGCAACGTCTCGAGCGGGAACTTCGAGCCGCCTGATTTTAGGAAAGCGAGATAGGCTTCGACGCTGCCGGGTTCCCTCGCCAGGACCCGCTCCGAAAGCGCGACCGCCGCGGAGATGCCGGTCGCATATTTGTAGACGTAAAACGCGTTGTAGAAATGCGGGATGCGCAAGCATTCCAAGTCCAGCTCCGGATCGAGCACGACGCCGTCGCCGAAGTACGACTGAAGCAGCGCGCGATACTCGGATTTGAAGACGTCGAGCGTCAGGGCGTCGCCACGTTCCTCGATCGCATGGATGATTTTCTCGAACTCGGCGAACATCGTCTGCCGGAAGAGCGTGCCGCGGAGATCGTCGATCTGGCGGTTGATGATATAGGCGCGCATCTTTTTGTCCGCAGTTTTCTCGAGCAGATGATGAGTGAGAAGTTCCTCGTTAAAAGTCGAGGCGACTTCGGCCAGAAAAATCGGGTAATCGTAATCCTGGAAGGTTTGCGATCTTTGCGCGAACCAGGTGTGCATCGAATGCCCGGCTTCGTGGGCGAGCGTGTAAACGTCGGAAAAAACGTCGCTCTTGTAATTCATGAGGATGTAGGGCGGCGCTCCGAAACTGCCGGAGGAAAAAGCGCCGCTGCGTTTGCCTTTGGTTTCGTAACGATCGCACCACCGGCCGCGCAAACCTTCACTCAAGGTCGTGATGTATTCCGGACCCAGCGGCTCGAAGGCGGAGAGAATTTGCTCGATCGCCTCGTCGAAAGTGACGTGCGATTCGATCTCGGCCACGAGCGGAACGTAGGTGTCGTAAGTATGCAACTCGTCCAAACCCAAAACGCGCCGGCGCACGTCATAGTACCGGAAGAGCGGCGCCAGATTTTTCCGCACGGCGGAAATCAGCCCGTCATAAACCGCCGGCGGAACGTCGTCGCGGAAGAGAGAGGCCTCGAGGGCTGATGGATGATTTCGCGCGCGCGCACGGAAGACATCGGCCTTTACGGAATAGGACAGCGACGCAGCGAGAGTGAACTGGTGATCCTGAAATTCGGCGTAGAATTGGTGGAACGCCCGCTTGCGCAAGCCGTGATCTCGTCTCACCAGGAATGAGCTGTAGGAACTTTGGGTGAGCGGTTTCTCCTGCCCTTTCTCGTCGGTCAGAACACCGAATTTCATATCGACGTCGGTGAGTTGCGAAAAGGTGTCGTCGTAGCCGTCGAGCGCGGAACTTCCGAGCGCGAGCAGCCGTTCTTCGCGTTCGGACAAGACGTGCGGTTTCATTCGCCGGATTTTCTTCAGCGCTGTTTTCCACGCGCCGAGGGTCGGGTCCCCGAGGAATTGAGAAAACTTTTCGTCGAGGATCGCCTGGATTTCCGGACCGAGAAAGGAGGCGGCCTCGCTGATTTTCGTGAGCAGGTTTTGTAACTGGCCCATTCGCGCGAGGTATTCCGCGTTCGCGCCGTCCTCGGCCAGTTGAAGTGAAGCGTAGTGGTAAACCCGCTCGATTTTTTGATCGAGCGCCTTCTCGAATTCCAAGCAAGCGGCGAGGGTGTCGGCTGATTCGCCGACGCGGCCCTTCCACTCCGTGAGTTTTGGATAGGTTTGTTGGATCCAAGCGAGATCGGCGGCCCACTGATCCGCGCCGCTAAAAAGATGAGTGAGATCCCATTTATCGGAGTCGGGAAGATCGGCGCGAGTGAGGACGTGCTGCGTGGTCATTGGCGGAAGAAGAGGGGAAACGTCCAACGTCCAACGTCCAACGTCCAACGCCCAATTTAAGAGAGCTGCAGGATTGCGGGATGCCGGGCGATCAATCGCATTGCTTTGCGGAGCAGGCCGATCCCGGGTGGGATCCGGTGCCAGGGGGACGCGCCTGATGGATGCGGCAGCGGGATTATTTCGAAGGCGCGACGGTGGCGGCGGATCTCAAAACTGCGCCCCACGACTTCGTCCAGTTTCTCGAACGCGAGGAATTGCGCGATCGCCAGTTTGCCGACGGGGATGATGAGTCGCGGTTGGAGCAGGGCGATCTCCGCATTCATCCAAGTCGAACAATTCCGGATTTCATCCGGCGCTGGAACGCGATCGCCACCGGCCGCGGTTTTTCCTGGAAAACAGCGACAGACCGCGGCGAAGTAAATCTGCGAGCGCACCTCCGTTTCATTCAAGTGACAGAATTCTTCGAACCAACCGAAGAGGGTGCGGCCCGCCGTCCAGGCGAAGGGCCGGCCCAGGACGGGCTCTTTCACTCCGGGCGCCTGGCCGACGAGCATGACCTTGCTGAGGATTGGTCCACCGGAAACTGGCGGCGGCAGCATGCGAGGACAGCGCCGGCATTGGAGCAGGCGCGCGACATGTTGATTCAGCAGTTGCTGGTTGCGTGAGGGCGGACGCATTCGCCGCTGTTACTTCAAGGAGCGGCGGTTTACAAACCGCCGTTTTCTCTTGGTCGGGAACGTGCGTGGTTGCACTGCCGCTCTACCGCGCAGAACTTTGCCGCACACGATGGCTGTCCAATTTCGAGATTATTACGAGACGCTCGGCGTTTCCAAGACCGCGACCGACGACGAAATCCGCAAGGCGTTCCGAAAGCTGGCGCGCAAATACCATCCCGACGTGAGCAAGGACAAGGCGACGGCGGAGGAAAAGTTTAAGCAGCTCAATGAAGCGTACGAAGTCTTAGGCGATCCGGAGAAGAGAAAGAAGTACGACGAGCTCGGCGCGAATTGGAACCAGCCGGGTGGATTTCAACCGCCACCGGGTTGGGGCGGGCAACAGGAAGGAGGCGGATTCCGCCGATACAGCACCGGCGAGGGCGGCGGGGTGGAGTTTGAATTCGGTGGCACGGGCTTCAGCGATTTTTTCGAACAATTTTTTGGCGGCGGCGGCCGCCAGGCTGGCTTCGGCGGCGGCAATTTTGGGCAACGGCCTAGGGGCGCGGAAAGAGGGAGCGATGTCGAAGCCGACATCATGGTCACGCTCGAAGAAGCGCTTCACGGATCGAAGCGAACGGTTTCACTGCGCCGGAGCAATTCGAACAAGGTTGAATCTTATCAGGTAAAGATTCCGAAAGGCGTGCACGAAGGGCAGCGCATCCGGCTTGCGGGCCAGGGGGAAGCCGGCGCGGGTGGTGGAAAAAGCGGCGATCTGTTTCTGCGCGTGCGCCTGGCGCGGCATCCCGATTTTACGGTGGAAGGCAGCGATTTGATCCATGAAGTGAAGATCGAGCCCTGGCAAGCGGTGCTCGGAGGCGAACTACAGGTGCCCACGCTGGAAGGGAATGCCCGGCTGAAATTGCCGCCGGCGACCCAGGCGGGACAGCGTTTTCGGCTGCGCGGACACGGGCTTCCGACTGCTGCCGGAACGCGCGGCGATCTCTTTGTGGTGCCACAGGTTCAAATCCCGAAGAAGCTGACCGAGCGCGAGCGCGAAATTTGGAAGCAGCTCGCGGAACTTCACGGCGCTTAGCCGCTTTCGCTCGACAGCCCGACGGGGCCGGGATTAAAAAGCTCTCGATGAAAATTTCGCTCGGCAGTGATCACGCCGGCTTCCATTACAAAGAAAAGGTGAAGGAATTGCTCGGGCAGCTCGGCCACGAAGTGAAAGACTTCGGCACCTTCAGCGAGGAACCGGTCGATTACCCGGTCTTCATCCGTCCGGCGGCGGAAGCGGTGGCGAAAGGTGAATGCGAGCGCGGGATCGTGTTCGGCGGTTCTGGAAACGGCGAGGCGATCGCGGCGAACAAGGTGCGCGGGGTGCGTTGCGCACTCTGCTGGAACGAGGAAACAGCGCGGCTTTCGCGACAACATAACGACGCCAACGTCCTCTCGATGGGGGAACGCGTGATCGCGGAGGAGACGGCGCTCGCCATTGTGCGGATTTGGTTGACGACGGCGTTCGAAGGCGGCCGCCATGCGCAACGAATCGCGCAGCTCGAACAGTGATTAACGCCAGCGATCGATCGCCACGGCGGCGATGAAAATCGCGCTGACAAAAGCGTTGCTCTGAAAGAAGGCGCGGTTAATCGCCGCGAGATCAAGCCGGCGCGCGGCGCGATGCTCATAAACAAGCGCGGCGGCGATCAGCGGCATCGTTCCATAATAAACGACTCCGAGTTTCGCGATGAAACCAAACGCGATCAGTGAGAGGAACATGAGAAAATGGAGCCATTGCGCCAGTCGCAAACTCTGGGCGACACCGAGGGTAACTACCAACGAGTGCAACTTTTCCCGGCGATCGAAATCGACATCTTGCGTCGCGTAAATCAGATCGAATCCAGCCACCCAGCAGACAACTCCCGCGCCTAAAACAAGAGGAGGAAAATCGAGCCGTCCAGTTTGCGCAATCCAGGCGCCGGCGGGCGCCGCCGCCAGCGCCAGGCCGAGAAAGAAGTGGGTCGCGCTCGTGAATCGTTTCGTCAGCGAATAGAAAAAAATGATCAGAAGCGCTATGGGAGCGAGCAGCAGGGTTGTCCGATTGATCGCGGCGCTGGCCATGAGAAATCCAACTGTGCTCGCCGCGAGCAGCATCCAGGCGGCTGCTTTGGCCACAAGTCGGTGTCGGGTCGCGGTCCGGGGATTTCTTTGATCGAGCGACCAGTCGCTTAGCCGATTGAATAGCATGGCGGCGGTGCGGGCGAAGACCATGCAAACGAGCACGAGCAACAATGTTCTCGCAGAAGGCCGGCCATTGGCCGCGACCAGAAGCGCCCCCAAGGCAAAGGGAAGCGCGAAAACCGTGTGCGAAAAGCGAATCAGCCGGAGAAAGCGGCTGAGCGCGCTCGGGGGCGGCGACGTCTGGAGTTTTTCAGCTAGGATCATTTCGGAACGCTAACTTGTTTCAGTTAAGAGCTGCTCCAAGCGCGCGCGTGCGCCGGAAAGGATCGGCATTCCGTGGGCGAAAAACATTCTCTCAAACTTGTGATCGAGAAGCTTTTTCAGCGACCGGCGCATTCGCCTGGCGTCCAGACAGTATTTTGCCGGCAGGACGCCGAACCCGTGGGGTTCAAAGTTTATCAGCGCATCGCCTAGAACGATTGTACCGGAACCCTGATCGCAGTGCAGCGCCATTTCCCCTGCCGGTGCCCCATCGATTCCGATTGCCGTCAGTCCTTCTGAAACCGTTTTGCCGTCCGGCACGGCCGTCGCATTCGGGAAGTCACCGGTGCGAACGAGCGCCGTGTGAACCAAGATCGGAACCGCAAAGCTGCCCGCAAACTGGTCGGCGGCCCGGGCGTGATTGACGTTGGTGACGAAGATACCCGATATCTTGCCCTGGGTTCGAAGGGCCGTCTGCGCGGCTGGAGCGAGAGGGATTGGATCAATCAAATAGGTCCCGGCCGGCGTTTTTAGGCCCGTGGAAAACAGGTCGGCCTTCACCTTGTTGTCGTAAACGTGCCAGAGAAACATTCCCGGCGCGACTTGGTCAACCTCTTGGGCAATTGGCATTTGGCTGAAGGAGCATCGAGCTATCGGCGAGTTCCTCAAGTCCCTCGTTCGAAACCGACCGGGCCAAGGCTGGCACCATAGATGCTATACGGAATATAATTACCATAACATGATCACCTTCTCCTACCAAGCACGGGACGCCTCCGGAAAGATCGTTTCCGGGATCCAGGACGCCCTCAATGAAGATAACGCTGTAACCAGCCTGATGAGCCGGGGCCTGATGGTTCTCTCTCTTCAGCAAAAGGCGGCCGCCAACAAAACGCGCAAGAAAACTTGGACGGTCAAGGAAACTGACCTGGTTCTCTTTACCCGGCAGCTTTCGACCATGATCGAGGCTGGCATTTCACTGGTCCAAGCCCTGACCGCTCTTTACGACCAGTGCGACTCCAAGCGCCAGCGCAACCTGCGCAACATTATCAGTGACGTGACAACGCGCGTCCAGGGTGGTGAAACCTTCAACGAATCGATCGCGAAACATCCTCGCGTTTTCGATCGCCTCTTCGTGAGCATGGTCAAAGCCGGTGAGCACGGTGGTTTGCTCGCGGAGATTCTCGATCGGCTGGCGGGCTTCCTCGAAGCGAGCGCACGGCTTCGCAAAAAGGTGAAATCCGCCATGACCTACCCGGTCATCGTCATCTGCATTGCCTTCGCGATCACGACGTTTCTTATCGTGAAAGTCGTGCCCATCTTCGGTGAAATCTTCAAGGACTTCGGGTCCAAGTTGCCCCCACCGACTCAATTCCTGATCGACGTGAGCGATTTCCTGCGCGGCGAATGGTACTTCCTGATCGCTGGCGCCGGGTGCCTGATTTTTGGCATTCGGTTTTTCCTCCGCTCCGCCGGTGGTAAACGGTTTTCCGATCGTTGGAAGCTGAAGCTTCCGATCTTCGGCCCGCTCCTGCACAAGATCTGCATGTCGCGCTTTGCGCGCACTTTCGCGCAGCTCATTCGCAGCGGTGTGCCAATTCTCGAGGTGCTCGACATTGTTGGTGGCGCCTCGGGCAACCATGTGGTGGAAACGAGCATCAAAGGAGTGAGCGACGACGTCGAAAAAGGCGACAACCTTTCCGTCGCGATGTCGAAGAAAGCCATTTTCCCGCCGATGATGTTGCGGATGGTGGCGGCAGGCGAAGCGACCGGCAAGATCGACACCATGCTCGAAAAGATGGCCGACTTCTGGGATGAAGAAATCGAGGCCATGCTCGACGCCCTGACTTCACTCATCGAACCGCTCTTGATCGTCTTTCTCGGTGTAATCGTCGGCGGTATCGTGATCGCGATGTTCCTGCCGATCTTCAAGCTGAACGAAGTCGTATCGCAGGCCAAATAATTTTGCAGAGCAACCGCTAAGGAGAAGCCAAGCTCATGTATGGGAGGGAGTGGATCGCAAGGTCCACTCCTTTTCCGTTTCGGTCAGCTTGCTGAGGCTTCAGATGCCGCGGCCTCGACCTTCGCATACATCTCGCGGTAGATCCGCTCAATCGCGCTCGCGGGATCTTCCAGCATCATGTTCTCCTTGATGACGCTGGCGTAGATTGCGAACGAAAACGGCGATACGGCTGGCAGTTCGCGCAGCTTCCAATCGTACGTCTGGACATCGTCGAGGAATTGATAGGCGCTTTCCGCATCGAGAAAAGTGTGGGTCGCCTGGCGATATGCTTCCACCAGGAGCGGATGGTTGGGTTCATGTTGCTCCAGGACCCGAAACAGCACTTCCGCACTCCAGCTCAACTGCTTCTGTTTCCTCTGCCGGCCTGGAAGATTTCGCGGCACCATCAGACCGGTCTGCGCGACCCCGCGAAATTGCCATTTCACTAACTCAGATCCGCGCAACGCCGTCGCGAGATCATTCTCGGCGTCGGCGCGCGCAAAACATTCCCGCAACTCCGCGAGCGGGAGCTCTTGATATCGGCGCAACGTGAGCAGGAAGCCGTAATCATCGATCGTGGCCAGCGCATTTCCCCCGATCCGATTCTTCACTCGCAACGCGACGATCCGCGCCAGCGCGTCATTGGCGCTGCGTCCGATGAGCGAATGAAAGAAGTAATGCGCGTGATCGCCTTCGCGGTAGAGCTCGATCAGCAGCTTGCGCCCGATCGGAATCTCGGAGATGGAGAGCTGCGCGCGAAACAATTCCACGATCGCCTCCGCATTCGCGGTTGAGATTTGGTAATTCTCCACGAGCCAATCAGCCGTCGCCGCGTCGTCCCCCTGTTTCCGCATCCGCTGCTCCACTTCCGTCCGGAGCCGCCGGACAGCGCGCGCGAGCCCCGAGGTAAGCGGCATCTTTGCGGCATTCCAGCGCGGCACCGTCGGCAGGAGACCATCCGCGCGTTCCACGTATGCCTCCTGCACGCCCGTATCGATCAGCCGCACAATCCGGCCGCCCAAAACAAACAGATCCCCGATCTGGAGCTGTTTGATGAAATTTTCTTCGACGGAACCCAGGCGCCGGCGGCGCAGGAGCACATCGATGAAACCTTCGGAGTGAATCGTGCCGATGTTCACCAAAAACTCGCGGGCGATCCGCGGATGGGCCAGCGAGATGAGGCCTTCTTCAATCCGGATTTTGCCGAAGACTTCAACGTATTGTTTTTCCAGTGAGGCGCCACCGCCCGCCAGATACCGCAGAATGCCATCGAATTCCGCGCGCGTTAACTCACGAAACGGATAGGCGCGACGAACCAACGCAAAGGTTTCGTCGGCCGTAATCGGCGCGACGGCCGCCAACCCGACGATGTGTTGCGCTACCACATCGTACGGCTTCTCCTGGATCCGGATCGGATCCAGGGCCCGTTCGCGAACCAGTCGCGCAGTCACCGTCGCTTCCACGAGATCGTTGATGTTCGTCGCCACCAGAACGCCGTGACTGCTGCGGTTGAGCGAATGGCCGGAGCGCCCAATCCGTTGGATCGCGCGGGAGACACCTTTCGGAGTCGCGACCATTACCACCAGATCGACCGCGCCGATATCGATCCCCATTTCCAAACTCGTCGAGCAAACGACCGCGCGCAGCTCGCCGTTTTTCAATCGATCTTCGACTTCGAGGCGCACGCTGCGATCGAGAGAGGCGTGATGAATTTCGATCTGCGAGGCAAGGTCCGGAAGCAATTCCCTTAAGCGCAACCCGACTTGTTCCGCCGCCGATCGGACATTCGTGAAGACGAGAACCGATTCGCGCCGACGAATCAGCTCCGCCAGTTCCGCGTAGAGGCGCACGCCAGTGTAGCCGGCAGGCGGGTAGGGCTTTCGACGGATCGGCGAGAATACTTCCACGAGCGATTTCTTCTCCACCCGCGCCTCGGCGATCCGGCACTCACGTCCTTCCCCCACAAGAAATCGCGCCAGCAAATCGAGCGGCGCCGCCGTCGCCGAAAGCCCGACGCGGCAGATGGCGTAGCCACTTCCTCTTCTGTAGCCGCTTCCCTGTGGGAAGCGCGAGAGCGACGTAGCCTCTTCCTCGCCCACCTCGCCCACAGCGCGACGGCAACAGAGCCGTTCGAGCCGCTCCAGCGAGAGCGTCAGGTCCGCGCCGCGCTTGTTCCCGGCAAACGAATGCAGCTCATCGACGATGACGAATTGGCAAGCGGCCAGGTGCGTCGCGTAACTCTCCTGCGCGAGCATAACCGCCAGGCTCTCGGGTGTCGTGACGAGAAAATGCGCCGGTCGCTGCCGGAACTTTACGCGTTCGCTGCCCGGCGTGTCCCCGGTCCGCAGGTGGATTCGCAATTCCTTTTCCACGCCCATGCCCGCGATCGGCGCGCGTAAATTTTTTCCGATGTCGTAAGCCAGCGCCCGCAAAGGCGAGACGTAGATGCATTGCACCGCCGGTTCCAACGTTCCCGCATCCAGTTTGCGCAGGATAAAATCGAACACGCCAAGGAAACCGGCGAGGGTCTTTCCACTGCCGGTAGGCGACGTGAGCAGAATCGATTCCCGGTCCAGGATCGCCGGCACGCAGAGAAGCTGCGCATGAGTAAAGGCCGGATAAGTGTCGAAAAACCATCGGGCGAGCCGCGGGTGCAAACGTTTCTTGAGAGATGCCGGCTGGGCCGCGGCCTGTGATACCATTCCGATCACGTTCCCGAAAAACCAGCTTGGGCGCTAACGGCAATTCGCTATTCTTCACGCGGCCAAGGCAACGGCACGCTCATGGATCCACATTATTTCGATACCCGGTTCACACCTCATCCCGCGAGGAAAGAGGTGTGGAAAGCGATCTGCGAGTATCTCCAAAAATTCGTGGAGCCCTCCGGCACAGTGATCGATGTCGGCGCCGGTTACTGCGACTTCATCAATCAAATCCAAGCGCAGACCAAATATGCTGTCGATACCGATGACAAAACCGCGCGCGCATGTGCCGGTCCTGATGTCCAGTTCGTCCAGGCCAACCCAATTGAGACGGTGGACCTTCCCCCTCATTCCATCGACGCGGTAATGATGAGCAACCTGCTCGAACATCTGACCCCTGCGCAGTGTTCCACTCTCTTCGATCGCTTTGATGACATCCTGAAGCCCGGCGGGAAGTTGATCATTATTCAACCGAACTACTTCTACTGCTATCGCCGTTATTGGGACGACTTCACCCATGTAAGGGCATTTTCCGACGTAAGCTTGAGCGATTTCCTTCTCTCGCGCGGTTACAAAATCCTCGCCTTGGAGAAGCGCTTCCTGCCCTTCAGCTTCAAGTCTCGCATTCCCAAGTCCTACTGGATGACGAAGCTCTACCTCGCCTCCTTCTGGAGGCCACTCGCCGGACAGATGCTCATCGTGGCGCAGCGCTAATGTATAAGGAGCGCAAGATCAGTCTTATCCTGCCGACTTATCGGGAGAAAGATTCCATCCGACAGGTCATCCACGATTTTGAAGCGCTTGGTTTGGTTGACGAGATCCTCGTCATCAATAACAACGCGATCGAAGGAACGTCGGACGAGGTGCGGCAAACATCGGCCTTCGAAATTCATGAACCGGTCCAGGGTTATGGAGCTGCTATCCGCCGGGGCTTTGCCGAAGCGACTGGTGATCTGATTGTTGTCTGCGAACCTGACGCGACCTTCGCCGCAAGCGATCTACACAAGTTTCTTGCCTACGCAGACGATGTCGACATCGTCTATGGGTCGCGAACGATCAGAACCTTCATCTGGCAACGCGCGAACATGGGTTTCCTCCTGAAATGGGGAAACTGGTTTGTGGCAAAGCTATTGGAAGTCCTGTTCAACACCACCTACCTCTCCGACGTCGGCTGCACCTACCGGATGATCCGCCGCGACGCGCTCATAAAGTTGTTGCCGTCGTTCCGGGTCAATTCGAATTTCTTTGGCCCCGAAATGATGGTTCGCGGTTACCGAATGAAACTGAAGTGCGTTCAAATCCCGGTGAACTACAAGGAACGAACGGGTGTAAGCTCCGTTACCGGCAATCTGGGCAAGAGCATTATCCTCGGCGGCCAGATGACACTGCTTATCATCGCCATGCGCTTTCGTCTCGAACGTTGGTTACTTCCGCTGCTGCGATAAGGCCATGATGAGGACGCGGAAACTGACGTCGGTCTTGCTCGCCCTGGGTATTCTTGCGGGCCTGGCCCTTAGGTGGCCAATGCTTTTCTACATGGGCGTCTTCGATATGGACGCCTATTACGCCTGGGGCAAGGCGGCACTCGAAGGAGGTCTTCCGCAAACTTATCATGGGATTTACTTTCCATTTCAATACCAGCTCTTTGAATTGTGCGCGTGGGGGGTGGAGAAATCCGGATTGCAATTCTTTACCGTCTGCAAGCTGCCGAACCTGGTTTGTGACATCGGCTCCTTTTGCTTCTTGCTTCTTTTGTTGAGGCGGCAAAGAGCGAACCCGCTCTACGCCCTGGTCTATTGGCTGCACCCCTGGTTCCTGACGCTTTTTTCTCTCGGGTACGCCGATTTCCAATTCACCTTTTGTGTGGTGTTGTGCGTTTGGTTGCTTCGCGGTGAAACAACAAAGGACTACCTGCTGGCCGGCCTGCCCCTGGCGCTGGCTTTTCTGATGAAGCCGCAAGCGCTAGTCCTTATCGTGGCGACTTTCGCTTACGCCATCTTCCGCTACCTGAGAACTCGCGATCGGCGCCCTCTTGCGATGCTCGTTCCGCCCACAGTCTTATTTCTGGGATATGAGATTTGGTTTACCTATTCACTTCCGCGACCGCGGCACATCGTCGCACAGGTCCTGCCGTTGTCTTATTTGAATGTGACCAACATCATGCCGGCTTTGACCGCGCAAATGACGAACGTCTGGTATCCGGTTGCGTATTTCCTGCGGGAACCCGGCCAGAGTCCGATTACGGTAAGCGACCGGATCCACGTGTTGCCCTATCTTCCCGCCAAATACGTTGCCACCGCGGTGGTTCTTGGTTTGGTTGGGCTTCACGTTTATCGAGCCGAACGAGAAACAGGAACGTCGCTTTCAGACAAGTTCATGAAGATC
Organism: Verrucomicrobiota bacterium; assembly: GCA_041167545.1. Taxonomy (GTDB): domain Bacteria; phylum Verrucomicrobiota; class Verrucomicrobiia; order Chthoniobacterales; family UBA10450; genus AV80. The sequence continues at coordinate 15,164 of JBEEHT010000080.1, forward strand.
TTTGGTTTCGCGGCCCTGGCGGTTCCGATGCTGATGACCTCCGCCCATGAGAACCATTTGTTCCTCGCCTCCGTCTTTCTGGTGCTCCTGATGGCGCAGCCGGTTTCGTTGCTAGCCAAGATTTCCATTCAGGTCCTACTGCTTGTCCAGTTCGTAAACCTCTATGGCCTTTACGGGGAGCATCCGCCATGGTTGGCGGAAATGCTCAAACGAACGCAGTCGAATGAAACAATGCTCGTCTATTCGATCGTCTCAGTCGTTTGCTTCTGGTTCATCGCAAGGTCGCTTTGGTCTCCGACGGTTGGGGCAACCAAACGCGCTCGCGGATTAAGAGACGGAATCCGGTTCCGCCCTCGGCGAAACAGATCGTTTCCGGCTTGATTATCAGGCGCCGCATCCGCTGCGGCGGTTACACGCTTTTCTTGATAGTGCCGAGAGATTTGTTCCGCATTCGCGCGCCCGCAAAAGTTCGTCGGGTAATTTCAGCGCTGAGTAATGGCCGTTTTAGAGTGTCGAGTGCGACGCCTTCCCGTAAAGCGAGCATCAGTCCCGCCGCCTCGAGGTAGGTCTCAACTTTGAAGAACTTGCCAGGCTTCCATGGAAGCGCGGTCAAATCGTTCTTCATGATATTCTTGTTTTCCTTGACGGCGATAACCGGGATTCCTTGCTCCAAAGCAGCAAGAGTCGGGATGCCGAGGCAACCGTCGGGAATCACGAGACATGAAATGTCTTCGACAGTCAGCATCCCCGGGGTCGTGCTCGGCTTGGCGTTCGGAACGATCTGCGGAGCCCTCGCCAGACCCTTCAAAATGCAGTGCAAGAACGTATCAGACAGCGCCTCTGCCGCCATCCGGGGGTCGACCAGACCTGACTGCATAGTTGCGATCTCTTGGGACTCAAACATCGGAGAGTGCGCGGCTGGCAGGCCAGCGATTGTCGAAATCGTGTGGGTGAGGAGCGCTTCAACGCCACCCCACGGATTCAACATGTCGCCTTCGCAACGAAAGTATTCCGCGTGGTAATGCTCGGGTAATTGCACGACTGACGCGATTGCGACCGCGTCGATATCGTCGCGAAATTCCTCAATCACAGCGAGAGCGCGCTCAATGCCCGACACCGAACCGGTTGCCCTGCCCGACTCGGAATACGACGCCGTCATTTTGATCGGCGGATCGAGCTTTACCACCTTCACGATGTTGTAGCCACCGCTTGCTCGGGCCGCATTGACAGAGTTCACGGCCCAATCAACAAACTCTGTGTTTTGATGATCGTCGATCAACAGCAATACACGGTTCGACCGGACCTTCTTTATGCCGACAGTTCCCATCAACAGACGGGTGATGACGCTGCCCTCTACATAGAGACTGTTGACCGGCATTTCATTGAGGTCGGAAGCGTTTACGACGTTGGGGTGCAGGACCAACGTGTCGCAGGCGGCCGCAAGGAGCCGCGCGACAGGCGTTGCGTCGCCAGCGTGCCCGCCAATTTCAGCGCCGATGCCCGTTGGAATGAGGAGCACGCCATTGAATGCGCTCTCGTGTTCGACTTCGCGGCGTCGGATCGAGAAAATTGAGGAGTTTTCAACATTACCTACGCCCGTCGGCAAGACCCCGACTTCAGCGTGGTAATTCTGGTCATCCGTTTTCGAGACCAAAAATCGAATCGGTCGAGCACCTTCCGGAAGCGACGCACAAACGCTTCGCTCTAAATAATCGAGCAATCCGATGCGGGGGGAGTTTGTCGGAATCCGAAACCGCTCCTCAGATATCTGCATGTTTATATACGTCCGCGCCGCACCGGGCGGCGAAATCATCAAATGTGAACTCTCGAATTAGAGCAAGCTCCTCGTGTTCGTCGAGGGTATAAATCGACGGCAAGTTGATTCCATTGAACATGTTCGCCTTTACGAGCGCGTAAGCTCCCATATTCTGGAACGTGACGCGGGAACCAATACTCAATGGTGTTTCAAATGCATATTCACCAAAGACGTCGCCGGCAAGACAGCTGCAGCCGGCTAGGATATACCGATTGCAACCCTGTTCACTGTGTTCCGCCACATCCGGCTCGAACTGGTATTCAAATACCTCGGGCATGTGATTTACGGTTGTGTCGAGGACGGCAATTGATTGCCCATTGTAGGAAAACATATCCACAACCGAGGTCACTAGATTTCCGGAATCGCGGACGAACGAAGCGCCGGGTTCCATAAAGACGCTGAGAGTTCGTTTTGCCCGTAACTCGTCGACGGCTCTGCGAAACGGGTCGAAATTACCGTCGGAATCAAAAAGATAACCTCCGCCAATATTGATCCACTGAATGGCGTCAATAAACTGTCCCACGGTTCGATTTAGCATCCTGATCGTCCGCAACAGCTCCGAAAAATCGGTCGAGTCGCAATTATTGTGAAAATGAAGTCCGGAGATTTCTCTCAGAGCGCGAGGGGCTGATTCGAGAAGATTACCCAATATGCTGACCGGAACACCAAGCTTCGAAAACTTTCGACAGGCGTCGTATCGCCGATCAGAAACTAGCGATAATTCTGGATTGACGCGCAAGCCACAATTCACCCGTGCTTTGACGCCATCTTTTAACCGCTCCCATTGTGAAATCGAGTTGAAGACAATGCAGTCGCAAAGATGAACCAGCTCTTCGGTTTCTGTCTCGCGGATCATAGGAGAAACGAGATGCACGGATCCACAGGAAGAATTAAGTGCATGTGCTATTCGCGCCTCGAAGAGCGAGCTAGCGGAAAACCCGTCAACCTCACGACCAATAATAGCCAATAGGGGCCAAAGGGTCAGCGGTTTGAGAGGAAACAGCACTTGGATATCCAACTCATCCGCCAAACGGCGAATGATCGAACTCCGCGCCCGCAGAGCATCCTCTCTGAACACGAAAAACGGAGTCTCCAGGTCCGCGAGCTGGTCGCAGTTCTGTCGCGCAAGTCTTGTTTTCAATTGGTCGCTACGAACTCTGTTAGGTCCATCTGCCGAAATAAATAACGGCGAAAACCCAACAGGGGTCGCTGTCGGTCGGTTTCGTAAGCGATGTCTTGGCGACACTCTTCCATTACCCGTTCGTTGTTTTTCCATCTGGCAATAATCATTGTTTTAGCCAAGTTGAAGAGCGATTTAAGCAACTCAGGTCGGTCTTCCTCGAACAGTGACATCCGATTCAGATCTAGCACTGAAACTGTTTTTGCCCCGCGACCTAGATCGTCGGTACCGACGACCTTCACAAAACGGCCCTCGCTATGCTGCCAAGTATAGCAGAGGAGATCCTCAGGATTCTCGTCCATCGGATTTATCAACTCGGGATATTCTGTCTCGAGACTATCATTAGGTGAAGTGGCGCGAATGCCGGTCGGAAGGAGAGGAAATTGAGTCTTTTTTCGACCCTCATTACAAGGTTTGCATGCGTAGAAATAGTTACTCCAGTCGTAAGCAAGCCACCAGTATCCAGGATGGTCCGTCTCACCGGTGACTGCGGCTTTCGGCCGGAAATGCTCCACGTCAGATTCATATTTCTTCTCACGTCGCCTCTCGCAGTACGCACACTTACCAAACTGCGTGTTAAACAAGACACCCCGGACGTCCTCCGCAAGCCAATACGAGGGGAAATCGCTACTCGCTACCCGCTGGCCAGCGGCAATTCGCTTCGCGATATCTTCCTTCGTCCGTTGAACAGGTCCAGAGGTCAGCGTAGCCGGCACTGGACCACGTGGGAGCAAGCCAATCATTGTTTCGGCAATGTGGCGCTTAGTTCGTCGAGCAGTTTTGCAATTCGATCTTGGATCTTTTGTTGCACAGCCGACTCGGCAGCGGGGGGCGCATCTTGTCGCAATTCGGCCAAAATCTGGGCGTATTCTGCTTCCTCGTCAGGACTCCGCCCTTCCTTAAGTTCTAATTCACGCAATCTCATTAGACGTTCCTCAGTTTCGACGCTCCGAGAAGTCAAGAGTCCAAATGCGTCCGAGGTTAGAACCTGATCCGCACGCCAGCCCGCAAACGATGGGAGACTCAAGGCGCGGACACCATGCAGTGGCTCTTGCCGAAGCAAAATGAGCTGTGAATTGTGCTCAGGTAAATCCGCTGTACCCAAAGCGCACATGGGCGAATGGGTGGTAACGATGAATTGCAGCTGAGGAAACTGCTGTTGCAGTAAACGAAGAATGGCCCGTTGCCAGCGAGGATGAAGGTTTTCCTCGAGTTGGTCAATCAGCACCAGTCCACGCAAACTGCGGTGTTCAAAAACGTGCTCATCAAAAAGAAGCGACCAATGCAGCAAATCGCAGAGGAGAGTAATCGTTCCCTGATAGCCGTCACCTAGTGCGCCAAACGTGATATCGGTGCCCCATGGACCGCTTACCGTAATGCCATTACGACCTAGCTTCGTCGATCCGCGAGGTAACATCAACATCCGGTCTATCCATGCAAGCAGCTCTGCTTCGTCCACCTGTTGATCCTTCAATCGACGTATTGCGAGCTCCGGATTTTGGAGAGCGGCAGAGTACTTGAATAACGAATAGACTGAATCGGTACTCAAGTAGTTCTCATAGCTGGTGGTCGCCATTAGTCCACGCCCAATGCCATAACCACATACAAACATTCGATCCAGCTTTAAAGCACCCTCGACAGATTGTTGAATCGAGTAGTCTCCGCCTGACGCAGGTGTTATTGTTGTCGTAATAACGTGCTTACGTGAGCCGCCGTTCAGCTCCTGCATCTCTAGGATAATCTCGGCTGGTTGCGTCGGAACTCGCAGCCATTCTCCGAATAGTTCGCTTAGCAGCGCCGAGGGTCCACTTTGCCCGCTTAACGCCATCGCGATGCAACGGAGAAGCGTCGTCTTGCCAGTGCCGTTGTCTCCGGTAAATGCTGTCCAAGTCGCACCTAAATCGTTCGCCGGTGGGAAAGCGACGTACATCTCGTCGAACGTCCGTATGTTTTTTATCGTGAGGCTTGTAACGTACATACAGAATCTACGGTTGTTTTGCATCCCGCTCGCCATCGAGGGCCGTGCACGAGAGGACTCTACGGCAGCGAGCGTACTCTCGCCAATCGTAGCGATTGAGGACTGAGCGACGGAAGGTCGTTCCCCCCCGGTCCGAAAACAACCGAGCGCGCATTAGAGAGCGGCAGACTCTATCATCCGGCGAATGTGGATGAATCATAACTCTGTTTTCCTGTGCAACCGCCATGCGACTACGCACACCGAAAAGAGGCTCGCTTCAGCGTCTCCAACCGTGACTTCGCCTGACGCCTCGCTCTGAATGATCAAGTCTTCGGCGAGTCTTCCAATCGGCGCGGCCGCGGGTAAGCCGGGACGCGAAAGCAAAAACCCTGCTTCTAGTAACGTCTTCACACGTAGAACGCTCCATCGTGTAGGCTCCTTTAGGCTGGAAAGCATCGGGTCCGTCTCGTAAGATTTAGGAACAGCTATACTATTTGCGACCGCACTCGTGACATATATTCCGAAAACACCGAGTTTGCCCATCTCAAATGCGTCGCGGAGCCCCAGCCCGCCTGCCCACAACACTTTAATTCGGCGCCTGCGCGCGTAAGTTTCGATTCGTTTGATTTGTCCCCAGGTCAGACAGCCCGTCTTGTCCTGGGTAGACGTTTTGATCAAGCGCCGCCCAGACGACTTGTCGATCGTGTCGAGCAAAACAATGGGCACGTGATGCCTGGCGATCCTGTCTAGCCAAACCTTCGCACCGCGCTCCAAGTCATGTCCGACATCTACAGCCGTGTCGCGCAAGACGCCTTGATCGAGAAACAACACCGGCGCCGCCGACCAGTCTTTGAACCAATCGTGCACTTGGGCGACCACACGATCAGTCTCTGCGAGAGTTAAAGGAAAAGTTCCATATTTCCCGAGATGAGCGCCCATGCTTCTGGCCGTGTGGAGGCCGCTCCAAATGCTGCGCGCGATCGTGTCGGTGTCCGGTAAGTTGGCGGCGCGAACGGCAATCCCTCGTTTTTCCGCATGTCTGAGTATCGGTCCGACAATCCCCGGAGCGAAGAATTCAAGCAAGCCGGCCAAAGACACCGCGGAATCCGCTTGTTTGCGCTTTACGCCATCGATGATGACCTCCTTCATGCCTCCGTCGGCTGAGAGATCAATGGCGTCGAACGAATCACCTCGCCCCTGAAGTCCAAGGCGAACCCAAGCGGCCAATCCCAAACCCTGCCCGGCGGGGCAGCTTGCCTGACCTGCAGCTTCACCAGAGGCCACATATCGGACGAGTTTTCGTAATGCCGCGATCTTCTGCTGACGGGTAATCTTCGCATATCGCGGAATGTCGATAAAAACTGTCAGAGGTCGCGCTTTCCCATCCGGCGTTTTAACAAATGGCGCGAATGCCATAGCAATGTCGGCTTTTGCTGCTGCAATCGCGCGGCGTGTGGTTTTAGCGAGGAGCACTCGTGGCTCGCGTCGATAGACACGGAGATTAATGCGGGTTCCGATGTTCGTCGTGATTAAGAGTCGGTCCACGGCCCCCGTCCATACATCCGCGTATTCGTTAGGTCCGACGGCGACTTCACCGATCCCGCCGAGCCGTTCGGCATCAATGGCGACCCCCACAATATCCGGCGTCAGTTTTGTCCGCGCCGAAATTCCCAGGCACTTTGGCGAAGCGTATGCAACGTCGCGGATCGCCTCAGCTGCACTGCCTTCGTCACTGACGCCAAGAAATGGCCCGTACCGTTTGTGATCGTAGTCCTTGAGGGAAAAGCTCGGTTTATCTGGGTCACCACCGATCAACAAGTACGCCCGGCGCGCTTCCGCGATCGCGCGGCGGGTCGGAGATGTGCCTGACGCGATCTGTTGTCGGTAATCTCGAACAACTCTGCGGGCGGCTTCGATCGCCGACACTCGCTTGGCTGATCCGACAAGTGGGCCCCCCTTCTTCATTTGTGCCCTTTTGCGCTCGTTACTTCAGCACCGCCACTCTCTGAATGAAGATCCCACAAAAGCCAGTCATCATTCCGGACGAAAGTCCTCCGACGCGCGTCCCACTTTCTCGGCAGCCGGGTTGCAAGCTTCTCAAGAAATGGAAGCAGCGGCCGTTTGGGTCGATATGCTTTCTCACGTCGATCCAGCGGAGAGATCGACCATCGAAAGCGTTTGCGATATTTGACGAACCCAAAACCATCGAAAAAACTCTCTCCGCCGACAAGTGGCATATACCAGAGACTCGGAATGCCCGCGGGATTGGGTTTGATGGGAACTTCCTGCTCAAGCTGGGTGAGCAGCTCGCAGCCAAATGCATCGTCGGTTAGGTGCTTCCGCAGCGCTTCCAACGATGGGAATTCGACAGGCGGGCTGACAAGTAACACCGGTTTTCGCTGTTGCCGACACAACGCGATTTCGTGCGGCGTGCCGACGCTGTAAATATTTGTGGGACAGTAAGCCACAATAAAATCACTCGTGTCGACCATCCGGAGATCGATGTGCAATGTCTCCCAGAATTTCCCTGTGAGCTTCGACCTCGTTTGGGCGCCTTCCTTTGTTTCTGCAAAAGTCCAAAGTTTTCGCGCCGCAATTGTATCCAAACCTTCGCGGCCATAATCGTGCAAGCCGCGAACGGCGGGTTTTTTCCAGGGATCGAAGACGGTGCACCCCAATGTTTGCAGAAACTCGCCGACACGGTTGCGCCAGCCATTCTTCATCTCGTCTTCACGCGACGCTACGAAGTCCATCGGGCCCGAGAGGTAAACCCTTGCCCCGTTTAGGAGCCCATTTTTCCGAGAGGAACGCTTCATTTACCAAATTAGAGGAGCGCGAACTTTGCGCTTAACGGCGTGTGGTCGCTTGGTCGGTCGTCGCGGGAGGCTCCCTTTCCCGAGACATGTTTATGATAAACCTGGTGCTCGATGCATCCAGTGCCCGGGACGAAACAGACCGTGCCGCCTTGATGGCAATTCGGGCTGTAGAGCATATGATCCAGCAAAACACGCGTCTTCTTACCGCTGTTGGCGGCATCTCGGAACTCTACGGTCCACGCGTACTTTTTCTTCTGAAGCTGCGCCGGAGTGAGGACGTGCCTCATTAGTGCGGTCTCATGATGAAACGCGCCGCGCAGCTCATGCACGATGCTGTGGAGAAGGTACGTATCGTCCACAACGTCGCGAGCGATGCCATCGTTGAGATCGCCCATCACGATTACCGAGTCAGCAGCTTTCGAGTAGAGGCGATGCGCGATGTACTTCCGAATGACATTCATCTCGATCGAAAGCTTTTGTCTCGAATTGATTGCGCTGATCACTTTGTCCGGCGTCTTCTTTTGCCAGTCCACAGCTTTCTTGAGGTCGGAAATCTTCGATTTCGTATGCAGCGTCATGATCTCCGTGGTCTTGCCTTTGCGGGTGACGCGCAGAATAACGGGTAAACGGGTAAACCTCGCGTTATGCGGCGTGCGAACATTGCCAAATCGGTAGTATTGCCTGACCGTCCTCAGCCGCTTGAAAACGAGATCGCTTGCCGCGAGCTGAGAGATTTTGAAGCCGGGCCGCAGGCTCTTACGAACGAGCATGTGGACGCTCTGTGCGCCATCCTCCATAGAATAAACGGTGTAAGCACCCCCGAGCTTTTCTTTCACGAACGTTTCCATCTGCGCTTTGCGCGGCGGGCCCTCGCAGATGCCGATAATGTCGGCATCGAGGTCTTCGATCACCGCCGCAATTCGATCTGCTACGCCCTGAGGATTCTTCGGCTTGGCTCCCAAACCGGGCGTTTTTTTGGATTGTTTCGTCAGTAAAACCGGTTTGCCATTTTCAAACAGGTTCACCATCCATTCTACGTTGAAGGTAGCGATCTTGATTTGTCGTGCCATGTCTGGGGTTCGTGACTTCTACTGAGAATGCTAACTAAAAGCAACGTTGATCACTCCTCGGGGTTCACGGGAAAGTGTTTGTTCTTAAGGCGTTCCGGAACGCGTTCGGTTTGTTCGTTCTCGATCTCCTCGGTGGCAGCGCCGAGGGCTTCGTAAGCTTCGCGGCTTTTTTTGGCGCGGCACATGTAGGCGGTGGCGTGGGCGAGGGGGATCTTCGCTTCGGGCAGGCCGATGAATTCGACGGCTTGTTGGGTGGCGATGGCGAGCGGGAGCGCCTCGGGGTCGGCCAGGCCGACGTCTTCGCTGGCGAAGATGACGATGCGGCGCGCGATGAAACGGAAGTCTTCGCCGGCATGGAGCATTTTCGCGAGCCAGTAAATGGCGCTCTTCTCGTCGGACGCGCGCATGCTTTTGATGAAGGCGCTGATCGTGTCGTAGTGGGCGTCGCCCTTTTTGTCGTAGACGATGGCTTTCTGCTGAATCGAATCTTCGGCGACGGCGAGAGTGAAGTGGATGACGTGTTTTTTATCGGGCGGCGTGGTGAGGACGCCGACTTCAAGGGCGTTCAGGCATTTGCGGGCGTCGCCATCGGCGAGCTTGGCGAGATGGGTGCGGGCGTCGGCGTCCATCTGCACTTTGTGATTGCCGAGGCCGCGCTCTTTGTCGGCGAGGGCGCGGTCGATGAGCTCTTCGAGTTGCGCGACCTTGAGGGGCTCGAGCTGGAAAACCTGGGAGCGGGAGACGAGGGCGCTGTTGACGTAGAAGAATGGATTGTAGGTCGTGGCGCCGATCAGTCGCAGGTTCCCGCTCTCGACGTCGGGCAGGAGGATATCCTGCTGCGCTTTGTTGAAGTGATGGATCTCGTCGACGAATAGGATCGTTTTCTTGCCGGAGGTGCGGAGACGATTCGCGGCGGACGCAACGACCTTCCTCATTTCGGCGACGTTGCTTTCGACGCCGCTCAGTCGTTCGAATTTCGCCTGGGTCATATCGGCGATGACATGAGCGAGCGTCGTTTTGCCGGTGCCGGGTGGGCCGGACAGGATAACGGAAGGCAGTCGGTCGGCTTCGATGGCGCGCCGCAATAATTTGCCGGGGCCGAGGATATGTTCCTGCCCGACGAACTCATCGAGGGTGCGTGGACGCATGCGGGCGGCGAGGGGAGCGGAGGCGCTGACTCGCGCTTCCTGCGGATCGTCACTGCTTTGAAAAAGGTCCTGCACGAATCAAAAAATACGGAGCGCGACCTGCAGCGCACCTGCATTCTTTTTTAGACAGGATTAACAGGATTTACGGGATTGAGGAGGGGTAGCAGCGGACAGAATGTCCGCTGGACGCACAGGCAGAATGCCTGTGTTACGCTCTGTTCATGCTGTAAATTCTGTCTACATTCCTCACCGTCATGGCGAAAATTTTTAGCATTTTGTTTTTCCTGGTGGTGGCGACGGCGAACGCGGAATCGCGGCTGCCGTTCGGCACGGTGTTCAAGGGCCGCGACCGGTTCGATAACCTGGTGGCAAAGGCAAAGGCGGAGAACTGGAAGGCGCTGCCGATCGGGGAACGGACGGCGGCGGTGGGGGGCGCGCTGGTGGGCACGCGCTACAAATCGTTCACGCTCGAGATCGATAACCGGATCGAGGCGCCGTCGGTGAATTTCAACGGGATGGATTGCTGGACGTTTTACGAGAACGCGCTCGGGTTCGCGCGGATGCTGAATGAGCCGGAGGAGAATTGGACGCCGGAACAGATGCTGCATTACATCGAAGTGGATCGCTATCGCGGCGGGCAATGCACGGGCGAATATCTTTCGCGGCTTCATTATCTCGAAGACTGGCTGGCGGATAATGACCGGCGCGGGCTCGTTGACGATCTGACGCGCAGCTTGGGCGGCAGCAGCGTGCCACATTCGGCGCGCGAAATGACGGTGGGCTGGAAGCATTACCGCTATCTCAAATCGAACCGCGCGCTGCTCGGGCCATTGGCACAGATGGAAGCGCGGGTCTCGAGCCGCCCGCTCTACCAGATTCCGAAAAGCCGGGTTGCCGGGATCGAAGGAAAGCTGCGGAGCGGAGACATCATTGGAATCATTTCGCGAGACGGGCCGGGTCGGTATTCGACTTCGCATGTTGGACTCGCGTTGCGATCGGTGGACGGGTCGCTCCATTTCATGCACGCGTCGTCGCCACGGAATTACGGGAAGGTCGTGGTGGACTCGACGCTCTCGAGTTACCTCAATCGTTATCGCACGGATTCCGGGATTCTGGTCGCGCGGCCGCTGCGGTGAGGTGTAGCTGCCGCCGTCACTGGTGGCAGAACGAATCTTAGCGCGATCTTTCCTGCCGCCAGTGCCGGCGGCAGCTACAACGGAACCTCTACGCGGCGGTCTCCAGGTCGATGACGAATTTTGCGCCTTTGCCGGGGCCGGCGCTGAAGGCGTGGATGGATCCGTGGTGCATTTCTACGATCGCCCGGCTGATCGCGAGCCCGAGTCCCAAACCTTCCCGGCGCGTCCCCGCTTGTTCGAAGGCGTCAAAAACTTTCTCGAGGTGTTCCGGGTCGATGCCCACGCCGGTGTCGCTGATCTCGATCTGCAAGGCCGCGGGTTTCGGGTTGACGGTTCGGACGACGATCGCGCCGCGCTCCGGAGTAAATTTCGAGGCGTTTTTCAGCACGTTCCAAAACACCTGCTGCAAACGGGAGGAATCTGCGAGGACGTGATGTTCGGAAGCGAAGAACTCGACCGACAAACTCAGCTCTCGGGAACTGATCTCGTCGCGCACGATCTCCATCGCGTGGCCGAGCAGCTCGTGCGCGTCGGATTTGCGCAGGTGCAATTGAAGTTTGCCGCGGCTGATCCGGGTCAAATCGAGCAGGTCGTCGATCAGCCGGGCTTCGAGCTCGACATTGCGGCAAACCATTTTCAAACCTTCCTCGATCTCTGCCGGAAGATCGGGCTCGCTCGCCATGCCGCCGGCCCAAATCAGGATCGGCGTGAGAGGTGTGCGAAGCTCATGGCTGAGCGTCGCGAGAAAACGATCCTTCGCGGCGTTGGCTGATTCGGCCACCTCTTTCTGCTGCTGCAATTCATCCTGGATCTGTTGGCGGTGAATGAAGAGGCCGATCTGGTTGCCGAGCGCTTCCACTAACTGGAACAAATCTTCATCAGGTTTCGCGCTCTCTTCGCTGAATAATTCGAGCACGCCTTTGACCTGTCCGTGGGCCTGCACCGGGAAAGCAAAAGCGCCGCGCAGGCCTGCTGCAATCGCAGCCGCGGCCCGCGGAAAGTTATCGTCGCGTGCGACGTCTTCGATCCACACCGGTTTGCGCGAGGTAACGACGCGTCCCGGCAACCCGGTCGCGCCCACCAGCGAAGTGGCGCGGGTGACCTGCTCAAACTTTTCCAAATTCGATCCGCCGGTATGCCAGGTCGTAGCGCAGTGCAAAGTCGTGCAATCGTTTTCGCACAACCAAATGGAACCGGCGACCCAGTTGCCGCCGGACGCGACGGTTTGAATGACGAGCGGGCCGATCTCGGTGAGCGACAGGGAACCGGCGAGCAGACTGGCGACCGTGTACTGGGCGGCGCGGCGTCTTTGATGTTGGACCCGGCTGGTGATGTCGCGGCCGATCTTGGAAGCGCCGATGACGCGCCCGTTCTCGTCTTTTATCGGCGAAACGGTGAGCTCAATATCGAAGAGTGTCCCATCCTTGCGGCGGCGCACGGTTTCATAATGCTCGAGGCGTTCGCCGCGCCTGATCCGTGCAAGAATTCCGGGCTCCTCGTTGTAACGGTCGGGCGCCATCAGCATCGTCACCGGCTGGCCGATCGTCTCCTCCGGCTTGTAGCCGAAGAGGCGCTCGGCCGCTTCGTTCCAACTCTTGATTCGTCCATCAAGGTCCTTGCTGATGATCGCATCGTCCGAGGAGGCGACGATCGCGGCCAGGCGCCTGCTTGCCTCGTCGGCTTGCTTGCGCTCGGTGATGTCGCGCAGGTAGGCGGTGAAAAACGGCTCGTCATCGATGCGGAAGGCGGTGATCGCAAGCTCGACGAGGATCGCTGCGCCATCAGCGCGGACTGCGCCAATCTCCAGCCGACGCCCGAGCACCGGACCCTCGCCGGTTTCCAGATAACGCTTCAGGCCGGCACGGTGCATTTCGCGTAACGAGGGCGGAATGATGAGCTCCGCCAGTTCCTGCCCGACGGCGTCGGCACGAGTGAATCCGAAAACGCGTTCCGCCGCCGGATTGAATTCCACCACGTGACCGTGCGAATCCATCGTGATGATGCAATCGAGCGCGGAATCGAGGATCGCGCGGTTGAGCCCGAGAAGCCACGCCTTCGAGTTCGGTCCAGCGGACTTGCGGTGTTCCTTCGGTTCCATCAAATGTCAGGCCTTAGAGTATCATCGAATTGAATCATGCCTTCGATTGCCTCGGGTGCGGAATAGCTCCTTTGAGAATGCCGAAGGATCTAGTCGGCCGGAGCGTCGAGGTCGATGACATGCTTGCGAGCGGCGGCGAGCGCGGCGGCCAGTCGAACTCGTCCAACACCGCGACGGAAACGGCGGCGCCACGGCACGTCGCTGTGGGGAAGCCGGAAACGAGGACGAATCTGGAGGCCTTCTTTTTGGCAGAGCGCGATCGCCTCAGGCGTCCAGAGCGCCCGCGAAATGGCGGACATCAGATAAGGGATCGGGATCAGATCGCGCCGCGTGTAGGAAAGGGAGAGAAGGTCGCGCGTGCGTTCGCTGGCGCGCGCTTCCATGTTCCAGGCTGTTTCACCCGGCCGGATCGCCGATTCGAAAACACTTTTTTTCCAGAGAGTCGCCTGCAAGCGTGTGCGCCCATCGGAATCGCGCGGCACAATTCCGAAGCGTTCGTTCAACGGCTCGAAATCGCGTTCCAATTGCGAGCGAGGATAAAAACAAAAGGACGCGGCGTCGTGTGCGAAAGCGTAGGCGAAATCGCCGGCCAACTGCGCACGATGAACGTCGGCGTTCAGGAAATAATCCTCCTGCAGGTAGAGTACATACGGCTGCGGGATGTGACTCAGCGCCGCCTTCATGTTTGAGGCCCATCCGCGATCAGGTCCCACCGCGATCGGCTGGAGCCAGTTCGAGCGGACGCGCAGACGGTTCACGATCAGATGGCACGGGAAGGGACAATCGCTCCAATGTTTGCGGAAGAAGAACGCGAACGGCCGCCAGGCATCGAAGAACGCATCGCAACTCGAGACGACGATCGCGACGGAGCTGGCGTAATCTTTCAGCTCCGGCATGGGAACTCGTGCGGCAGCAGTTTTGCGCACGCAAGGAATATCTTTCTCCAAGGCGTCATCCCGAGCACGTAGCACAGGCATCATGCCTGTGGGGCGATCAGGCATCTTGCCTGATTCAACTTTCCTAGCAACGGGCGAGACGCCCCGTTGGCCCCACAGGCAAGATGCCT
>JBEEHT010000081.1:0-22762 GCA_041167545.1 Verrucomicrobiota bacterium
ACGATGATCGAACCGGCGCCGAGGAAAAGCAGCGCTTTGAAGAACGCGTGCGTGAACAGGTGGAACATCGCGGCCTGACCCGAGGCGAGCCCAACCGCCATGATCATGTAACCAAGCTGCGAAAGCGTGGAGTAGGCGAGGATTCGCTTGATGTCGTTTTGTTGGGTCGCGATGAGCCCGGCGAGAACGGCGGTGATCGTTCCGATCCATGCGATGACCCAGAGCGCGACCGGCGATGCCTCGATGAGAAAACCGACGCGCACCAGCATGTAAACGCCGGCCGCCACCATGGTCGCGGCGTGGATCAACGCCGAAATCGGCGTCGGCCCTTCCATCGCATCCGGCAACCAGACGTGCAGCGGAAATTGCGCGGACTTGCCGACCGCGCCGCAGAAAATAAGCAGTGCAGCGATCGTGAGATACCCGGGATAACTGGAGATCCGCCCGAGCTGCTCCGACATCTCCGAGAAAACTACGGAACCGGTCGCGGTCCACGCCATCATGATTCCGAGCATGAATCCGAAGTCGCCGATGCGATTGGTCAGAAACGCTTTCTTGGCGGCCTCGGCGGCGGCGTCGCGTTCGAACCAGTGTCCGATCAGCAAGTAGGAACTGACGCCGACCAGTTCCCAAAAGATGAACATCATGACGAAGTTGTTCGAAAGGACGATGCCGAGCATCGAGAACATGAAAAAGGAGAGCGACGCGAAGTAGCGCGATTTGCCGGCGTCGTCGCGCATGTAGCCGAGCGAATAGATGTGGATGAGCGCGCCGATGCCGGTTACGAGAACGAGCATTGTCTTGCTGAGATCATCGAGGACGAACCCAAGAGGCACGTAGAGTACCGGCCCGAGATCGATCCAGGTCCGCTCGATGGCTCGGATGTTCGGCGTCGCGAAAACGACGCAGCTCAAAGCGAAACTTGCGAGGACAGCAGCGACGGAGATGAAGCTGCTCAGACCGCGGTAGGATTTTGTCAGCAGGACGATCGCGACTGCCGCAAAAAATGGCAGGAGCAAGATATACCAGGGAAGGGCGCTGCTCATTGGGTCTCTAGAATTTCAAACTGCAAACGTCTTCGACATGCGTGGTCTGCCGGGCGCGATAAAGCGCGACGATGATGGCGAGACCGACCGCCACCTCAGCGGCGGCGACGGTGATGATAAAAAAAACGAAGACCTGCGCGTTGTAATCAGGCATGCCGGCAGCCGTGAGTCGAAAACGCGAGAACGCGACGAGCGACAGATTTGCCGCGTTCAGCATCAGCTCTAGCGACATGAAGATGATAATGATGTTGCGGCGCAAGAGCACGCCGGCGAACCCGATCGTGAAAAGCAATCCGCTAACGATGAGGTAGTGGCCGAGCGTAACCATGCCTCAACGCAGCTCCCGTTTGCTGAGCACAATCACCCCAATCGTCGCGACCAGGACGAGCACGCCGATGATCTGGAACGGCAGATTGTAATTCGTGAAAAGAAGAAGACCGACGCTGTGAACGTCATCCGTCTTCGGTGAGGCCAAAGCCGGAAACGGCTTGTTCGCCGCGCTCAATTGCCCGACCACAGAATAAATCTGGACGAACAAAGCGAGCGCGACTGCGGCGCCACCCACCACGGCAACGAGATTAATCTTCCGCCGCTCTTCCGCGCGCAAATCGAGCAGCATGATGATGAAAAGAAAAAGCACCATGACGGCGCCGGCGTAAACGAGCACCTGGATGATGCCGATGAAAAAGGCGTCGAGCGACATGAAGAGGGCCGACAAGCCCATGAAGCAAATGACGAGACTAAGCGCGCTCGCGATCGGGTTGCGGTTGATGACGACAGCAGCGCCGAAGATCAGCATGACGAACGCAAAGAGCCAAAAGAGGATCGGGCTCATTTCTTATCGTTCCACTTTAAGACCACGCCGTGCATGACGCCGCCAATCTCCAGGAGCTTCTCTTTGTTGTGCACCATGTCGGCGCGGGTGAAGCCGGTGATCGCGTAATCTTTTCGCAGGTAGATCGCCTGCTCCGGGCAAACCTCCTCGCAAAGCCCGCAGTAAATGCAGCGAATCATGTCGATGTCGAATTCGTGCGGAAATTTTTCCACCTTGGCGAACTTATCGGCCGCCGGGAATTCGCCGGGAATGATTCTGATCGCGCGCGGCGGGCAGATGAACTCGCAGAGCTGACAGGCTACACAGCGGACCCGGCCGGTTTCATCGCGGACGAGAGCCGGCGCGCCGCGATAATGGTCGGGCATCTGGCTATCCCATTTTTCCTCGGGATATTGCATCGTCACTTTCGTTCGGCCGAGGAGCATGTTCCGGAGATGCTTTATGGTGATCGCCATTCCGCTAAGGATCGCCGGCAGATAGGCGCGCTCGCGCCAGTTCAGCTTGGGTCGTGAAACGGTGATGGACATAGTCAGAATGACGAAGCACGAATGACGAATGACGAAGTTCCGGACGATTCGGGCTTCGTCATTCCTTCGTCATTCGTCATTCGGGAATTCGTCATTTAGCTGGTAGATAAGCGAGGATGATCGCCATCAGGAAGATGTTTACGAGCGCGATTTCGAAGAAGAAGACCCAGCCCAGACGCATGAGTTGGTCATAGCGAAATCGGGGCAGCGTCCAGCGCACCCAGATGAAAACGAAGAGCAGCACTGCGACCTTCGAGAAGAAGACAAAAATATTCAGCAGCCCCCAGCCCCATCCCTGCGAACCATCCGGGATGCCGGGAAAGTGCCAGCCGCCCAGGAAAAGCGTCACAATGATCGCGCTGCCGGTGATCATGGCGACATATTCGCCGAGGAAAAAAAGCCCGAACTTCATCGAGCCGTATTCGGTGTGATAACCGCCGACCAATTCGGTTTCGGCTTCCGGCAGATCGAATGGCAACCGATTCGTTTCCGCGAAGATCGCGATCGTGAAAACCACGAACGAGATGAACATCGGAATCGCGAGGAGCCATTTGTGGAGATTCGTCCAGTCGCCCACGAACGGCGCGATCATCCAGCCATGCTCGATTTGATAACGGACGACTTCGGTCAGGCGGAGCTGGCCGATGAGGAGGAAAACCGGAATGACCGCGAGCCCGAGCGAGAGTTCGTAGGAAATCATCTGCGAACTGGAACGGACTCCGCCGAGGAACGGATATTTTGAATTCGACGACCAGCCGGCGATGACGATGCCGTAGACGCCCAACGAGGCGATCGCGAAAACGAAAAGAACTCCGACGTTGATATCCGCGATCACCATCGGCACGCCGAACAGAGAGCTGCCGAACGGGACGACGGCGAGCGTCGTGATCGCCGGAATCATCGCGAGGCAAGGCGCGAGCCAGTAATAGAACGTGTTGACGTGGCCCGGCGTGAAATCCTCCTTCAAGAGAAACTTCATCGCGTCGGCAATCGGTTGAAACAATCCGGCGGGACCGACGCGATTGGGTCCGAGCCGGTCCTGGATCAGCGCGCTGATGCGCCGTTCCGCATAAACCGCGTAGTTCATGATGCCGAGCACGACGGCGAGCAGCGCGACGATCTTGATAAAGCTGGCGAGAATTAAGGCGTAGTCCATTTTATGTTCCGACGCTTTGTGGACGCTGTAGCCGCCCCGCTGTGTCGGGGCGTCGGTGGAAACGGCGACACAGCGCCGTTGCTACAGCACTTCCGATCTTCATTTTGCCGCCTTCTCCGATTCCGGCTTTTTCATCTCTTCTTTGGCCGGCGCGTCCGGAGGCCCAGGGCTCGTTGCATCGTCCATCGCCTGCACGCCGAGATCGCCGATCTTACTCAGGCTCAATCCCGCAAACTGCGGGACGGATTCGCTCATTTGCCGGAAGACATCCTCGATCGAGTAGATTCCGTTCCTGCCGGAACACGTCTGGATGAGATCGCGCAGGATTTCCCAATCATCGCGCGCCTGACCCGGTCCGCGCACCGCGCGATTGAGCCGCTGGAGTCGGCCTTTCCCGTTGATCATCGAGCCGCGTTTCTCGGCGAAACCAAACGAGGGCAGAAGCGCGGTCGCGGCCGGCGTCGAGTCGTTCGCCAAAATATTCATCGCGATGAAAGCGGGCAGCGCGGTGATCTGCGCGACGGTCAGTCCGATCTCGGTTGGATTTTCGCCGAGCGCGATGAGCGCTTTGATCCGGCCGGATGCGACGCCTTGCACAATCTCGGGAAGTCTTGCGCCCGGTTGTGAAGTGACGCCGAGGAGCCGCGCGCCGTTTGTGTTTGGGTTGCGGTCTGCGTTCAAGAGGATTTCGTCCGCTGGACCCTGGCGCGGAACGATGTCGATCAAATCAACTCCGAGCGTCCTCGCCAGTTGCGAGGTAAGCCAGAGTTCTTCATTCGTCATTCGGCCCGAAGCAACGATCGCAATTTCCCATCCCGAAAAATGTTTCAACTGCGCGACGGCGTGGCCGATGGCCACGTTCCATTCGGCGGGAATCAGTTTGTCGCCTGAAAGGATTTCCGGCTGGAGGAGCCGCTTTGCCGACTGGAGATACCCAAAGTTCAAACGCCCGTAGTCGCACATCCAGCAGGAATTGACCGCGTCATTCTCGCGCGGCGTCTGGCGATAGATCACGTCTTCGCGCGTTCCGATCACGGTGTTGCAACCGGTCGCGCAGCTCGTGCAAAAGCTTTTCGTTTCCTTCAAAAACCAGACCCGCATCTGGAACCGGAAGTCGGAAGAGGTCAGCGCCCCGACCGGACAGATATCGACGGTGTTGAGCGAATAATTATTTTCGAGCCGCTTGCCGGGGTGGGCAGTAAGGACGCTGTGGCTGCCGCGATCGACGAATCCCAGGACGTCGTCCTGCACGATCTCCTGGCAGAAGCGGATGCAGCGCGAGCAAAGAATGCAGCGCTCGTCATCGAGCGTGACGCGCGGGCCGAGCTCAATGTTCTTCGGCTTTTTCACCTTGTTTTCGAGGAAGCGCGATTCGGCGTTTCCATATTCGACGCTGAATTCCTGCAACCGGCATTCGCCCGCCTGATCGCAGATCGGACAATCGAGCGGATGATTGATCAGGAGAAATTCCATCACGCCCTTGCGGCACTCGACCGCGAGCGGCGAATCAGTGCGAATGCCCATGCCTTCGCTGACATCCTGCGCGCACGAAATCTGCGGGCGCGGCATCCAGTTGATCAAAGGTTTGCCATCGGCGCCGAGCTCAGGTTTTCGATCGGGGCCCATTTTCGGGAGGCCCATTTCGATCAGGCACATGCGGCAGTTGCCCGGCGAGCTGAGCTTCTTGTGATAGCAATAGCGCGGCACGTAGTTGCCGGCCTTTTCGCATGCCTCGATCACGCGCGTGCCCTTCGGAAATTCATGCCAGACGCCGTTGATCTGGACGTTGACCATTTGCGGCGGAGCTGAAATCTGGTCGCTCATCAGGAAAGAAGGAACGAATCTGGAAACCAGGAAGCCATGAGGTTAGAAACTTATTTCTGCGGGAGCAGCCGGACGATATTCGCGTCCGACGCGTTTCACGCTCAATGTTGTGGAGGCGAAGTTGAGCAAGAGCGCGTCCTGCAATCCAGAGGCCTTGAAGTAGGAGCGCACGATCGCGAAATGGATTTTCTCCAGTTCGGAGATTGCTTTTAGTTCGAGAATGACCTTTGCCTCGACAACAAGATCAAGCCGATGTTCGCCAATCAAATGTTCACGATAAAAAACCGGCAATAGCTTTTGGCGTTCGAACGAGAGGCCTGCAGCGGAGAGTTCAATCGCCAATGCCTCCTCATACATGAGCTCGAGAAAGCCAGGGCCCAACTCTCTATGGACTCGAATCGCCGCTCCGATAATCCGCTGGGTCAACTCCGTGTTTCCCAACTCAATTCCTGGTTTCCTGGCTTCCAGATTCATTTTCAGATTGTTCCGGCGGTGGCCGTTTCTTCGTGGCCCGGATTGCGCTTGAGCGGGATCGTCGCGATTTTCTGATGGTCGATCAATTCGCCCGGTGTGTATTCGGGCGGCATCGGAGGTGGCACTGGTTTCTGGCTGCGCGCGCTGAATTCTTCCCGGAATTTGTCGACGAAGCTTTGCGTCGGCCAGGCGCAGGCTTCGCCAAAGGCGCAGATCGTCCGGCCGGCGATGTTATCGGCTACGGTTTTCAACGTATCGGGATCCTGCACCACGCCGCCACCGAGCAACATGCGGTCGGTGATTTTCTGCATCCAGAGCGAGCCTTCGCGGCAGGGGGTGCACTGACCGCAACTCTCGTGCGCGTAAAATTCGTTGATGTTGTTGAGCGTCCAAACCATGTCGCGCGAATCGTCCAGGACGATCACGCCGCCCGAGCCCGCCATCGAGCCGGCGGCGGCAAGCGAATCGAAATCCATCGGGATGTCGAAGAGCGATGCCTCCTGCTCCGCGATCGAGCCGTCCGGTTGCTTGAGCTTTAGTTTGAAGCGTTCGTCAGCGCGCAAAACTTTCGCCGAGCTTCCGCCCGGGATAACGGCCTTGACGGTGCGTCCGTAACGCGGGCCGCCGGCCATATCGTAAATGAGCTGGCCCATCGTGACCGCGCCGACCTCGATTTCGAAATAACCGGGCCGCTGCACGTCGCCGCTCACGCACACGATGCGGGTCCCGGTATTATTCGCGCTGCCTAGCCGGGCATAATTGCCGCCGCCCATCTCGATGATGTGCTTCACGTGGCAGAGGGTTTCCACGTTGTTGACGATGGTCGGACTCATGTAGAGCCCGAGCACCGCCGGGAAATACGGCGGCTTGATGCGCGGATATGCGCGCTTGCCTTCGAGCGATTCGATCAGGCCGGTTTCTTCACCGCAAATATAGGCGCCGGCGCCGCGGTGAATGTAGATCTCGACGTCGAAACCGGTGCCGAGCATGTCTCGGCCAAGAAAATTATGTTCGCGCGCTTCCTCGATGGCGCGCTCGAGGATCTTGGCGCCTTCGGGAAATTCACCGCGAATGTAGATGTAGGCGGTCTTCGCGTTCAGTGCGAAACACGAGATCAGAATGCCCTCGAGCAACTGATGCGGATCGTCGTGAATAATGTAACGATCCTTGAACGTGCCCGGCTCGGATTCATCGGCGTTGCAGATCAGATAGACCGGCTTTTTTTCGTCGGCCTTGATGAAGCTCCACTTCACGCCGCACGGGAAACCGGCGCCGCCGCGACCTCGCAGGCCCGCGGTCTTCACCTCGTTGACAATTTCCATGCGAGTCATCTTGACTGCTTTTTTGAGCTGTTCGTAACCGCCGTCGCGCAAGTAGCAGTCGATGGCGGTGCTCCAATCCGCGCGTCCGATGTTTTTGAAAATGAGCCGATGCTCGAGCGGATGGGGAGGGGAATGGTTATTGGTTATTCGTGAATGGTCATCAGTGAGAAGAGTCGAGGCCGTCTCTGGGCGCACGTTCTCGACCAATTCATCCTGCACCATGCAAACCGGCGCTGTCCCGCAGCTCGCCAGGCACTCGACGAACTCGATGCTGAATTTCCCGTCCTTGCTCAGCGAGATCGGAGTGTGCATCCCGT
Organism: Verrucomicrobiota bacterium; assembly: GCA_041167545.1. GTDB lineage: Bacteria > Verrucomicrobiota > Verrucomicrobiia > Chthoniobacterales > UBA10450 > AV80. Next base: position 7,502 of record JBEEHT010000081.1, read on the forward strand.
TGTCATCGCGATGTCGCGTGATCCCGGCGGCGGCGCACGCTTTTTCCATGACCTGATAACTTCCGGCCATGGCGCAACTCAACGTGCGGCAGACCCGGATGTGCGTTTTCCCCGCGGCCGATTGCCGGAACATCGGATAGAACGTCACCAGCTCCAGGATGTTGATCGGTTGCAGATCAAGTTTGGCCGCGATCCAGCGCACGCCCTCGTCACTGATGAATCCAAATTCTTCCTGCCAGAGATGAAGCAACGGCATCGACGCGCTTCGCTTTCGATCGGCGGGGTAGCGCCCGATCGCTTCGTCCATTTTCCGCTCCAGCTCAGCGGAGATGCGCGTGTTCGTCGGATCCACAAAGACGCCGCGCTTAATCGGACAATGTGCTGACCTTCGACTGCACCTTGTCGTCTTTGAAAATGATGGTGACGGACTCTTTCCCCTGGGCGTAGACGTAGGTCGTCTTCTTCAGGAGAATGAAATCTTTCGTATCGACTGTGGTCGGCGTTCCCAAAATCGATTCCACCTGCTTCTTCGACATGCCTTCGGTCACTTCCGCGACGTTGGCTTTGGTCAGCCGGTTAGCTGGGCGGCAGGCCGCGAGGGCAAAAGTCAGCGCGAGAAGGCAAATGACGAATGACGAATGACGAATGACGAATGAATGACGAAGTCTGAATGACTGCACGCGTTGCGACCGCCTCGGGCGAGGCGTTCCCTCCATCGTTCTGATTTCGTCATTCGTCATTCGTGCTTTGTCATTTGTTTCATCTGTCGCATTCGCCCATAACGAAGTCCAGACTGCCGAGCACTGCGACCACATCGCTCAACGAGCAGCCGGGCAAAAGCTCAGGCAGGATGCTGAGGTTCACAAACGACGGCGCGCGGATTTTCAGCCGGTGCGGGACTCCGCCGCCCTTGCTATTAATGTAAAATCCGAGTTCGCCCTTTGGATTCTCGGCCGCAAAATAAATTTCGCCCGGCGGCGCATCGAGCCCTTCGGTCACCACGATGAAATGGTGGATGAGCTCCTCCATTTTCGTCATCACACGGGATTTGGGCGGCGGCATGTTTTTCCAATCGACGACATTGATCGGACCGCTCGGCAGCTTTTCGATTACCTGCCGCAAAATCCGCACGCTTTGCCGCATTTCTTCGATCCGAACAAGGTAGCGGTCGTAACAATCGCCCGCCGTGCCTACGACAACTTCGAAGTCATACTTGTCGTAGTCGAGATACGGATGCTTGCGACGCAGATCGTGCTCGACGCCGCTGCCGCGCAGATTGGGCCCGGAAAGAGCATAGGCAATCGCGCGCTCTCGCGCGATCACGCCGATGTCGCGCGTGCGATCGACGAAGATCCGGTTGCGGGTCAGGAGCTTGTCCACTTCGTCCAACTGCGGAATGAAATCGTCGAGAAACTTTTCGAGTTGCGGGATGAATTTCTCGGGCAGGTCGCGGATCTGGCCGCCGACCCGCGTGTAGGAAGTGGTGAAGCGCGCGCCGGTCAGAAGCTCGAAAAGGTCATAAAGTTTTTCGCGTTCGGCGAAGGTGTAGAGAAACACAGTCATCGCGCCGAGATCGAGCGCCATGGCGCCGAGGCCCATCAGGTGCGCCGAGATGCGCGCCGTCTCGCAGCAAATGACGCGGATGGCTTTTCCGCGCGGCGGCAACTCCCAGCCCATCAATTTTTCGACGGCGAGGGCGTAGGCGACGTTGTTCGAGAGCGGCGCGAGATAATCGAGCCGGTCGGTGTAGGGCACGAACTGGTTATACTGCATGTTCTCCGCGATTTTTTCATCGCCGCGATGGAGAAAGCCGATGTCGGGCGTCGCCTTCGTGATCGTCTCGCCATCGAGTTCCAGGACGAGGCGTAAAACACCGTGAGTGGCGGGGTGCGACGGTCCCATATTGAGGACCATTTTTTCCCCGATATCGCCGAGGTTTTCGCGCATTCGTGCGTCCGCTGCCGCGACGCGCGTGACAGGATCGGGAGATTCAATTTCGCGCGTGGTAAAAGCCATGGGCAACCTTGCCGTTTATGCTCGCAAGAGGCGACAACCGCGCAAGCCCAAACTCGCGCGAAGGGCGACCGACTTAGCGCAGACAATTGCGCCGCGAGAAAAACCACCCACCCCCAGGCGGCGGATGGGGCTTCCGCCGCCGGAACTCCCGCGGTGTCGAATTAACCGACGACCGCAGGTTTACCTATCTTAACTGCACCCAGTACGGCGTAGCGCCCGGAAGGAGCTGCTTCGCTTTCGTGGGGTTTTTGAACGTCACTAACTCGACCCGTCCCTTACTGATGTCACTTGGCAGGACCGAGTCTGCGCTCAGGCGCCAGTTTGAGGCTGCGTTGCGCGCGAGCTCATCCAAGGCGGGATGGCCGCTGCTTCGCAGAACGCTCGTGCCCGCGACGTGGCCACTCTTGTCCAACGTCAAAGACAACACTACTGACCCCTCGAGACCTTGAATGAACACACCGAACGGTAGGTTCGGCTCCTTCTTTTCAAGCCATCGGGCATTGGCCGTTGCCAGCGGCAATGCGACTAACAGCGCGATGATTGCAAGCGCTGCTTTGCGTGCATGTTTCTGCATACGCAAAAGTATTTTGCTTTGATGACAGAAATGCAAGCTTATTAACGCGAGCTTGCTCGAGAAGGGGACGAAACTAATAAAGTAACATGGCAAAAAAGATCGCGCTACTGTTTGCGGGCCAGGGCGCCCAAAGCGTTGGAATGGGACGTGAACTCGCAGCGCATCATCCGGCGGCCGGCGATTTGTTCCAGGAGGCGGATCAAATTCTCGGGCGATCTTTGAGCGGCATCGCCTGGAATGGGCCGCTGGAGGAATTAACCAAGACGTCGAATTGCCAGCCGGCGCTTTATGTTCATGGACTCGCCTGCCTGGCCGCGTTGCGTAGCGTCGCCGGCGATTTCGCGATCGAGGCGGCGGCGGGTCTGTCGTTAGGCGAATGGACGGCGCATGCGGCCGGCGGCACTTTCGATTTTGCGACCGGCCTGAAGCTGGTCGAGACGCGGGGTCGTTTGATGGATGCCGCCTGTTCCGCCACCGCGGGTGCAATGGCGGCCATGATTGGCGCGGATGAAACGGCGGTGCGAACACTCGCGGCCGATACCGACGTGGATGTCGCCAATATCAACGCGCCGGGACAGATCGTGATTTCGGGCGAAAGCGCAAAGGTCGAAATGGCGGTCAGCCTGGCGAAGGAACATGGCATTCGCCGCGGGACACTCTTGAACGTGGCCGGCGCTTACCATTCGCGCCTCATGAACGCCGCTTACGAAGAGCTCGGCCAGCCGTTGCTCGATGCGGAACTGCGGCTGCCGCGTTTTCCGATCATGAGCAATGTGACCGGCGAACCGGCCGAAACCCTGCCGGAAATTCGAACCGCGTTGCGCGATCAGGTGACAAGCACGGTGCGCTGGAGCGATTGCATGGAGAATTTGCTCGCGCGCGGCTGCGATTTTTTTATCGAGCTCGGGCCGGCTGAAGTTCTCGCGGGCTTGCTGCGGCGGACAAGGAAAGACGCCGAAGTCATGAGTGTCAGCGATCCGGCGTCGGTGCACGCGTGCGCGGAAAAGCTGCGGGCGGGCATTTGAAATTTGATGCTCGCGATTGAGAATCTGACGAAGCGCTACGGCTCAGTTGCGGCGCTCCAGGATGTCTCGCTCTCGTTGGAGCGTGGTGAATTCTTCGGTCTCCTCGGCCCAAACGGCGCGGGCAAGACGACACTCATGTCGCTGGTAGCGGGAATTCGTCCGGCCGATAGCGGCGAGATCCGCCTCAATGGCGCGCCCTTCGATCATCGCCGGGTCGAGCAGCGGAGAGAGCTCGGTTTCGTGCCGCAGGCACTGGCGCTTTATGATGAATTGAGCGGGGAAGAGAACCTGCGGTTGTTCGGTCGATTATATGGTTTGCGCGGTGCCCTTCTGCGCGAGCGCGTCGAGGAAGGTTTGCTCGCGGCGCAACTCCAGGAGCGGCGCCGGGACAAGGTGAGCACCTACTCGGGAGGGATGAAACGGCGGCTGAACATCGTGGCGGCCATCCTTCACCGCCCGCCGCTTCTCCTCTGCGACGAGCCGACCGTGGGAGTCGATCCACAATCGCGCAACGCGATCTTCGAGTTTGTGCAACGCCTCAACGCCGATGGCATGACGATCATCTACTCGACCCATTACATGGAGGAAGCCACGCGGCTTTGCTCGCGCATCGGCATCATCGACCATGGCAAGCTGCTCGCGCTCGGGACGCTCGACGAATTGCTCTTGCAGCTGCCGTTTGCAGAGCAGATCCGCATCGCGCGAAACGAAGAGACCGCTCCGCACCTGCCCGCCTTTGCGCGCCTGGGCGAGTTGGTGACGATGGAGGATGCCTTTGTCCTCACGCCCCATGCCGACACTCGCCTTTCCGATCTTTTCGCCTTGGCCGAAACCATCGGCCTTCCCAACCGACATTTCCAAATCACGCGGCCGAGTTTGGAAAGTGTGTTCCTCCACCTTACCGGAAAAACCCTTCGCGATGCATAGCTAATCCGATGCGCACAATCCTGATTCTTATCGGCCACGAGCTGCGGCGTTTCGCGAACCACAAGATCGGGCTCGCGCTGACCTTTCTCGTGCCGATGGTGCTGATCTATATCTTTGGCAGCGTCTTTGGCGTCGGCCGCACGGGCGGAGGTGGTCCGACCGGAATTCTGCTGGCCATCGTTAGTCAAACCGACGCGCCCGTGAGCGCGGCGATCACGGACGCGCTCCGAAAGGAAAAGGCATTTAAAGTCATCACTACGCAGAATGATGCGGCGGGAATCGAGCAGCCGCTCACCGAAGCGAAGGTGAGGGAAATGATGCGAGCGGGGACTCTGCGGTTCGCATTGATTTTTCCCACCGATACGCAAAGCGATCAACTCTTCGGATTGAAAGTGAAGTTTCTGAACAACCCGCGGAACGAGATTGAAACTCAGACCGTCACAGGGCTGTTGGAGAAAACCATCTATAGCTCCGCGCCCCAGGCCTTGTTGACGGGTCTGCAAAAACGGGGGGCGGATTATATCGGGAAGGAAAATTTCGATCGGTTCAATCAGTCCATCTCGGTAGCGATCGCCCAGGCTTTCGGCGGCAAAGCGGAAGACATTTCCAAGAACGTGAAAAACGGGGTGGTAAACTTTGGCCAGCCGGCCGACGGCTCTCTTTTTGACCGCCTCATCAAGATCGAGTCGGAACAGGTCGGAGGGGGACAGGTGAAGAATCCGATGGCCACGCGCAGCGTCGGTGGCTGGGCGGTGATGTTCCTGCTCTTCTCGCTCACCGCCGCTTCCACGTCCCTTTTCGAGGAGAAGAAAGCCGGAATTTACCAGCGTCTGCTTTCGGCGCCGGTGGACCGCACCCACATTCTCTGGAGTAAGTATCTCTCCTTCGTCCTGATCGGGCTGGTCCAACTGACCACGCTTTTCATCGCCGGCCGGTTCCTTTTCGGGATCGACATCACGACCAACTTCGGCAACCTCCTCCTCATCTGCCTGGCGGCCTCGACTGCCTGTGTCGCCTTCGGCATGTTCCTCGCCGCCATCTCGCCCACCTCCTCGGTGGCCACGGGCCTCGGCACGTTTCTCATCCTGACGATGAGCGCGGTGGGCGGCGCCTGGTTTCCCAGGAGTTTCATGCCGGAGTTCATGCAACATCTCAGCCCTTTCACCATCGTTTACTGGGCGATGGAAGGATTCGTCCAGGTGCTCTGGGCGAACTGCACGACGCGCGAATTACTGCCGACGCTCGCCGTCTTGTTCGGCATCGCGGCGGTGGTGAATACGATTAGCGTCTGGCGTTTCAAGCGCGGGAATATTTTCGAATAACGCTCGCGGAGAAGCCAGTTGCCGACTGTGTAGCCGGTGCCGTAGCTTGGCGGCATGACTTTACCGGAGCGAATCGATTCCGATTTGAAAGACGCCATGCGCGCAAAAGACGCGGCCAAGCTCGGGGTTTTGCGCATGCTGAAATCGGCGCTCAAGTATTCCGCGATCGACAAAGCCGGCGCGGAGGGGCAGCTCGATGACGCGGAAGCGTCGCAGGTGATTCGCAAGCAAGTGAAGCAGCGGCAGGATTCGATCGAGCAGTTCGAAAAGGGCGGACGGCCCGAACTCGCCGCGAAGGAAAAAGAGGAGCTCGAGATGCTGAATGCTTATTTGCCGAAAGGCCTTGAGGCGGATGAGCTCGCGGCGCTGGTACGTGAAGCGATTGCCGAAGTCGGCGCGACTTCGAAGGCGCAAATGGGCGCGGTAATGAAAGCGCTCCAGGCAAACGTCGCGGGACGGGCGGATGGGAAGACGCTGAGCGCGGAAGTGCAGCGGCAATTAGGATGAACAGAACGCCTAACGAATGCTGAGCGCCATCATCGTCGCCGCCGGCACCGGCCAGCGGATGGGGTTCGACAAATTGTTCGCCCTCCTTGGAGACAAGCCGGTCATTTCGCACACGCTGGATGCCTTCGAACGGACGGATTGCATCGATGAAGTCATCCTGGTTGGGCGCGCTGATCAGTTGACAAAACTTCAGGAGCTCGTCGCGGAAGCCGGTTTGAAAAAAGTGCGCCATATCATTGCAGGCGGAACGCATCGCCAGGATTCCGTGCGTGCGGGTTTGGACCGGCTGGGCCCGGAGACCGACTATGTCGCGGTTCACGATGCAGCGCGGCCGTTGGTGTTGCCGGAACAGATCGAGCGCGCGTTCGAGTTCGCTCGCGAGCATGGCGCCGCCGCCCTGGCCGCGCCGATTACCGACACGCTCAAGCGCGCGGACCCAGATTGTTTCGTGACGGGCGGCGTCGATCGCGAAGGACTTTACGCGATGCAAACTCCGCAGATTTTTTCCAGAAAACTTCTCGTTCAGGCTTACGACGCCGTGGCCGCGAACACGCTCTCGATTACCGATGAAGTTTCGGCGGTCGAACATCTTGGGGCGAAAGTTTTCCTGGTCGCGAATGACGAATTCAATCCCAAGATCACGTATCCGCGTGATCTCTGGCTTGCTCAGTCGGCGCTCAATCGCCGGTCGCCGTCGAAATAATCGAGCCCGAGTTCCACTACCTTCGGCACATCGGCCTCGGCGAACGCGCGGCCTTTCTTCAAAGGGCCGGCACCTGCCAATTCGTTCACGCGAAGCAACCGGCCCTGTTTCCAGATCCACGCCTCCGGATTGTAAGGACCGACGCGGCGCGGATCGGACCAGGTATGAATCGAAACTAATCGCGGTGAAATGGCCGCGGCGATGTGCATCGGGCCGCTATCCACACTGATGGTAAACTGCGCGGCGCGAATCAGCCAGATGAGTTGGAGCAGCGAAGTTTGATTGGAGAGATCGACGCAGTTCTCCGGCGCGACGAGCTTGCGCGTCGTCTTCCCGACGATCACCACCCGGACTGGTGCGAACGTGTGGCAAAAACTTTGAATCACGGAACTGCGAAGCGACTTGCCGACTCCGCGGGCGAAGGGATGCAGCAAAATAAATGGCGGATAGGAATCGAAGCGCGGCAACTCATCGCCGGTCGGCAAGGGAAAGCGCAACGTCGCCGGGATCGGCGCGCCGAAAGCTTCGGCCAGTTTCAAATACCGATCGACCGCGTGAGCGCGGCGATCGACTTTCGCGACCCGATGGTAGAGCAGCCGCGAACCCTCACGGCCGTCGCTCAATCCCCAGATTTCGCGCGCGCCACTAATGCGTCCGATGAGCGCGCTCCGAAGAAGTCCCTGAAAATCGAGGGCAACGTCCGGGCGCAGCGCCCTCGTTTTTTTTAGCCAGGGCAACAGGCTGCGCGGCGCATTCAAGCCGCGCAATTCGCCGCGGGGGAAAATATGGACGTGGTCCACATCGGGATTCCCGCGCAGAAGCGTGGTCCATTCCGGGTTGATGATCCAGGTAATCGCCGCCTGCGGATTGGCGTCGCGGATCGCGGCCACCGCCGGCAACGTGTGCACCACATCGCCGAGCGAACTCGGCTTGATGATCAGGATCGATTTGATTTCCGGTTTCAAATGTAGAGGCGCTTGTGCCAAGCGCCTACCTCGTGCGACAGGCGCCTGGCACAAGCGCCTCTACATCTAATTCCTCATCGTCCCAAACTCAGACGATCGGCCAGCAGCTTGGGCAGGCCGGCCTTGATGATTTTTTCCTGCGCCTTCGCCACGTCGTATTTGAGCCGGCGTTGTTCGACCACCTTCTTCTCTACATCGTAAATACAGTAAGCCGCGCGCCAATCGCCATCGCGCGGCTGACCGACGCTGCCGACGTTGATGAAATATTTCTTCGTCTCCTCGATCATGAGTTGATCGACTCGCACTCGTTTCACGCCATCGTCGCGCACGAATGCGCCGGCCACATGGGTGTGCCCGAAGAAGCAAACGGTTGTGTGCTGATAGGTGAAACTCGCGGCCGCATCGAGATCGTTAAAGACGTAACCCCACTGTTCCGGCGTATCGAGCGTAGCGTGCACGATGGTAAAGTCGCGCACTTGCCGCGAGAGCCGCAGCTCGCGCAGCCATGCCTTGTCCCCTTTCGTCAATTGCTCACGGGTCCAGTTGATCGCCATTTCCGCGAGCGGATTAAAATCGCGCGAGGATTCTTCGAGCGATGCCTGCTCGTCATGATTTCCCTTCACGACAGGACACGCCATTTTTTGCACAATCTCGACGCACTCATGCGGGTTCGCGTTATAACCGACGACATCGCCCAGGCAGACGTAATCGGTGCACCCGCGCTCATGCGCATCCGCCAGGACGGCGTTCGTCGCTTCCAGATTGGAGTGTAGATCGCTGAAGATCGCGAAGCGCATTGGGATGATTAGGGAACTCGATCGGGGATTCGCTGAGCTAACGGGATGTCCAACTTGTTTTCCAGTTGCTTTAAGCGACGCAGCAAAGTCGGCAGACGTTCTTTTTCGCCGATCTCGTAAAGAGCAAGGAGCCGATCGTAAGCTTCGCGCTCCCGGCCGGCGCACTGCGCAAGTTCATACGCTGCGAATCTTTTCGCGTAGCTCGGCGCTTCCGGCAGCGCGGCGGCTTTGCTAAAAAACTCGGCGGCGTGTTCGTGGTCGTCATACTTGTCGCGATAGAGACGCGCCATCGCTTCGTAGAGTTGCGGACGATCCGGGTTGTTGCGAATCCCGCGCTCAAGGAAATCCTTGCCGAGCTCGAGGTATTCGCGCTGGGCCTTGAGGCGCAAGGCGAGCCGCGGCTGGCCCGGATCGTTCATCGCCGCGGTGCTCGCATTCCAGGCCATATGCCACGCCGCCATATCCCAAAACAAAATTGCGCGCGGCTGCAGGGTTGTGACCTGGCGAAACAAGAGCAGGACACGTCCCCATTCCGTTCGCTCCCACGCCACATGCGCTTGAATGAAAAGAAAGTCGGCAACGAGTGAACGGAATCCGCTCAAGGCCGCAATGAATCCGAGCTGCCCGATTTGTTCACGCAAGCTCAGATTGAAATCGACCGTGCGGAAATGCAGATCGCGATGCGCCGCGGAAATCGCATGCTCCACCGGCAGCTTCGCCGCGCCGAACATCGCGACGCTGAGCAGGACGACGAGAATACGGATCATAGTTCCTTACGAAAAAAAACCGACCAGGCGAGCAGCAGGTAAAAGCCGGTGTAAAAGATGCCGAGCGTAGCCGTTTTAGCGAAAAGCGCCAGCGGGATGGCGTTGCCGGCCACGATATCGTCCGTCAGGTTGAACAGTTGCAGGTCGGGAAAAAACAGGGCGACGAACGCGAGAAACAATTTCGTCATCCATCCGGCGCTATTCGTTTGGAGCCAATACTCGCGCGCGATTCCCTGCAAATGGCCGATGAAATAGACGAAGGCCATGACCACCGTCGTGAAAACCGTGGACGTCGCGAAGGTCGAGACGAAGAGGGTGAGCGAGGCGAGCAAACCTGCTTTCACAAAGATGATCGCGATGCCCGGAACCAAACTGGCGCTAAAGACGGACGCGCGAACGGCCCGCAGCGCATCGGCCATCTGGTCAGGCGGTGCGCTGCTCATCTGACGCGCGGTTTCGCTGAGGACGGTTTGTTCGCGAATCGCCAGCACGAGAAAAAAAAGCGCGCTCATGGCGATGATGCTGATCGCGAGCAGGAGCAGCACGCCGAGAAGTTTGCCGAGCAGATATTCGATTCGCGGGACCGGCTTCGCCAGGATCGTATAGATCGTACGGTGCTGGACATCTTGCGGCAGCAGTTGCGCCGTCGCGACCACCGCGAGGACCGAGGTTGCGATGCTCATCGCACCGAGTGCGATGTCTTTCACCACCTGAAATTCCTGCTGGAAAGTCAGCCTCGCCATGAAGATTGAGCTGCCGATGACGACGAGCGCGACCAGGAGCGGGACATAAAAAAGTTTCAGCCGCGTCAGCTCGGTCAGCGTGACCTGCGTGATCGCGGCGATGCGCCCGAACGAGAACGCGCGGTACGGGGGCCTATTCATGGAACGTCTGCGTCGCTTCGAGAAAAACGCGCTCGAGGGAAGTCTTCGGCCGTCCGCAATCGGTCAACCGCGCGCCGCGTTGCGCTACGAAAGCTTTGAACTCGGCGATGGTTTCCGGCGACGCATTTTCCAGAACGAGTTCCGTTTGGTTTTCGATCCCGAGCAGATCGTCGAGCGCGCCTTCCCGAACGAGGACGCCGTTGGCGAGAATGCCGACGCGATCGCAAATCTCCTGCACCTGGCCGAGAAGGTGCGACGAAAGCAGCACGGTTATCCCGCGTTGTTTGAGGCCGAGGATCAGATCGCGAATCTCGCGGGCGCCGGCGGGATCGACGCCGGCGGTCGGTTCGTCGAGAACAACCAGCGCCGGCTCGTGCACAAGCGCCTGGGCCAGGCCGATGCGTTGCAACATGCCCTTGGAATAACCGCCGAGGCGCCGCTTGCCGGCATTCGTTAGGCCGACGAGCGTGAGAAGTTCTCCGACGCGATTCTTCAACGCCGTGCCGCGCAACCCGCAAAGTCTTCCATGGAAGCGCAACGTTTCTTCACCGGTAAGATATTTGTAGAAGTAGGGACTTTCGGGAAGGAAGCCGACGGCTTCGCGGCTGGCCACCGAATCACTGTCCCGCCCAAAGATCTGCGCCGTGCCGGTGGTCGGCGGGACAAGACCAAGGATGATCTTGAGGGTTGTGCTCTTGCCGGATCCATTGGGCCCGAGGAGCCCGTAGATTTGCCCGGCCGAAACGTGCAGATTCAAGTCGCGCACTGCGATGACCGGCCGCCGTTGAAACGGGACCGGAAAAAGTTTGGTGACGCCGATAACAGCGACGGCGGGTCCCGTCTTTGCTTCGCTACGGCGCGGCAAGTCAGTCATGTCGAATTTCGAAACCGCGAAAAGCCGGCGGATTTGGCAACGGTGCTTCGGAATGCTTCCTGATGTGGGCGCGCAATTCGCTTTGGCCGATGGCTTCGAGAAAGGCGCGCACTTCCTCGTCTTCGCCCGTGGCCAGGAGCTCGACCCGGCCATCGCGCAGGTTGCGCACGGAACCGGTGATATCGAACCCTTTCGCTATTTGCCGGATCGAATAGCGGAAGCCAACACCCTGAACATTGCCTTCGTAAAAAACCTGAATGGAGGAAGTCACGCCACCGGAAGATTGATCCGGCATCTCACGGACGGCAAACGCGCAGCGCGTTTTATTGCTCCGGCGCAGGGGCCGGGAGATCGGCGGGCAGATCCTCGGGCGGAGGAACGAGCCGGGGATCGTTGGAATTGAGATTGAATTGGTCTGCCGGAGGAACACTGGGACGCGTTGTGGTAACCGAATCCGTCGGCTTCGTGGTCACGGAGGCAACCAACATTGAGGAGCCCGCCGGCCTGATCTCTTCGCTCGAGACGTAACCTTGCTCGCCCGTCGCGACGACTTGAACTTTGCTGTAGCCGAACGATGGGCGGATCAGTTTGACCAGCGTGTCTTTCGCCAAAGTGGTATCGGGACTGACGCCTTGCCGAGGCCCGTGGTGGAAGAACCCGGCGGAATCCGCCGTCACGGCAAACAATCTGCCGTCGCTCGCGGTGGTTTGCGCGGGCTTAGGAGAACTGCTGCAGCCGAGAAAAAAGCAGGCGAGCGAAGCGACTCCGAGACGAGTTAATCGAGCGTAATTCACCCCGGAATTTAAGCACGTGCCGCGCCACTTCACTTATACGAATAGACGAGACAAAAGGCGGTCGGCTCGCCTTCGAGTAAGCTGAGGGAGACAAAGTATTGTCCGCTGGCCGTCGGAGAAAATCCCGCGGCAGCTCTTTCGCCCTGGTTATAAACTTCGGTCACCAGCGGCTTGCCGTTCTCATCGTAAAGGTCGACCGAGATTTTTTTCGCCTTCGTATTCGCGGCGGCGGCAAACCAATACTGGTTACCGGCGTAAAGATTTACGGCGATCAACGCGCGCTCAGCCGGCTTGATCGTGCCGACCCAATGGCCGTCACGGAGTTTGAAGCCATCATTGGAAAAAGCGCCGGTCAGATCGAGCGCGAGTTTGTGCGCCTCCACTTCGTCGTCCGTTTCCGCGCGAAGAGACGCGCCGGCAGCGAAAATGATCAAGCCACAGAGAATCGCGATGCGCCGCCTCATTTCGCGTCCCCCTTGACCTGAATCTCTTCCATCAACTTTGTCACCGCCTGATTGAGTTTGCGCACTTCATCGAGGCTCGGGCCTTTGCCCGACTGAAACGCGACCAGCTTTTCAATGTCCGTGAGCTGGTCGTTCACGCTTTTGACCAGCGGTTCATTCCGGAGGTCGGCGCTGATGTCATTGACCTTGGAATGGAGGAAATTCACGACCGCCGGCTGGCGCAAAACCCGCGCGCTCTTCTCATCGTAATTCTTGATCACCGATGCGCTCACGACCTGGGTGCCGCGAATCCAACCGCCCAGGCTCACGAGGATGACCAGGTCCTGATCGCGATGCGATTGCATGGAAGCTTTCACCTCGTTCTGGGTCGCTTCGAGTTCTTCCTGGAGCGCGTCCCATTCGCTGTTCTCGGCAAATTCATTGATGCTGTTGCCGCGGCTGAGCACGTTCTCGCTCACGCCAAGCGCTTTCGCCAGCTTGATGATGTCGGTGCCGATGTTCTTCACCTGCTGGCTGTCTTGCGCTTCCACGGCGATGAAACCATCCGCGATAAGGCCGCCGAGATTCAGCGCAATCTGAGCGCGGTTGCGGTAGGTCATCGGGATCGGCGTGCGGTATTGGCCGGCCCAATCCGGCTTTCCCGGTTTTTCCAGCGCGGCAAAAAGTTCGCCCGGGGTGGGAATGGTCAGCGAATCGGTCTTGATCGCATTCGTCATTTGGTCCGCGGCCAAAGGGGCTGGTTCCGCGGCGAACGCCAGCGATACGCTCGCCAGGCAAAGCACCAAGCCCGTGCAGATCCGAAAACTCATGTGAGCGAGATTATCCGTGCCTGCGGAGATTTGCCAATGCGAATGTCGGTTCGTGTTTATGGAGACGGACTTCCTTCAGGCCGTTCGGGCGCGATTCTCAACGGCTTGAAGGCCGTTCGGGCGCGAATCTCAACGGCCTGAGGGCAGGCCGTCTCCATAAAACAACATTGCCTGCGTGGGGTAAGGTGATGTAATTCGTCGGCAGGTATGTCGCCCACCAGCATTGCGAAAATCAACGCGCGCGAGATTCTCGATTCGCGCGGGAACCCCACCATCGAAGTGGAGGTGCACCTCGAAGGGGGCGCGATGGGCCGGGCGGCGGTGCCGAGCGGCGCCAGCACGGGCGAGCATGAAGCCTGGGAATTGCGCGATGGCGACAAGAAACGTTACGGCGGCAAGGGCGTGACGAAAGCCGTGCGCAGCGTCACGGAAGTCATCGCGCCGGCCATCGCCGGATGGGACGCGCTCGAGCAGGCGAAGATCGACGCGAAAATCATCGAACTGGACGGGACGCCGAACAAAAAGAATCTCGGAGCGAACGCGCTTCTTAGCGTCTCGCTCGCCACCGCGCACGCGGCTGCGGCCGCTTCGAAGGTCTCGCTCTTCCGTTATCTCGGGGGCAATTCGGCCGTCACCTTGCCGGTGCCGATGATGAACATTCTCAACGGCGGCGCCCATTCCGATGCGCCGATCGATTTCCAGGAGTTCATGATCATGCCCAAGGGCGCGCCATCTTTTGCCGAAGCGCTCCGTTACGGCGCGGAAGTTTTTCACGCCCTGAAAGATGTTCTGCACGATCGCGGGCTCTCGACCGCGATCGGCGATGAAGGCGGGTTCGCGCCGAAATTAGATTCCGCCGAGGACGCCTTGGAATGCATCGCCACCGCCGTGGAAACAGCCGGCTACAAATTCGGCGAGCAAATCTTCGTCGCGCTCGATCCCGCCGCCTCGGAGTTTTTCGACAAGGAACAGAACGCGTATGTGTTCAAGAAGTCGGACGGCTCGAAGCGTTCGGCGGAGGAGCTGGTGGATTATTACGAAGCGCTCACCCGCCGCTTTCCGATCATCTCGATTGAAGACGGCTGCGCGGAAGATGATTGGGACGGCTGGAAAAAACTAACGGAGCGGCTCGGAGATAAGATTCAATTGGTCGGCGACGATCTCTTCGTCACCAACGTCGAGTTTTTGCGGAAGGGAATTCATCAGGGCGTGGCGAATTCCATTCTGGTGAAGGTGAATCAGATCGGCACCCTGACGGAGACCTTCGCCGCGATCGATTTGGCGACGAAAAACAATTACACGGCGGTGATCAGCCATCGTTCCGGCGAGACGGAGGACACGACGATCGCCGACATCGCGGTGGCGACGAACGCGGGTCAGATCAAGACCGGTTCGCTTTGCCGGACCGACCGCGTCGCGAAATACAACCAGCTCCTGCGGATCGCGGAGGAACTTGGTGACAACGCCGTTTACGGCGGTAAAATGCGCTAGTGGAACATCCTGGCTACGGCGATTTCCGCGCGAGACGTGAAGCCACGGTTTGGCAACGCTTGAACAGCGTTCTGCGCGCCTTGCTCGTGGTCGCGGTTCTGCTTGTGATCGTGAGTCTGTTCGTGCCTCCCTACAAAAAACTGACGCAAAGCCGGGGTGAGATCGACAATCTCCAGACCCAGGTGAACGATCAGAAAATGCTGCTCGCGCGAGCGACGCGTGAAGTGAACCTGCTGAAGACCGATCCCGGCTATCTGGAAACGCTGGCGCGCGACCGCCTCGATTTGATGAAGGAAGGCGAGACGATTTTTCGCCTGGAGCCAGTGCCGACGAAGCGGAAGT
>JBEEHT010000082.1:0-4116 GCA_041167545.1 Verrucomicrobiota bacterium
GCATCTATAAAGACACCAACGAAAAAGCGACAACCGATCCGAAGGTGCGGGAAGCGGTCCGCGAGGAATTAGTCAAACTCCAGGCCGGCGATCCGGAAAATTTCTCGATCTGGAAAGAGACGGTCGAGCTCTCCATGAAGGAGTTCGAACGCGCGTATCAGGTGCTCGACATCCATTACGACATCCAACGCGGCGAAAGTTTCTACAACGACCGGCTGCCCGCGGTGGTCGAGCGCCTGCTCAAGTCGGGAATTGCCGAGATCAGCGAAGGCGCGGTCTGCGTTTTCTTCCGCGACATTCCAGAGCTGGGGGAAAAGCCGGCCATCATTCGCAAGAGCGACGGCGGTTTCAATTACACCACCACCGACATCGCGACCGTGGATTACCGAATCCAGGATTTGAAAGCGGATACGGTTTGGCTGGTGGTCGGCGCTCCGCAAATCCTGCACTTCAAACAAATCATCGCGATCGCGCGCCGCGAAGGTTACACGGCCGATTTTCGCCACATTACTTTCGGCAGCATTCTCGGCGAAAACCGCAAGCTGATGAAAACGCGCTCGGGCGAGAACGTGCCGCTCCGCGACTTGCTCGATGAAGCGGTCCAGCGCGCCCGCAAAATCATCGAGGAGAAGAATCCTGATCTGAGCGAGTCCGAGAAGGTCGAGATCGCGCAAAAGGTCGGGATCGGCGCGGTGAAATACTACGACCTCTCGCAATACCGGATGACCGACTACATTTTTTCCTGGGATCGGATGCTATCGTTCCAGGGGAATACGGCGCCGTATTTGCAGAACGCGTACGTCCGAATTCGCTCCATCTTCCGGAAAGCGGGCGAGGAGTTTTCCGCACCAGCGCAGATCGCGCTGGGCGCGCCCGAGGAAAAAACTCTCGCGCTGAAACTCTCCCAATTTGCGGAGAGCCTTCCGACAGTCCTGAACGATTTCCGCCCGAATCTGCTCGCCAATTATCTCTACGAGCTGGCGAATGCCTTCCACGCTTTCTACGAAGCGTGCCCGGTGCTGAAATCGGAGGAGCCGGCGCGCAGTTCCCGTCTCGCGCTGTGCGAACTGACTGGGCGTGTTCTCGCGAAAGGTCTGGAGCTACTCGGAATTAAAGTCCCCGAGCGAATGTAGACAGGATTAACTGGATTAACGGGATTTGAATCCTGTCCATCCTGTAAATCCTGTCTAAATTTCCTCCCCTTCGTGACCACGCAACACCCGCGCATTCCGACCTCGACCTACCGGTTGCAATTCAACCGGCAATTCACCTTCGCGCAGGCGCGGGAAATCGTGCCCTATCTGGACGCGCTCGGGATCAGCGATTGCTATGCGTCGCCCTACTTCCAGGCGCGCGCCGAGAGTCTCCACGGCTACGACATCACGGATCACAATAAGCTGAATGCCGCGATCGGTTCGCGCGCGGAGTACGACGCCTGGATTGCCGACCTCCATGCCCACGGCATGGGACAAATCGTCGATTTCGTCCCGAACCACATGGGCATCGGCGAGCCGCTCAATCAATGGTGGATGGACGTTCTCGAAAACGGCCCCAGCTCTCTCTACGCGCCCTACTTCGATATCCAATGGAAACCGCTCAAATCCGATCTACAGGACAAGGTGCTTCTTCCGATTCTCGGCGATCAATACGGACGCGTTCTCGAGCGCGGCGAGTTGCAGGTCCACTTTGACGCGGGCGCGTTTTATCTGCGCTATTACGATCACGAATTCCCAATCGCGCCCGGGACGTATCGCCACATCCTTGAGCTCGCGCTCGACAAACTGGCGCCGTTCAAGGACGAAGATTTCTACGCGGAATTCCAGAGCATCATCACCGCGCTGGAATATCTGCCGCGCCGCACCGAGACCGATCCCGAACGGATCGCGGAACGCGCGCGCGAAAAAGAAATCATCAAGCGCCGGCTCGAACGGCGCTGCCAGGAAGCGCCACAGGTCCAGGCGGCCGTCACGCAGGCCGTGGCGGAAATCAACGGCACGCCGGGCCAGCCGCGAAGTTTCGATGCGCTCGATCTGCTCCTGAACGATCAGTCGTACCGCCTCGCTTTCTGGCGAGTCGCGGCGGAGGAAATCAATTACCGGCGCTTCTTCGATGTCAACGATCTGGCTGCGATCCGGATGGAATTGCCGGAGGTGTTCGATGCGACCCACCAGTTGCTAATCGAACTCATTGGCGCGGGCGCTGTCACCGGCTTGCGGATCGATCATCCGGACGGCCTCTATTTGCCGAAGGAATATTTCGAGAAATTGCAGCGCCGTTGCGCAGCCGCGCTTGGCATCCCGCTGCCAAAGGATGGCCGCGCCATCTATCTCGTGGTCGAGAAAATTTTGTCGGGGAACGAAACACTGCGGAAAGATT
Organism: Verrucomicrobiota bacterium; assembly: GCA_041167545.1. Lineage (GTDB taxonomy): Bacteria > Verrucomicrobiota > Verrucomicrobiia > Chthoniobacterales > UBA10450 > AV80. The sequence continues at coordinate 2,377 of JBEEHT010000082.1, forward strand.
GGCCGGTCCACGGCACGACCGGCTACGAGTTCGGCAAGCTTGTGGCCGGGCTTCTGGTGGACGCGTCGGCGGAGCAGGCGATCACAAAAACGTTCCAGCGTTTCATCGGCCACTCGATGCATTTCGGGCACTTGGTTTACGCGAAGAAACGCCAGGTCATGCGGCTCTCGCTCGCGAACGACGTCAACGTTCTCGGCGACATGCTCGACCGGCTCTCGGAACAGAACCGCTGGTTCCGCGATTTCACCCTCGATGCGCTGGCGCGCGCGGTCCGCGAGACAATTGCCTGCTTCCCGGTTTATCGCACCTACGTCACCCCCGGACAGCCAGTAAGCGAGGAGGACCGCGCCATCATCGAGCGCGCCGTGACCGCGGCGAAGCGCCGGAACCCGGCACTGGAGGAGTCGGTTTTCAATTTTCTGCGCGACATTCTCCTCTTTCGCTTCCCGGAAAATCTCGACGATGAAGCGCGCGAAGCGCACGCGCATTTCGTTCTAAAATTCCAGCAGAGCACCGGTCCGATCATGGCGAAGGGACTCGAGGACACCGCGTTCTACATTTACAACCGGCTTGCCGCGCTGAACGAAGTCGGCGGCGAACCGCAGCAGTTCGGCATCAGCCTCGACGATTTTCATCAGCGCAATCTGGAACGCCAGCGCGATTGGCCGGCGACCTTGCTCGCGACTTCGACGCACGACACGAAGCGGAGCGAGGATGTCCGGGCGCGAATGGCGGCGATCTCCGAAGTGCCGCAATTGTGGCGAAGCGCCCTGCAGCGCTGGCGCGTAATCAATCGGCGGTGGAAGCGAAATCTCGACGACGTTTCGGCGCCGGACCCGAACGAAGAATATCTCTTCTACCAGACGCTGCTCGGCACTTGGCCGATGGATGCAACTGGCCACGCCGAAAAAACAGTCGACGCCGAATACATCAGCCGGATTCAGGCCTACATGGCGAAGGCGCTCAAGGAAGCGAAGATCAACACGAGCTGGATCCAGCCTAACGAGCAGTGGGACGCGGCGGTGAACGAATTCGTGGCCCGGGTTCTCGACCCGTCCGAGAAAAACAAATTTCTCCCCACGTTCCTTCCCGTTGCGGAAGAAATTGCGCGGCTCGGCGCGATCAATTCACTCACCCAGGTGGCGCTGAAGCTCACCCTTCCCGGCGTTCCGGACATTTATCAGGGGAACGAGATATGGGATTTCAGTTTGGTCGATCCCGATAACCGGCGTCCGGTCGATTACCAGCAGCGGCGAGCCATGCTCGACTCTCTGGGCGGCGCGGCGCCGGAAGATTTGCTCCAACATTGGCCGGACGGCCGGATCAAGCTGTTCCTGACGCAACGCCTGTTGCGATTTCGCCGCGACAACGCCGCGTTATTCGGGGCGGGAACCTATTTGCCGCTCACCGTGAGCGGGCCGTTCGCTGATTCGTGCGTCGCATTCACTCGGGAGCATGAAGGCAAATGGATCGCGGTGATCGTGCCGCGCCTTTCGTCACGCGTCGGTTTCCCGCCGGTGGGGGAGAAATGGAAGGAAACCGCCGTGGAGCTTCCGGAGTCGCTTTCACGCGACGGCGCGTGCGAATTGTTTACCGGTCGTGATCTGCGAAGCGACGCCACAGGAGTGAGTTTGTTCGAGACGATGACGGATTTACCCTTCGCTGTTTATACAAACGCCCTGTAGCGGCGGTCTATGACCGCCGAACGATTTCGCGCAGCGTTTTCGGCGGTCATAGACC
>JBEEHT010000083.1:0-4861 GCA_041167545.1 Verrucomicrobiota bacterium
GCGATCTGCGCGGCATCGAAAAAGCGATCCGGCTCAGCCGCGCGATGATGAGCAACATCCGGCAGAACCTCTTCTTCGCCTTCATCTACAACGCGCTCGGCGTCCCGATCGCCGCCGGCGTGCTCTATCCGTTCTTCGGGATTCTGCTCAGCCCGATCATCGCCGGCGCCGCGATGAGTTTCAGCTCCGTTTCCGTCATCGCAAACGCACTCCGCCTGCGCAGCGTGAAGCTGTAATCTTACAAACGCGAGCGCGCGTCCACCGTGAGCGGTTCCGCCGTCTCCAGCGTCTTGATCACGGTGCTCAGATAAACCGACTCCGGATAGAACGCCTTGTACTTCGTGATCTCCGCCCGGTTCATCACTTTGAAGCCGTAACGCTCGAACATTTTTTCTCCGCGCCGGCCCGCAAAGGTCGCGATCTGGCCGTAAACGCGTTTCTCGCCGCTCCGATAGAGGTAACTCAGATACGCGCTCATCAGCGCGCGCGTCGTGGACATCTTTCGCGCGTCCGCCTCGAGATTAATGTGAAAATGCGGCGTTCTCCGCGGCGCGGCCGGCACTTCGCGCCAGCCGTGGCTGATCATCCAGCGAACGAATCGGCGCGACCGCACGTTGTAACGGGAATAGCGCGCAACCGCGCGGAAGAAGAGCCAGATATTCTGGCGGAAGGCGTAAAACTGATTACGCAGCGGCTTGCGCGATCCGAGCAAGTACCCGCGAATCTCGCCATCGATCTCGAGGACGAACGAGGATTCGGGTTCCTTGTCGGTGTAATACGTCGTGAGAAAATCGGCGAAGAGTTCGTGGTCTTCGTAAACCGGATCGATCGGCTCGCCGAGAAACCCGGTCTGGCAGCAAAGCTGTCGCACCGCCTCGCGGTCGGAAGCCCGATAACTGCGGATCACGAGTGGGTTTTGGTTCTTCATCGCCTATGGCTGCCGGTAGTTTGCGCAGACCTCCCGGTAAATGCAAAACAGTCTCTCGAAAACTCTCGGCCAGGCATATTCCGCTGCGGCCCTCGCGGCGGCGGCATGGCCGAGCGCTTTCAGATCGCAACGGCTGAATTTTTCGATCGCGTTCGCCAGCGACTCCGCGCTGTTTTCGCCCGCCCACAAATCCTGGTCGTGCAGAATAATCCGGTCGAGGCGCGATCCGCGAATCCCGACGACCGGCGTGCCGCAGGCCTGGCTCTCGAGCGCAACCAGTCCAAACGTTTCCTGCGTGCCGGGATGAACGAACAAATCCGCGGCCCGGTAAAAGCGAGCCAACTCGTTCGCATCGCTGCAATATTGGATCCAGTGCACACTTCGCGTTTCGGTCTGGAGCCGGCGCAGTTGTTCTCGCTGCGGTCCGTCGCCGATCACGAGCAGTTGGAACTGGTTCGGCTGCCGGTCCGCCAGGATTTGAAATGATTTGAAGAGCGTTGCCGTGTTCTTCTCCGGCGCGAGTCGTCCGATGTAGAGAAGGAGTTTCCGGTGAGGCTCGATCTCGAGCGTCTTTCGCGTTTCAGCCGCGTCGTCAGGAATCGCGCGAAAGCTGTCGATGTTCACGCCCAGGGTGACGAGCCGGACATTGCGAACGCCCCACCCTTCCAGGACCTCGGCCAATGGCTCGGACGGCACCAGCGTGGCCTCGAACCGATTATACATTCGGCGCACGTAGCGCTGCGCCGCCGACATGAGTAATTCGCCGCCGCGCGTGCCGAGAAACTTCGATGCTCCTCGCAGATACGCTTCCGGAAAATGCGAATGATAAAACCCAACCACCGGAACTCGGGCCGCTCGCCCAAACGAAATCGCCTTCCAACCGACCTGGTACGGGTCGCTCGATTCGATGATGTCTGGCTGCTCGCGCTCAAGAATCTCGCCGACCGCGCGCAAATTCACGAGAGCGCGGTAACGGGACGAGCGCGAAATTATTGGTGAATGGATCGAGTAGATGCGCGAACGATCACCGGCAGTTACCTCCGTCTTTTCATCAGGAACGACGAGTACATGCTCATCATCGGGCGACTGCGCCCGGATGTAGTCAATTTTCTCATGGATGTAGCGCTTCACTCCTCCGCTGACAGGCGAGTAGAATTGAGTGAGATCGCAAATCTTCACCCGGCCACTGTAGCCGCTTCGTTGTGCGAAGCGCGAGTCAACGCGCCAGGAACGCTTGCTACTTCCCCAGCCTGCTCAAATACTTCTCCGCTTCCATCGCCGCGGCGCAGCCGGAACCGGCGGCCGTGATCGCTTGCTTGTAAATGCGATCCGCCACGTCGCCCGCGATGAAAACACCCGGGTGTTTGCTCTCCGCGAGATGCCGCACGAGCAGATAGCCGTCCGGATCGGTCTCCAGTTTTCCGGCAAACGCCTTCGTGTTTGGATCGTGCCCGATCGCGACAAAGACGCACGCGACCGGCAACTCGCGTTCCTCGTGTGTTTGGACATTGCGCAGGACCACGGAACGCATCTCGCCTTTCTCATCCGGATTGTATTGCGTCACGACTGTGTTCCAGATCGGCTCGATCTGTTCGCACGCGAGAACGCGGTCGGCCATGATCTTGGAAGCGCGCAGCTTGTCGCGGCGGTGAATGAGATAAACCTTCGAGGCGAACCGCGTCAGAAAAAGCGCCTCTTCCGCGGCTGAATCGCCGCCGCCGATCACGCAGACGGGGACATTTCGATAAAACGCACCGTCGCATGTCGCGCACGAGGTCAGCCCGTGGCCGACCAATTTTTCTTCGTTCTCCAGGCTGAGCCACCGGGCGGAGGCGCCGCTCGCCACAATGAGCGCGCGGGTCTCGATCCATTCGTCATCGGCTTTGATGCGGACATGATCCGGGAGCGCTTCGAAATCGGTCACTTCGGAATAGGCAAAGCGAGCGCCGAATTTTTCCGCCTGCGCGTGCATGTTGATGATCAGTTGCGGGCCGTCGATGCCGTCCGGGAATCCGGGAAAATTCTCGACCATCGTCGTCGTCGAAAGTTGTCCGCCGGGCTGGCGGCCTTCCAACACGAGCGGACTCAAGTTCGCGCGCGCGGCATAAATCGCGGCGGTCAACCCTGCGCAGCCGCTACCGACGATGATCACTTTCTCCATGCAGCGGGAAGCTAGCATGGAGAATGCAGGATCGAAAACCGCAGCCGCTGTGGCGATGGAGGGCGGAGCTCAGCGACGCCGGGCTCGCGGGACCTCGTCCCCCCATCGAGGAATCGATCAATGTCCCGCGCGCCTCAGAGGCCTACAGCTCGACACAGCGAGGCGGCTATAGCAATTTCCAGCGATGCCCGAACTGGCCGAGGTGGAATTTTTTCGCAGGCAATGGGATCCAGGGCTCAGGCGCAAGATCGTGTCCGTGCAGCTCCATCCGCGGAAACGAATTTTTCGCGGCATCAATCCGCGCGAGATGGTGCGCCAATTGACTGGCCGGAGTTTCCTGCGTTCGCACGCGTGGGGAAAGCAGATGCTTTTCGAATTCGCCGGCGGCAATTGGGTCGGGATCCATCTCGGCATGACCGGCAAGCTGCGAACGGAACCATCCGGCTTCCGACCGGAAAAACACGATCACCTTGTGCTGCAGCAGGCGCGTCGGGCCCTCGTTTTTCGCGATCCTCGCCTGTTCGGCCGGGTTCGATTTCACCATGGAAAATCGTTGCCGGCCTGGTGGCGATCGGGCGCGCCTGACATCGGCTCGGCTTTATTTGATCGCGCTTTTCTGGATCAGTTCCTCGATCGGCACGCGCGAGCCCCGATCAAGTCCGTGCTCTTGCTGCAAAGCGGCTTCGCCGGAATCGGAAACTGGATGGCCGACGAGATTCTTTGGCGCGCGAAGATTGCGCCGCTGACTGCGGCCGGCGCCTTATCCACCGCGAAACGTGCACGCCTGTTTCAAGAGACCCGCTTAATCGCGAGTGAATCGCTGCGTATCATCGGCCCGGATTTCAGCGATCCGCCGCGCGATTGGCTGATCCATCAAAAATGGAAACGCGATGGAGTATGTCCGCGCCACCAATCCCCTCTCCGCAAGCAGATGATCGGCGGAAGAACGACCGCCTGGTGTCCACGCTGCCAGAAGTAATTAGGCCGCCACGTGCACGACAATCTTATGAAATCCGGTGGCGCCTGATTTGAACGGGCGCTCCTCGTCCCATTCCTGCAGTTCGCCTTCGCCGTCAGTCGCGCGAACGACGAGAGTGTAATCGGCTGCGGCTTCCGGCCGCCAGGCAAAGCTCCAGAGCGCCCAGGTTAATTTCGTGCCGGGATAATCGAGCTTCGCTTCCTCCCAGTTTGCGCCGTCATCAAAGCTGACTTCCACGCGCGAGATCCCGCGGTCGCCGCCGAAGGCAACGCCGCGGACGGCGATCCCGTTCGCGGCAGTCTGCGCGCTGAAGGTGGAGTCGTGATCGGGTTGATCGAAGCGCGATCGCGTCGGCACGATGAAGTCCGGTCCCCAACCTTGTTTCTCGTAAAAGCCAACGGCACTCGCATCGGCGACCTCGATCCGCGTGATCCACTTCACGTGTTTCTCGCCGAAGTAACCGGGGACAATCACGCGCGCCGGAAATCCGTGGCGATGCGGCAGCGGCTCACCATTCATCTCGTAAACAACGAGCGTGGTCGGATCCATCGCCTTCTCCAGCGGGATCGTGTCGGTGTAATTATCGACGCCGTGCAGCCGCACTTTCGCGGCGCCGGGCAACGGCGTCGCGGCATTCAGGAGCGCGCCCATCGGCACGCCTTTCCAAATCGCGTTGCTCATCAGGCCGGCATCGAGGCCGTTGCTGATGCACATCAAGGTTGTTTCCTGCGTGACGGCGGGCAGAGATTTCAGACGGTCGAGCCGGTAAGTCTGCCGGGTCTTGACGAGCCCG
>JBEEHT010000084.1:0-21183 GCA_041167545.1 Verrucomicrobiota bacterium
TGGAATGGATTCGTCGGGCCGAACAGGACCACCTGCGGGGTGCCCCAGGCCGCGCCGAAGTGCATCGGCGCGGAATCCACGGTCACGAGCAGGCGCGCCTCGCGCACGAGCGCCGCGAGCGTGAGCAGATCGGTTTTTCCGGAAAGGTCGATCACTTCCCGCGATTTCGTCGCCGCTTTGATCGCGCTGATCTGCGCCTGCTCGGCCGGCGAGCGGCCACCGGTCAGGACACACGTCATTCCTCGCTCGCGGTAATGATCGATCACCTCGGCCCAGCGGTTTACCTCCCAAAATTTCTCCGCGCGGGCCGATCCCGGGTGAAGGAGCACGAACTCATCCGCCACGTGCGCGGCCGCAAGCAACTGAGCTGCCTTCTCCACCTTCGATTCCGGCAGATCGAGTCGAATGGCGCGGGAAGCATTGTGAATCCCGAGCGGTTGCAGGAGTCCCAAATGGTAATCCACGGTATGGAGCAAATTGACGGGAGATTCTACAAATTCGTTGTAGCTGCGAGCGCGAAATTTCGTCCGCAGGTTCGGGTGGTCCGAAGTGATCCGCTTGCGCGCGTGCGACAGAAAAGTCAGAAACGACGATCGGTCGTTGCGGGTAAAATCCAGGCAGTAATCGAATCTGCTGAAGATCAGCGCGAGCCAATCGAGAGCATCGTCCGGTTTTCCTCTTACGAGCATGACCTTGTCGATCCCGCTGATCGCCGGAAGCAACTCCGACACGGCGGGCGAGACCGCCAGCGAGAGATGGGCGTCCGGAAATTTTTCGCGGAGGGCGGTGATCGCCGGCGTGGTCAGAATCAGGTCGCCGATTCGCTTAAGCTGGAGGAGGAGGATCTTCATGCAAACTCGTGCTTGTTAATCGAATCGGCATTGGGAGGAATCGATCACGAGCAGGAGCACGAGCACGATAGAAGTAAACTAGCGTCCCTTTTGCATCGCGAGTTCGTACGCGCCCAGCAATCTGGTTCGAAAATGGTCCCAAGTGAAATTTTCCACCACTCGTTTGCGCGCCGCGTGGCCCATCCGCTCGACGGTTTCCGGTTCCCGGTAGAGCCGCAAAATCGCCGCCGTCAGCTCGTCGACATTGCCCGGCGTGATAATGATTCCTTCGACGTTGTCGTTCACCACGTCGCCGGCTTCCCGGGTGGTGATCAGCGGAAGGCCGCACGCCGCGGCTTCGTAAACCACTTTCGCGCTGCCTTCGCATTGCGAAGGAAAAATGTAGACCGTTCCCTGGGCCAAATAATTTTCCACGTCGCGCACAAAACCGGTCACCCGGATATTTTCTCGCCAATACTTTTTCAGGTGCGGTTTTGCTTCCTCGTGGACTGCCCCCACGAGCCAGAGCTCCGCATCCGGGAGATCGAGCCGATGCCACGCCTCGAGGAGATGATGAATCCCTTTGCGCTCGATCAAGGCGCCGGAAAAAATCGCGCGAAAAATCGGCGGGCGAACCCCAGGCTTGAACCGCTCCACATCCACCCCGCGCGGGAGATAAAACAGTTTCTCTTCGGGAAAACCCTGGACGCGAAAGGTGTCGGCCGCTTTCTGGGAGAGAACGAAGAGAAGCGTCGCGAGGTCGTATTCCTCCAGAAAACGTTCGCGCGTCTGAAGCAAATTCTCTTTCCAGCCGCGATAACCGGAGAGCGGCGCGGCGGGCGGCCCGGCCGGCGCTCGATCGGCCGGCACCTTGCCGCGATCGCGATGCCAGGTAGGAATTTCCACGATGGAGGGAATGCCAAGCTTGCGCGCCACCCGCAACGATTGGAGACAATCGCCCGACCAGCTGTGGAAAAGATCGTAACGGCCCGTGGCTAGTTCTCGCGCCGCGATCCAATCGAGATACTTCTTCTTCGCGCCGTAATAATAGGGGCGTTCGAGGAATGAAATCAGCCGCACCGGATGCCACCGCAGGGAATAAATGAGCCGGGCGGGTATTTCGGTTTGCCGATTATCGTAGGCGATCGCGCGGCCGAGAAATCCCCCGCGATGCGATGCGCGCAAGGTCTCGAAAGCATCCGTGTCGAGCCCCGAACCGCCGATTCGGGCGAAGATCGAGTAGAGCAAATGCTTCGGAAGGAGACCGGGCGCGTGGGATTCCGGGCGCAAAAGCGGAGGGGCGTTTAGAGTTTCACCCACCATCGGCTAACAAGTATTGTGGCCATTGCAGCCAAGTAAAGTTCCCATTCCTTCATCCCGCAAATGCGATCCGATCATCTTACCATAGGATTTGTCCGCCGCGGATTTTCTTCCGGCGGCGCGGAGGCCTATCTGCAGCGGCTGGCTGCGGGCGTGGCGGGAGCGGGTCATCAGGTTTCGCTCTATACGTCGGCGGATTGGCCGGCGGATGAGTGGAAGTTCGGGCCGATCGTGCGTCTCAAGGCTGCGTCCCCAATCGCTTTTGCAGATGAGATGGAGGAAATCGCGCGGCGCAGAGAATGCGATTTGGTGATGAGTCTGGAGCGAATCTGGCGCTGTGATGTTTATCGCGCGGGTGATGGAGTCCATCGCGCCTGGCTGGAACGGCGCGCGGAAATTGGAGGCCCGCTCGGAAAACTCAGGCGGTTATTCAATCGCAAACATTCCGCCGCGCTGGCCCTGGAGAACTCGCTTTTCGCAAACGGTGGCGCCAGGCGCGTGATCGCGAATTCGCGAATGGTGAAGGAGGAGATCGTTCGGTTCTACGGCTATCCCGCGGAAAAGATCGACGTCATTCACAATGGAGTTCCACTTCAGTCGCTTCAGCGGGATGAAGTGGATCGAGCGAAGACTCGCGAAGCCTACGAACTCGGGAAAGACGATATCGCGGTTCTCTTCGCCGGCTCCGGCTGGGAACGCAAAGGTTTGCGGTTCGCGATTGAGGCCATCGAGCGCCAGGAAAAGGGAATGAAGTTGCTGGTTGCTGGTCGCGGCGAGAGCCGCAGGTTCAAGTCGGGGCGTGTCAAGTTTCTGGGTGTCGTCCGCGAGATGCCGTCGCTTTACGCGGCCGCCGATATTTTTCTTCTCCCGACAGTTTACGATCCTTTCTCGAACGCCTGTCTCGAAGCGCTCGCCGTCGGTCTTCCGGTGATTACCACTCGCGCGAACGGCTTTTCCGAAATCATCCAAAACGGCGTGCACGGCAGCGTGATCGACGATCCGCGAAACATCGACGCGACCGATGCGGCGCTGCGTTTTTGGTCAGACCCCGCGCGTCGCGCCCAAGCTCGGCTCGACAATCTCGCCATCGCCGCGCAGTTCGATATCTCCGCGAACGTCGCCCAGACGCTGGGGATTTTAACTCAAATCGCGGCCAGCGCCGCGTCGACGTGAGGGAAAATGATGAAGACCTGGTCGAGCCGCGCGATTTCGAAAATCGGCCGGACATTTTCCTGCAACCCGGCCAGAATAAATTTCCCGCCGTAGGCTTCGACGTTTTGCATTCCTTCGATCAGCACCGCCAGCCCTGAGCTGTCGATGTAACTGACATTGGAAAGATCGACCACGAGCCGCGGCGGCTTTTGCTCGATCATCGCGCCTAACGCCGCCGCCACGCGCGGGGAGACGTGGAGGTCGATTTCCCCCTCGAGCGGGAGAACATTGGGAGCGTCGGGCATAGTCATACGGTTAAGGGTTCGGAAAATGTCCTTCTCCCGGTCGTGATCAATCGATCACCAGCCGAGAGTTTTTCTCACTTCGTCCACATTCGACAGATCATCAAAGAGAAAGTCGGGCTTGTGCGCGGCCAGTTGCTCGCGCGTCCACGAGCCAGTCGCGACGGCGATCGTGCGCGCGCCAAACGCTTTCCCGCAGGCGATATCGTGGCCGGTATCACCGATGACATCGACTTGCGAGCCGGAGAAATTCATCCCGGTTTCTTCGAGCGCGCGAGAGATGGCAAAAGCGCCGAGCTCATTGCGATCGTGATGATCGTCCGCGAAAGCGCCGAACGCGAAAAATTGCCAGAGCTCGTATTGCTCCAGTTTTAGTTTCGCGCCGCGTGCCAGATTGCCGGTGAGAAGTCCAAGCGTCGTGTTGGATTCTCTGGCGGATCGTTGGAGCAGATCGAGCACTCCCGGCAAAACACAGCCTTGCCGGCGCGGTAATTCCTCGGCCAGGAATCGGACATAGAGATCGAGAAACGACTCGACGTTCTCTCCAGTCGCCGGCTCGCCGTGCTTCTCGAAAATCTGGTGAGCGATTCCGATGTCTGTGCGCCCGGCGATTTCCACTCCGCTCAAATCGCCGTTACCGCCAAATCGCTCCGCTGTCGCGCGCACAATGGCCTGCTGCCCGGCCGCGCCGGTACCGATGAGGGTACCGTCGATATCCCAAAGAAGCAGGCGTTTTGCGAACATGATGAGCCGCTCACGCTAGAGAGAATCGAGCGATCGCAAATCCGAATTTTCTCCCTTTTGCTTGTCGAAGCGGCAGCGCCCGGCAAAGTTCCCGAATGCCTGGACCCACTTCCGTCAAAGCCGCCCTGGAAAGCGCCGCGCCGATCGCGGGCATTCAGGTCCAGGGGTGGGTGCGGACCCGCCGCGATTCGAAAGATTTTTCATTCATCGAGCTGAATGACGGCTCCTGCCTGCGCAATCTCCAGATTATCGCGAAGAACACGTTGCCGAACTACGCGGAGGTGCAGCGGCTGAACACGGGCGCTTCGATCGCAGTGCGTGGCGAGTTGGTGGCGTCGCAAGGCGAAGGGCAGAGCTGGGAAGTGGTCGCGGATGAAATCGAAATCGTCGGCGCGTCGGACGACAGCTATCCGCTCCAGAAGAAAGGACACACAGCGGAGTTTTTGCGCGAGATCGCGCACCTGCGGCCGCGCTCAAATTTGTTCGGCGCCGTCTTCCGCGTCCGCAGCCGGCTGGCTTTCGCCATTCACCAATTCTTTCAGGAACGCGGTTTCGTTTACGTTCACACGCCGATCATCACGGGGAGCGATTGTGAAGGGGCGGGGGAATTGTTTCGCGTCACCTCGATCGATCCGAAGAATCCGCCGAAACGAGCGGACGGCGCGATCGATTATGCGCAGGATTTTTTTGCGCGTTCGACCTTTCTCACCGTCAGCGGACAACTGGAGGCGGAGGCATTCGCCTGCGCGCTCACGAAGGTTTACACCTTCGGCCCCACTTTCCGGGCGGAGAACTCGAACACTTCCCGGCACGCCAACGAGTTCTGGATGATCGAGCCGGAAATGGCATTCACGGATTTGCAGGGGAACATGGATGTCGCCGAAGAGATCGTGAAATATTTGATCCGCGATATCCGAGAGCATTCAGCCGAGGACCTCGGATTGTTCGCCAAGTTCGTCGACAAGGAATTAATCGCGCGTCTCGATTTCGTGATGGAGCGGCCGTTCCAGCGGATCACTTACACGGAGGCGGTCGAGTTGCTGACGAAGAGCGGCGAGAAATTCGAGTTTCCGGTCGCGTATGGCGCCAACCTGCAATCGGAGCATGAACGCTGGCTCACCGAAAAGCATTTCAAATGTCCGGTGACGGTTTTCGATTATCCGAAGGAGATCAAGCCGTTCTACATGCGGTTGAACGACGACGGCAAGACGGTGACCGCGATGGATGTTCTCGTTCCTGGCATTGGCGAGATCGTCGGGGGAAGTCAGCGCGAAGAACGGCTCGAAGTCCTCGTAGAAAACATGCGCCGGCACAAGATGGATCCCGGCGATTACAAATGGTACCTCGACCTGCGGCGCTACGGGACCGTCCCGCATTCCGGTTTCGGGCTCGGCTTCGAGCGCATGCTGATGTTCGTGACCGGCGTGTCGAACATCCGCGATGTGATTCCATTCGCGCGAACGCCAGGCAGCGCGGAATTCTGAAAGATCTCACACAACGGGCACAAAGGGTCACAAAGGAAGATTTTCGTTGTGATCCTTTGCGACCTTTGTGAGAAATATCTCATGAGCACTAAAACCTGCCGCGCATTGATCACCCTCGTCGCGCTTGCGACCGCCTTCTCCGCCAAAGCCGCCGAGGATCTCGCGCCGATCAAAGCGGAGATCACGAAGTGTCACGATGAAGCGCTCAAACGTCTCCAGGATTGGATCAAGCTGCCGTCGATCGCGGCGGAGAACCTGAACTCGGCGGAAGGAGCGGAATACATGGCGAAGCTGGCGAAAGACGCGGGCTTCCAGCAGGCAACCGTGATCCAAACGGATGGCAAGCCAGGCGTGTTTGCGACCCTGGATGCCGGCGCGGCCAAAACGGTCGGCCTTTATTTCATGTATGACGTGAAACAGTTCGATCCCAAGGAATGGACTTCGCCGCCGCTGGATGCGTTGCTCGTCGACAAGCCCAATCTAGGAAAGGCAGTCGTCGGTCGGGGCGCGGTGAATCAAAAGGGACCGGAGGCGGCGTTTCTCGCGGCGCTCCACGCGATCAAGGGCGCGGGCAAAAAGATGCCGGTGAACCTGGTGATGGTGGCGGAGGGCGAGGAAGAAATTGGTTCGCCGCACATCGGGCAAATCGTACACAAGCCGGAAGTGCAGGCGGCGCTCGCGAAAACCGTGGGCGTTTTCATGCCCTCCTCGATGCAGGATCTCGATGGCATCGTCACAGTGAGCCTTGGCGCGAAGGGCGTGGTCGAGTTGGAGTTGGTTTCGACCGGTGAGAAATGGGGGCGCGGCCCGGGGAAGGACATTCATTCGTCGCTGAAGGCGATGGTCGATAGTCCAGCGTGGCATTTGGTCAAAGCCCTCAACACGCTAGTCTCGGAGGATGGGAACGAGATCGCGATCGATAATTATCCGAAGCCGCGTCCGATCAACGACGAGGAAAAGAAAATGATCGCCGCTGCTGCGAAGATCCGCAGCGAAGCGCAGTCGAAGAAGCAGATGAGCGTGCAGCATTGGATCAATGATCTGCCGTGGGAACAGGCGAACATTCGCCTGGAATCGCAGCCAACGGCGAACATCGAAGGACTGGTGGGCGGTTACACCGGCCCCGGCGGGAAGACGGTGCTGCCGCACAAGGCGGTGGCGAAGATGGATTTCCGTTTGGTGCCCGACATGAAAGCGGCGGACGTCGTGCCGGCCATCAAGGCGCATTTGGGCAAGCGCGGTTTCGGCGACATCGAAGTGAACATGAGCGGCGGCTACGATCCTACGCAGACCACGGCGAGCGCGCCCTTGATTCAAGCGCAGATCGCGGTGCTGAAACGCGCCGGCATCGAGCCGGTGATGTGGCCGCGGAATGCCGGCTCGTATCCCGGTTTCGTCTTCACTGGCGAGCCGTTGAAGCTTGCGTCAGGACATTTCGGCCTTGGTCACGGCAGCGGCGCACACGCGCCGGATGAGTATTACGTGATCGAGTCGACCAATCCGAAGATCCAGGGTTTCGACGGCGCCGCGATGTCGTTCGTGGAATATCTCTACGAGCTGGCGAAGTAAGGTCGCGATCCAGAATTACGCGAGAAGAGTTCTTGCCCGGAAGGCGCCCGGACGCTAGTTCGAGCGGTATGAAGATTACATTGCTCGCCTTGCTCGCGGCGACGGCCTGTGCCAGCTCGCTGCTCGCCCAGAGTTCACCCGCGCCTGCGGCCTCCGGTTCACTGACGACAGAGGAGCGCGAAAGCGCGATCAAATATCTGAAGGAAACGCAAAAGGATTTTCTGTCGGCAATCAACGGAGTAAGTGACGCGCAGTGGAAGTTCAAAGCGGCGCCGGACCGCTGGTCGATCGCGGAAACGGCGGAGCACATTACGACCGCCGAAGATTTGATCTGGGGTCGCGTCAACGAGATGATGAAGGCGCCGGTCAACCCGGACAAACGCGCCGAGACCCAGGGTAAAGATAAGATCATCCTGGAAAAGATCCCGGACCGCTCACGCAAGGCGAAGGCGCCAGAGGTTCTGAAACCGACCGGAAAATTTCCGACGCGCGAAGAGCTGGTGAAGCATTTCACGGAAGCGCGGGCGAAGGAGATCGCGTTCCTCGAGCAAACAAAGGAGGATCTGCGCAACCACATCGCCGAAAATCCGGCGCTCGGCATGATGGACGCCTATCAGTGGGTCATCTTCAACGGCGCGCATTCGAAGCGGCACACCGCGCAGATCCAGGAAGTGAAGACGGACGCGAATTATCCGAAGAGCTAGGCGGGCTGATCGAGGGCTTTAGCGGCGCGGGGATGTCGTTCGTGGAATATCTCTACGAGCTGGCGAAGTAGACTCGTCGAATACCTCGGCTGTACCCACGGCGTTCCGTCGCCGCGCGCGCCGTCGCTGGCCTGATTCCTTCAGGGCGATCGGACCCGCGCCACTGGGACGCCGTGTCGTGTCAGCGTAGCGTTGAAGACGGATGCCGGTGCATCCGTGATGGCAAAGAAATCTAGCCCCGCGAGAGGGCCGGTTTTGTTTTCGGAAACCACATACACGTTTTGGCATTCGAAGCAGATCGACAAATCAATCTTGGACGTGCCGATCTCGATATGAAGGCCGTGCCGGGGAATATGACATAGAGCTCCTCCCTCTGTGTGCAACGCACTTCTCGCCAGGGCCGTTATCAAGGCGTGCTGCTCCGCGCGGTCGGTGATTTCGGCGTAACCCAGGACGGCAGGCGCTTTGTAGGGCTCCCGATCGAATTCGTCCGGAGGCATTGCTGTCTCCGCTTCCGATTCTGTCAAACCGCTTGGCTCTTTACGGAGGAGCTGCCAATTCTTGCCGTACCCGGCCCGCACGTCTTCGTCGGTAATACTGTTGATCGTATTACCCAGAGTGTTCGCGATGCTAACGATCATCGGCTTATTATCGTCGCCCATGCGGACAAAAGACCCGCTGGAGTTATTGAACACATCGTCTGGCGAAACGATTTCGTCCGGCCCGAGCTGCCGGTAACCTTTTTTCGTTTCGAGGCGACGGTACTCCGCGTCGATGGAATAAAGAATGATCTTTGGGTTCGACGTCAGCAGTCTTTCCATCCTATAAGCGGCCCGCCATTGACAGGCATGAACATAGATTGCGAGGCCGTACAAGGGCGCACACGGAATGAAGAGTGCCGCCGCGATGAGTGTAGAAATCAGAAAGCGTCGAGTTGATCGACCAGGATGGAGAGCGAGGACGAACAGCCAGAGAAAGAGCGAGCTGGCTGCCAAAAGCGACCACCGCGAAAATGGGTGTATTCCAAAGGAGGGCCCCAGGCCAAACACGAGGATTAGAAGCACGCCGCTGTGGAGGACGGCGAGACAACCGAGAATGCGATAAGCCCGAACCTGGGAGGCGCGCGTGGCCATAACAATCCCAAAATCTTAGGTCATGCGCCGTGCGATTGAAAGCCCGACAACTTTTTTGAGGGCTAAATAGTCGTTCCTCGTAGCGACGGCGCTCTCTCGCCGTCCACACGCGCGTTAGTGAGTGCCGCGTTGGTACGCCGACAGAGCGGCCTCGCTACAACCAGTCAGTCGGCGGTCATAGACCGCCGCTACAGAAGAGCTATTACTTCTTCTTCCCTTCGCCTGGCCGGTAATCTTCCTCGGCGGCTTCGAACGCTTTCTCCAGGCCGACCATGTCTTCGCCAGGGCGCAGATTGTCGAACGCTTCGGATTCGCGCTTGAGCTCCTCTTCGGAATAATTCGCGGCCTTGATCGAGAGCCCGATTCGGCGCTCGACTTTGTCCACCTTGATGACGCGGGCTTCGACTTCCTGGCCGACCTTGAGCACGTCCTTCACCTTCGCGACGTGATCTTCGCTCAACTGCGAAATGTGGACGAGCCCATCGATGTCGTCCTGCAATTGCACGAACGCACCGAAGCTCGCGAGCTTCGTAACCTTGCCGGTAACGAGATCGCCGATCTTGTATTTCGAATCGATTTCCTTCCATGGATCGTCGCTCAGCTGTTTAATGCCGAGGCTGATCCGCTGGTTGACCTTGTCGATGTCGATCACGACCGCTTCGACTTCGTCGTTCTTCTTAAAGACTTCGCTCGGGTGATTGATCTTCCGGGTCCAGCTCAAGTCGGAGACGTGGATCATTCCGTCGATGCCATCTTCGAGCTCCACGAACGCGCCATACGCGGTCATGTTGCGGATCGCGCCCTTCACGTGGCTGCCGATGGTAAATTTCTTCTCGATCTCATCCCATGGATTCGCTTCGAGTTGGCGGAGGCCTAACGAGATCTTCTGCTCTTCCTTGTTCACGCCGAGCACGACGGCTTCGACTTCCTGACCCTGAGTCAAAACATCGGACGGCCGCATGATGCGCTTCGTCCAGGACAATTCGGAAACGTGAATGAGACCCTCGACGCCCTCTTCGAGTTCCACGAACGCGCCGTAAGGCACGAGGTTCGTGATCTTGCCTTTGACGTGCTGCCCGGCCGGAAAACGCTCTTCGATTTGGTCCCAAGGATTTTTCTGGGTCTGCTTCAGGCCTAACGAGACGCGCTCTTTCTCCTTGTTGATGTCGAGCACGATCACTTCGAGCGGCTGACCGACTTTGAGCAGCTCGCTCGGATGACCGAGACGGCCCCAGGTCATGTCGGTGATGTGGAGCAAGCCATCCATCCCATCGAGGTCGATGAACGCGCCGAAATCGGTCAGGTTCTTCACGCTGCCCTGGACCATGTCGCCGACTTTGACGCCTTCGAGGAATTTCTGGCGCTTCTCGCTCCGCTCCTGCTCGATCAATTCGCGCCGGCTGAGGACGACGTTCTTCCTGTCGTCATTGATTTTGACGATCTTGAAATCGTAAGTATTGCCGACGAACTGCTGCAAATCTTTGGGCGGAATGATGTCGATCTGGGACGCTGGCAAAAACGCTTCCACGCCGATGTTCACCATGAGGCCGCCTTTGACGACGGACTTCACCTTGCCCTTGATCAACCCGTCGCCGGCGAAAACCTGCGCGATCTTGTTCCAATTCTGCCGGTAAGCCGCCTTCTCTTTCGAGAGAACCACCATGCCTTCATCGTTTTCGAGGCGCTCGAGGAGCACTTCCACTTCATCGCCGACTTCCATCGATTCGATGTCTTCGAATTCGTGGGAGGGAATGACGCCCTCCGATTTGTAGCCGATATCGACCAGGACTTCTCGCGGGCGAATCTCGAGAACGCGTCCTTTGACGATGCTACCTTCTTTGAACTCGCGATATGACTGCGCGAGTAAATCCTGCATTTGCAACATGGTGGTAAGTTTTCTCCTAGCGGCGCGGAGCCGCTTTTCTGTCTTTAGCGCAGGCGTTTATCGCCGGAGCTTCCCCGCAGAAAAGGGGACGGCATATTAGCGCGGGATTACCGGAGGTCAACCGATTGGGAGGGCATGACGAAAAGCGTGTCATCCCGAGCCGCAAAGACGGCGAGGGACCTCTCAGTTGCAATGCTGGTTTGCTTGCGCCTGCACGACGCCGATGGCGGTGAATGTTGAGTACCTCGCGGAAGCGATTAGGTGAGCCTGTGTGAGGTCTCTCGCCGGCTGCGCGGCTCGGGATGACAGGCCTTCCATACCTTGAGCCTCGCGGATTTCTCCGCATATTGGCGTTGTCCGCGGAACCAGCCCCTTCGTTTCGCCGGGACTTTCCATGAAAAGCATCTTTGTCTCAATCGCTGTCGCGCTCTCGATCCTCTCCGCGGCTCCTGTTTTCGCCGCCTCCCCGGCGGAGCAACAGGTCGCGGAAGCGATCAAAGCGCCCAATCTGAGCGTGGTCCATCTCTGGGCGCCCTGGTGTTCGAATTGCCAGTCGGAATTGAAGAGCGGCGGCTGGCTGAAAACGGTGAAGGCGAATCCGGAGGTGAAATTCTATTTCGTTTCCGTCTGGAATGGCGGCGAAGATGGCCGCGCCATGCTCACGAAATACGAACTGGCCACTCAGCCCAACGTCACCATCGTCGCCGATCCCGGACCACGCACCGGCGACGCCAAGATCAAGCGCTTCCTTGACCTTCCTCTAAGCTGGATCCCGACGACGTGGGTCTATAAAGGCGGCGATCTCCGCTACGGGCTCAATTACGGCGAAGTCCGCTTCGATGTGCTTCAGCAATTCTTCGCCGACAGCAATTCGAAATGGTAGACGAAGTGAAGTAGCATGGCGCTATCCAGTCTGTTTTCCGTATGATCCAACTCTCCCACGCGCCTGCGACAGCGCCTCACAAACCACCGGCGATTCTCTCGTTGATCGGCGACACACCGCTTGTCGAGATCACGCGCATCGATACCGGGCTCTGCCAGCTTTTCGTTAAGCTCGAGAATCAGAATCCCACCGGCTCCATCAAGGACCGTGTCGCGCTGGCCATGATCGAGGCGGCGGAACGCGACGGGAAACTGGAACCCGGCGGCACAATCATTGAGGCGACCGCGGGCAATACGGGACTCGGCCTCGCCTTGATCGCCGGAGCGAAAGGCTATCGCATCATTCTCGTCATCCCCGACAAGATGTCGGCCGAAAAAGTCGCGCACGTCCGCGCGCTCGGCGCCGAAGTGCGGCTCACGCGTTCCGACGTCACCCGCGGTCATCCCGAATATTATCAGGACGTGGCGGCGCGACTTGCGACGGAAATTCCCGGCGCGTTTTACGTCAACCAATTCGGCAATCCAGCCAATCCGCTCGCGCACGAGCGCGGAACCGGCCCGGAAATATGGGAGCAAATGGGGCATCATCTCGACGCCGTCGTTTGCGGAGTTGGCTCTGCCGGAACGTTGACCGGCTTATCTCGTTTCTTCAGTCGCGTTCAGCCGAACTTGGAGATGGTGCTGGCTGATCCCGCGGGCTCCATCCTGGTCGATTACGTAAAGACGGGAAACATCGGCACCGCCGGAAGCTGGGCCGTTGAAGGCATCGGCGAAGATTTTGTCCCCGACATTGCCGATCTCTCCCGAGTAACCGAAGCCTACACAATTGACGACACGGAAAGTTTCGCGACGGCGCGCGAGCTATTGCGGCAAGAAGGGATTTTGGGCGGCTCTTCGACCGGCACACTCCTGGCGGCGGCGCTTCGTTACTGCCGGGCCCAGACCCAGAAGAAGCGCGTCGTCACTTTCGTCGCCGATGACGGCAACAAATATCTCTCGAAGATGTATAACGATTTCTGGATGGCCGAGCAGGGCTTCGCGCGCCGGCCCGCTCACGGCGACTTGAGCGATCTCATTACCCACCGTTACGAAGCCGGTGAAGTCGTCTCGGTTGGTCCCGACGATACTTTGCTTACGGCGGTGAAACGGATGCGCTCCGCGGATGTTTCGCAAGTGCCCGTGGTGGATGGCACGGGCCGCCCAGTCGGCATTCTGGATGAATCGGACGTGCTCGTAAAAGTTCATCAGGATCCGGAGCGCTTTAATCATGCGGTGCACACGGCGATGACCGATAGGCTGGAGACGCTCTCGCCCTCCGCAAAGATCAATGATCTCCTGGAAGTCTTCGATCGCGGCCGCGTCGCCATTGTCATGGACGGAAGCAAATTTCTCGGACTGATTACGCGGAGCGATCTGCTTTCGTATTTGCGGCGGCAAATGCCTTGAAGAAAAACGAATCAGGAAAGCAGGAAGTAAGGAAAGCCAGCCAGTCTTATTCTTCTAATCATTTCCTGCTTTCCTCTTTTCCTGATTCATTTCTTTTCCCATGAAAAAGCAACACGACATCGCGACGCGCGTCATCCACGCCGGCCAATCACCCGATCCAACAACCGGCGCGATCATGATGCCGATTTACCAGACGTCCACTTACGTCCAGGAAAGTCCCGGCAAACACAAAGGCTACGATTACTCGCGCTCGATCAATCCGACGCGCAGCGCCTACGAACGTTGCATCGCCAATCTCGAGAGCGGCACTCGCGGCTGGGCCTTTGCCTCCGGACTCGCCGCCATGGCTACGGCGCTCGACGGGCTCGATAGCGGCTCGCACGTGCTGGTGAGCGACGATCTCTACGGCGGCACATTCCGTCTTTTTGAAAAAGTGCGCCGCCGCTCCGCGAATCTCGATTTCACCTTCATCGACATGAGCGATCCGGCGACGATCGAGAAAGGGATGCGACCGAACACGCGCATGGTCTGGGTGGAAACGCCGAGCAATCCGCTGCTCAAGTTGATCGACCTGGAAGCCGTCGCGAAAATCGCGCGAGCTCATAACGCGATCTCGGTTTCCGATAATACTTTTGCCAGCCCGTGGATGCAGCGCCCGATCGAGTTCGGTTTCGACATGGTCATTCACTCCGCGACGAAATATCTGAACGGCCATTCCGACATGGTGGGCGGCGTCATCGTCGTCGGAGAAAACAAGGAACTCGGCGATCAGATCGCGTTTCTTCAGAACGCCGTCGGCGCGATCGCGGGGCCATTCGATAGCTTTCTGGCGTTACGCGGATTGAAGACGCTCGCGCTGCGGATGGAGCGGCATTGCGAGAACGCGATGGAGATCGCGCGCTTCCTCGAGAA
The DNA here is from genome assembly GCA_041167545.1 of Verrucomicrobiota bacterium. GTDB lineage: Bacteria > Verrucomicrobiota > Verrucomicrobiia > Chthoniobacterales > UBA10450 > AV80. The sequence goes on from JBEEHT010000084.1 coordinate 14,364, forward strand.
GGAACCGAAAGTGGAGAAGATCTACTACCCCGGACTGGAGCGACACCCACAACATGCTCTCGCGAAGAAGCAGATGCGCGCGTTCGGCGGCATGGTCACGATCGTTTTGAAAACGGACCTCGCGGGAACTCGCCGTTTTCTCGAGAACACGCATCTTTTTTCACTCGCGGAAAGCCTGGGCGGAGTGGAGAGCCTCATCAATCATCCCGCGATCATGACCCACGGATCGATCCCGCCCGAGATGCGGGCGTCGCTCGGGATCACCGATTCACTCGTCAGGTTGTCGGTTGGCGTGGAGAAGGTCGATGATCTTATCGACGATCTGAAGACCGCGTTCGCCGCGATTTAGGTCGCGCTTCTTCAGCTGTCATCCCGAGGCAGGCGCAGCGCGCCGAGGGACCTCCCAGTTGCAATCCTGGTCACGCAAGTGTTCGCATCGCGTCGCCTTCCGGGGCGCGTGATGTATCGCGGTAGCGGTTGAGCGCCTGCAAGGTCCCTCGGCGCGCTACGCCTGCCTCGGGATGACACATAGTTTGCTGCGTTGTTATTCTACGCGCCGCGAGCTAAACATTGCCTGACATGGGCAGCAGCTTCGGACAACTTTTCCGCATCACGACCTGGGGTGAATCGCACGGCGGCGGCGTGGGCGTTGTCATCGACGGATGCCCGCCGCGAATCGAACTGAGCGACGCCGACATCCAACGCGACCTCGACCGGCGCCGTCCGGGCCAAAGCGCGATTGTCACTCCGCGCGATGAGGCGGATCGCTGCCAGATTCTGTCCGGCGTTTTCGAAGGCCGCACGCTCGGCACCCCGATCTCGATCATGGTGATGAACAAGGACGCCCGGCCCGAAGCCTACGCGGGGATGAAAGCGACCTATCGTCCGTCACACGCGGATTTCACCTATGAAGCCAAGTACGGCATCCGAAACTGGCAGGGCGGGGGACGAGCCTCAGCCCGCGAGACAATCGGGCGGGTGGCAGCCGGCGCCGTGGCAAAAAAAGTCCTGAGCAAAATTTCGCAGCGACGCGTCGAGATCGTCGCCTATGTCACGCAAATCCATGAAGTGTTCGCGCGCATCGATCGCAGTTCGGTCCGGATCGAGGACGTCGAACGCAACGCCATTCGGTGTCCCGATGCGGCGGCCGCGGAACTGATGACGGCCCTGATTCAATCCGCGCGCAGCGAGGGCGACTCTCTCGGCGGCGTTATTGAATGCGTCATTCGCGGCCTCGACGCCGGTCTGGGCGAACCGGTCTTCGACAAATTGGAGGCCGATCTGGCCAAGGCGATGTTGAGTTTGCCGGCTTCGAAAGGTTTTGAGATCGGCTCGGGTTTCGCGGCGACGCGCATGAAAGGCTCGGAGCATAACGATCCGTTTGAAGTGCGGGATGAAAAGATCCGCACCACGACCAATAATTCCGGCGGAGTCCAGGGCGGCATCAGCAACGGCGAAGACATTTTCTTCCGCGTCGCTTTCAAGCCCACCTCCACCATCGCGCGCGATCAAAAAACCGTGACCGCCTCCGGCGAAGAAACGACGTTGGCCGCGCGCGGCCGCCACGATCCCTGCGTCCTGCCGCGCGCAGTGCCGATCGTGGAAGCGATGGCCGCGCTCGTTCTCTGCGACCACGCCATGCGACAAAAAGCCATCTCCGATTTCGGCAAGTAGCTTGCGCTACCGATGAATTCCACCACAGGATCTGCGGTCTGGCAGACGCTCTTCCTTTCATTCGCGATCGTTCTGCTTTTGTTCGAGGTGCTTCGCGGTTGGCGTCTCGGCATCATGCGGCAACTGATGCGCGGGGCCGCGCTCATCGCCGCCTACGCCGCTGGTTATTTTGGCGGCGGCCTCATGTTGCCGCTTCTTCGCCCCATCTTGAAATGGCCCGACTTCATCGTCTCGATGATCGGCGGCGCGCTTCTCGCCCTCGTTGTTTACGGGGTCATCGCCAGTGTCGGCTCGATTCTCTTCAAGCGCACCGCGCAACAAAGTTCTGGCCCGGTGCGCTTGCTTTACGGTCTGAGCGGCGCGCTGGCCGGACTTTGCTTCGGCGCGTTTTTCATCTGGCTCATCCTTGTGGGAATCCGATCCGTCGGTTCCATCGCCGATGCGCAGGCACATGTGCGCCGCCCTACGGAGACCACAAAAAATCCGAATCCTCGAACGGTCGATTCCGCGCGAATTGAGGAAGCGCCATCACTGCGAAATTTTGACGCCGATTCCGTGTCCGCCTTCATCGCCCGCTTGAAGAACTCAGTCGAGCTAGGCGCGGTCGGCGATGTTATTAAGAAAACCGACGTCACGCCGGCCTCGGTCTATCAAACTTTGAACGACGTCGGGACGGTGTGCGCGGACCCGGAGAGCGCGCGGCGCTTCCTTTCTTTTCCGGGCGCCGTCGAGTTAAGCGAGCATCCGAAGATCGTTGCGCTGCGAAACGATCGCGAGATCGCGGACCTGATTTCGCAGGGAAGATTACTTGAGTTATTGCGCCACCCACGAGTTCTCGAAGCCGCGAACGATCCCACGTTAGTCGAGCGCGTGAAGCAGTTCGATCTGAAGAAGGCGCTGGAATACGCGGCGAAGAAGAATTGAAGATCTCACACAAAGGTCACAAAGGAACACGACGGGATGAGCGAGAATGAGATAGCGAAGAAGGTGTTGGACGCGTCGTTCCTTGTGCATACGAAACTTGGGCCGGGTTTGCTTGAGTCGGTTTATGAAGTCGTCCTCGCGCACGAGCTACGAAAAGCGGGCGCTGCCGTGGAACGACAGAAACCAATGCCTATCACCTACGATGGGATCCTCTTTGAAGAAGGTTATCGAGCTGATCTCCTCGTAGAATCGAAGATCATCGTAGAACTGAAGTCGATCGCGGCTCTTCCTGCGCTCCATTCCAAGCAAGTTTTAACACAACTGCGCTTGAGCGGATTGAAGCTCGGCCTTTTGATCAACTTCGGTGAAGCGCATTTGAAGAACGGCATCAAACGAATCATTAACGGCCAGCTCGATCCGGAAGATCCTCCAGATTTCTCGTTGTGAACCTTTGTGACCTTTGTGTGAGGCCTCTTGTTTTGGGATGAAGTATCTAACGTCGATCGGATTGGAAGTTCACGCGCAGCTCCGCACTCGTTCAAAAATGTTCTGCGGCTGTCCGGTAGAATTCGGGGCGCCTCCGAATTCGCACACCTGTCCGACTTGCCTGGGACTGCCGGGCGCGCTGCCGGTGATGAATAACGAAGCGCTCCGGCTCACGGTGCTGACTGGCCTGATGCTCGGTTGCGACATCACTCCAGTTTCCAAGTTCGATCGCAAAAGTTATTTCTATCCGGACCTGCCGAAGAACTATCAGATTTCGCAATACGACCTGCCGTTGTGCACGACGGGCACTGTGCCGTTGCACGATCTCGCGTATCCGAAGGACGCGCAGAAGACTATTGCGAGTCCCGACAAGGAAGTGGCGCTGGTCCGGATCCATCTCGAGGAAGATGTGGCGAAGAGTTTCCATTTCGAAAACAGCACCGGGATCGATTTCAACCGCGCCGGCACGCCGCTGATGGAAATTGTGAGCCAGCCCGAAATCAATTCGCCAGAGGAAGCGTTCGCCTTTCTCACGGCGCTCAAGCAAATCCTGATCTACGGCGCGGTGAGCGATGCGGATATGGAGAAGGGCCAGTTGCGCTGCGACTGCAACATCTCGGTGCGACCCGAAACGCAGCCGGAGCTCGGCGCCAAAATCGAGATCAAGAACATGAACTCGATCAGCGCGGTTCGGCGCGCGCTCGCCTACGAAGTGGGGCGGCAAACGGCGGCGCTGGAGCGTGGCGAAATACTAGAGCAGGAGACGCGAGGCTGGGACGATGGCGCCGGCAAGACGTTCCTGATGCGCACGAAAGAATCGGCGCATGATTACCGTTATTTCGCCGATCCCGATCTAGTGCCAGTGAAGACGGAGACACTAATCGAAGAGGTCCGCGCAGGGTTGCCGGAGCTGCCCCGCGCGAAACGGGCGCGTTTTGTCGAGCAGTATGGTGTGAGCGCGTACGATGCGGCGGTCCTGGCGGACGACCTTGCCCTGGCTGCTTATTTCGAAGCGGCGGCGAAAGCCGCGCGCAAGCCGAAGAACATCGCGAACTGGATCCTGAACGATCTGCAAAGCGCGCTGGCTGGCGCGGGCTGCACGATTGCCGATTGCCCGATTCCTCCGACCGCGCTCGATGAATTGGTTAACCTGATTGAGACCGGAAAAATCAGCGGCAAGCAGGCGAAGGAAGTTTTCTCGGAGATGTTTGCGAGCGGGAAAAGCGCGGCGGCGATTGTGAGCGAGAAAGGGATCGAGCAATTGAGCGATGCGACGAAGATCGAATTGCTTTGCGAGCAGGTGATCGCGGCGAATCCGAAACCGGTCGCGGATTTCCGCGCGGGAAATGCCGCGTCGCTAAATTTTCTTAAAGGGCAGGTGATGAAACTCTCGAAGGGAACGGCGAACCCGATGCTGGCAGGCGAAATTTTGGGACGGAAACTCAGAGAAGGCTCACACTAAGGGCACAAAGGACACGACGGGAATTTCTACGAAAGATCCTTCGTGTTCCGTTGTGACCTTTGTGTGAGAAATTCGACACGTGCGAATTCTTATTGCACCGGATAAATTCAAGGGCTCGTTAGGCGCGCGCGAAGTCGCGGACAACATTGTAGCGGGACTGCGCGAGGTTCTGCCGGAAGCGACGATCGAGATCCTTCCGGTCGCCGATGGCGGGGAGGGGACCGCGGAGGTGATCTCCCAGGCGTGCGCGGGCGAATGGGTCAATTGCAATGCGCACGATGCGCTCGGACGCGCGATCACGGCGCGCTACTTTTGGCTGCGCGAGAAGCCGATCGCCGTAATGGAGATGAGCGAAGCGTCCGGCATGTGGCGAATCGCACCAGGTGGGCGAGACCCACTGCGTGCCGATACTTTTGGGGTCGGCGAAATGCTGAAGGATGCGGCCAGTCGCGGCGCGAAAGAAATTTTGATCGGCCTTGGTGGAAGCGCGACGAACGATGGCGGGTCCGGGATGGCGCGCGCACTCGGATTCCGGTTTTTTGATGAAGACACAGAGCTGATCAGTGGACCGGATGAATTGCAAAATCTCACGAAGATTATTCGGCCGGATGTAGAGGCATTCGCCGCGGCGAACGCCTTCCATCTCATCGCCGCGGTGGATGTGCGGAATCCGCTGCTCGGAGAACGTGGCGCGACGCGGACGTTCGGTCCGCAAAAAGGGGGAACGCCCGAACAGCTTGAAATTCTCGAACGCGGTCTGGCTCGGCTGGCCGATGTGGTCGCGCGCGATCTCGGTCGCGATTTTCGCGACGCTCCGGGCGCCGGAGCGGCGGGCGGGCTCGGCTTTGGTTTGATGAATTTTTGCGGCGCGGAAGTTCGACCGGGCTTCGAGGTTGTTGCCGAATTCATCGATCTCGAAGCGGCGATCCAACGAGCGGATGTTGTCATTACCGGCGAGGGAAGTCTCGATCGGCAAACGCTTGAAGGAAAGGCGCCAGCCGGTGTAGCGCGAGTCGCGCGCAAACAGGGGAAGCGCGTTTTTGCGATTGCGGGTGTCGCGACTGGGGATCCAACGGTTCTCGACGGTTTCGATGGTGTATTTCCTCTCGTAACGCCGTCCACCAGCCGGGAAGAAGCGATGGCGCGAACGGCCGAACTGCTACGCGATCGCGCCAGAGAACTCGCGGCGATATTATGAAGCGCGTCGATCTTTTCTGGGGAGCGCAGGCTGCCAGCCTGCCTGTCTCGGCAGCTTGCCGAGACAATCTTCGATTCCCAAGCGCGGAAATTCCATAGGCCGGTCACGATTGTTGCCGGCAAGCTGCCGGCAACCGCAGGCTGGCAGCCTGCGCTCCCCAGCAAGGATCGAACACACCCGTTACAAGATCGAGGCCAACTCTCGGCCGCGCTGGCGCAACAATTCGCTCGCTCGGGACATCGCATCTGCCTGCGTCACAGGCGGCGTTACTAGCGGAAATACGCCATCGAAAACTTCCAGAACCGCCCGATCCGCCGTGGCCGCACCCGCGATCGCGAAAACGCGTTTCCCATGTTTGCGCGCGAGCCGCGCTACCCCGGCCGGCGCTTTTCCTTCAAGCGTTTGCCGATCAAGACTTCCTTCGCCGGTGATGACAACGTCCGCTCGTTGAATTGCCGCTTCGAGATCGATGAATTTAGCGACAAGATCGAAGCCCGGGCGAAGTTCGCCGCCGCAGAAACTCATCAGACCAAAGCCAAGTCCGCCCGCCGCTCCAGCGCCTGGAGCTTCGCGAAAGTCGCAGCCGAGATCGCGCGTAACCACGTCGGCCAGTCGAGCCAGGGCACGCTCAAGAATCTGGAGCTGTTCGGGCGTTCCACCTTTCTGAGGCCCAAACGTTCGCGTCGCGCCCCGCTCTCCGAGAAGCGGATTTCGCACGTCCACCGCCACCTTCACCCTAGGAAAAGCCCGATTTAATGGATCACGAACTTGACTGGTTAAACCAGTCGAGTTTGGAGCGCTAACGCTGGGGGTGATTTGCGCCAGGTGAATTAACTCGCCCGGGGTTGCCAACTCGCGCTGGTCGTCAGCCAGGAACCGAAAACCAAGGGCGCGGGCCATTCCCATTCCGCCATCGTTCGTCGCGCTTCCTCCGAGTCCGATCAGGATCTCTTTCGCCCCGCGGCGTCCGGCATCGCGCAGCATCTCGCCGACGCCAAGAGTGTTGGCGCGCAGCGGATCGCGCTCATCTGGTGCGATCCGCCACATGCCGGCCGCTTCGCTCATCTCCATGACAG
>JBEEHT010000085.1:0-52428 GCA_041167545.1 Verrucomicrobiota bacterium
CCGAACGATTTCGCGCAGCGTTTTCGGCGGTCATAGACCGCCGCTACAGGGAGGTCACCCAATGCGCAAACTTTTCCGCATTGGCAAGGAACTCGCGGCCGAGATCGGCAAATGTGATTTGCGCTGACGCGAGAACCAGCATGACGCTGAGCAAGAGCAGGTTCATCAGGTAAATGACCACGAGAGAAAAGAAGGTGCCGTGATCAGTCAGGTCCGTTTGTTTTTTCGGAATCATCCAGCAGGTGAATGTGAAGTGGAACGCCCAGGTCGCGCCGATCAACGCGTAAAGAAGTCGGCCATATGGTTGCACGAAGAAAAACAAGCTGAGCACGCCATAAGTGGCGATAACGAGAATGCTGTAGAGCGGGAAAAAATACGGGGCGAGCGCGATCCAGAAATTGTTCCGGTCGGTCACGATATGCCCGCCGTCGCGGGCGACGCGGAAGCGACTGACCCGGCCGCCCATGAGCAGGACCCAAAACGCATGGGTCAGTTCGTGCCCGAAAACATAGACCAGCATCGGCCGCGGCAAGCCGAAGAACGCGATTAGCCAGAGGACTGCGCCTAACGAGAAGAACCAGAATTCTTCCGCGGCCCAGAGGCGCTGGGTGACGGTGGCGCGAGCGAAGACGGTGAAAAACGTCTGCGTCAGGACCGCGCAGAGTGGCAGGAGGAAGATCGCGATGACGAGCTTGAGCCAGCGCGTTGGGATCGTCCACGCGCTTGCCGCCGCGGGACGGCGGACGGGAGCCGCGTACGACATCGTCTTTTTTCGGCGAGCTGGTCGCCGGCCGTGGTGCAACGTCGTTCGTCGTTTCCTCTTCGCAGCCAAGTTATCCGCAGATTACGCAGATTAACGCGGATGAAAGAAGGAAAACAGTAAGCGTGTCATCCCGAGGCTGGCGCAGCGCGCCGAGGGACCTCGCAGTCGTATGTCCCGCTACCGCGAAGATCTGTGCGTGTTGCGCCGATAACGTCTTATGTCATGCGGAAGCGGTAGACCGCTTGTGAGATCCCTCGGCGCGCTGCGCCAGTCTCGGGATGACAGCGCTTCTCTACGCCCGCCCCATGTAGGCGCCGGTGCGCGTATCGATCTTGATCGTCTCGCCTTCCTGAATGAAAAGCGGAACGTTGACCGTCTTGCCGGTCTCCAGGATCGCCGGCTTCGTCACGTTCGATGCCGTGTCGCCGCGAAGGCCTTCCGGCGCTTCCACCACTTTGAGCTGCACCGACGACGGCAACTCCACCTGCACCGCCTTGCCCTCGGCGTAGAGGACCTGCACGCGCAAATTCTCGACAAGAAAATCCTTCGCCTCGCCGAGCAAACTGTCCTGCAACGTCACCGTGTCGTAGGTGTCGGGATCCATGAAATGGTAGCCGTTGCCGTCCTTGTAACTGAACTCGACTGTCGCGCGGTTGATATCGACGAGCTCCACTTTGTCGGTCGAGCCGAAGCGAACGTCCGCGCTCTTTCCGGTGTTGATATAACGGATGATCGCCTGGACGAAGGCGCGCAAATTTCCCGGCGTGCGGTGTTGCACGTCGAGGACAATGGCGGTGTTGCCATTGTATTTTATCGCCTGTCCTTTGCGGAGATCGTTCGCGGCAGCCATGGGAGTCGTTGAAGCGTTAAATGGTTGATTCGTTGAAGCGGGCAATTGCTTACAACGTCGGCACGATCAAAGCAACTTGAGCTTCGTGAGGTCCTGCGAATCCACCATGCCGACCGGCGCCTGTTGATCATCTACGACGACCAGATCGTCGATGCGATGGCGCTCGAGCAGGTTCAATACTTCCACGGCCAGTTTGTCCTGGTGCACCGTCACCGGATTGAGCGTCATCAGATCGCCGACGAGGCGGTCGGCGATCTTCGCGTCCGATTGAAAGTGGCGCACGAAATCGCCGTGGGTAAAAATGCCGAGCAACTGTCCCTCTTCATCGGCCACGACCGCGGCGCCGGCACGGACGTCGGTCATCGTCTTCAGGACGGAGCGAATCGGCGCATCCGGTGCGACCATTGCCAGCGCATGCCGCGGCCGCATGATTTGGTGGACGCGCAAAAGCAGGCTGCGCCCGATCATTCCCGCGGGATGGAAGCGGGCGAAATCTTCTTTTTGGAAACCGCGCGCTTCAAGAAGGACCATGGCAAGCGCGTCGCCGAGCGCGAGCATGACGGTGGTGCTCGAAGTCGGCGCGAGATTTAGCGGACAAGCTTCCTGCTCGATATTCACGTCGAGAACGATGTGCGCGTTTTGCGCCAGGCTGGAATTCGTGTCGCCGCAAACGGCAATGATCTTCACTTGAAAACGCGCGATCGCCGGCAGGATCCGCAGCATCTCTTCCGTCTCGCCGCTCGCGCTCAAGGCAAGGATAACGTCGCCGTCCGCGATCATGCCGAGATCGCCATGCAACGCGTTCAGGGAATCGAGCACGACGGCGGGCGAACCGGTGCTGGTCAGCGTAGAGGCGATCTTGTTTCCGATGTGGCCCGACTTTCCCACACCGAGCACGACGACTTTCCCGCGCGCCTCGACGCAATCCTTAATCAGCTCGACGGCGCGCCCAAAATTGTCGTCGAGACGTTCGCGTAGCCGCTGGATTTCGAAAATCTCCACATCCAGAACGCGTCTCGCTTTTCCAAGGTAATCCATCGCGCCGTCAGTGTGCGCTCAGGCCTTCGAGCGGGCAAGAATGGATAAATCTTCGCGATCCAGTGATTCGGTGATTGAGCGAACGAAGGAAACCTGCTTTTCAATGCAGTGAGCCGATTTGATCGGCCCATGCCGCTGCTGCCTTACCTATGAAAACCTGCCTGCTCGCCTGCCTCGTCCTCACTCTCGCCGCTACTTCCGTCCTGGCGGAAACCTATGTTGCCCCCGTCTCGCGGAACCGCCCGAAGCCGCGCCAGCAGCAGCCCACCGCACCCATCACGAGAACCGAAGTGACCGGCGTGATCCCGCGCGCCGTTCGCGGAGGCAACCCGCTGCAAATGCTCAACCCGCGCGCGCCGCGCAAGTATGGCACTTCCGAGGAAGCCATCAGCTATGACCCGCATGAGCCCGGCAAATGGAAGGGCATCAAGTTTTTCGAATTTAGGTTTTGAGACGAATTCATGGTGGATCGAGCGCTCCGTCGCTCGATGCTTGAGAATGGCGGCGGAGCCGCACTTGTCCGACATCGCGCGGTCCCGCGACGGCGGGACGCGATCCACCCCGCGGCCGGTGGTCGCTTGTTATTGCGCGACGTTCCTGAAGCCGGAGATGCTGCACATCTACCGGCAGATCACGTCGCTCACGCGTGTGTCGCCCTTCGTGATCGCGCAGAAGCGCGAAGAAGCGGAGCGCTATCCGTTCGATCGGATCGTGGTGACCGGCAAGCCGGCCGGGCATTTCCTGCGGCGTTTTTGGTTCCGGCAACTCCGCGACGTTCCCTGGCAAATTCCGGCCGGCGACGTGAAGAAGCTGACCGGCATTCTCGATCAGGCCGGCGCGAAGCTTCTCCATATTTATTTTGGGCACATTGCGGTGCATCTGCTGCCGCTAATCCGGGCGTGGCCCCGGCCGACCGTGGTCTCCTTTCATGGCGCCGATGTGATGGTCGATCTGGAGAAGCCCGCCTACCGCGCCGTCACGAAGCAGATGCTCGACGCCGTCCGGCTGGTTTTGGTGCGCTCGGAGTCGTTAGGCCGCGCCCTGGTCGCGATCGGGTGTGCGCCGGAGAAGATCCGAATCCAGCGCACCGGGATACCGGTGGACGAGATTCCTTTCCGGGAACGCGCTTGGCCCAGCGACGGTGCTTGGAAATTTTTGCAAGCAGGTCGGCTCATCGAGAAAAAAGGATTGAGCGTCAGCCTGTGTGCGTTCGCCCGGTTCGCCGGTCAGTATCCTGGCGCGACGTTTACGATTGCCGGCGAAGGACCTCTTCGAAACGAACTAGGACAGCAAGCCGCGGAGTTGGGCGTAGCAGAGAAGGTTTTTTTTCCTGGGTTCGTTTCGCAGGGGCATTTGCGCGAACTCTTTTACCGTTCGCACATCTTTCTCCATCCGAGCCAAACCGGGACCGACGGAAATCAGGAAGGCGTCCCTAACTCGATGCTGGAAGCGATGGCGAGTGGGTTGCCGGTTTTCGCGACCGAGCATGGGGGCATTCCGGAAGCGATCGAGAATGGGAAGAGCGGGATTCTGGTGAAGGAAGGCGATCACGATTTGCTGGCGACGGTGTTGCTTCACGCCGCGGCGCAGCCCGATCAATTAAGTGCGATTGCGCGCAATGCCGCAGAGTCGGTTCGGCAGAAGTTCGAGCAGACGGGACAAACGAGCAGACTCGAGGATTACTACTTCGAAGCGATGGGCTGATATGCGTCCCCGGGACGGGCTTGCGGCTTCGCGAGCGGATGGCATGTTCCTCGCGTTCCGCAGTCAGGCCGACGTAGCTCAGTTGGTAGAGCAACGGTTTCGTAAACCGTAGGTCACGGGTTCGAATCCCGTCGTCGGCTCCATTTTCCTCGCTGTCATTGGGAAATCATTGACCGCTGGGAGTGAAACCATAGGGTCGAACCGATGAGCCAAGGTTTGCGGATATCGCTGGTCTCGCTTCTGACGCTCGCCATTCTGAGCGTGATTCTTCCGCGCGCTTTCCTGCGCAAAGTGCGGTTCCGGGCCGAGGCACTTGTCCAGTGGTTGCGCACTCAGGCGGCGCAGCGGCGGAAAACGGTCGTGCTCCTGATCTGCGCCGTCGCGCTGGTGCCGATGGTTCGTCTCACCTGGATGGTGCGCCATTACGGGGTTGAAGTGCCTACGCTGGACGATTGGGAGATGGCGGAGTTGATCGTCAAGGCGCATAACGGGCAGCTGGCGTTCGCCGATCTCTTCGCGCAGCAACAGGAAGGGCGCACAATTTTGCCCAAGCTCATCTTCGTTCTGTCGGCGGCGCGGGGTCACTGGGATGTGCGCGATCAGATGATGATCTCCGTGGTCTGCTGCTGGCTGACCGCTGCCGGGATTTTTCTCTTGCTGCGGCGATCGGGACTGAATCTCGCCGCGCTGGCGATTTCCTTCTGGCTGATCGCGATCACGATTTTTTCGCCGGCGCAGTTCGAGCTCTGGATTTTTGCATCGGGATTTCCTTCTTTTTTGCCGGGGCTTTTTATTGTCGCGGGTCTCGTCGCGGTCGGCACGAACCTCTCGACGTTCTGGAAGTTCCTGATTTGTGCGGTGCTCGCCACGGCGAGCAGTTTCAGTTTGCCGCACGGCTTGCTGGCCTGGGGCCTGACTTTTCCAGCGCTCTTCCTGATCCAACATTTGAGGCGCTGGCGATCCTGGCTCGCTGCGTGGCTCGTTGTCTGCGCGATCTGTGCCGCCGGATATTTCCGGGGATATCACAAGCCCGCCGATCTTCCCACATTTGCTCCCCCGGCCTCCGCGATGGAATACGCGCGTTTCATTCTCGAATTCCTCGGAGGCGGATTGGCCTATTCGTTCAAAGACCAGCCTGAGACGTCCGCTGCAATTTTCGGCGCCGTCCAGATCGCTCTCTTTTTCGCGGCGCTGATTTATTCTCTCCGCCGGCTGCGCGACCGCGTTTTTGTGAGCAGAACCATCCCATGGTTCGCGCTCGGCTCCTACGCGATCGGCAGCGCGGTTCTCGCCTGTCTCGGCCGTGTCGGATACGGCGCTCGCTACGCGCTGGCCTCGCGCTACGTGACGTTTTCGCTCTTTCTCACTATCGCGGTCATCGCGCTCGTCGCGATTATCGTGACCGAACTCGTGACCGCAAGCCGCTCCACGCGGTCGCGCGCCCTGATCTTCGCGGCCTGGTCGCTCTTCGTCCTCAGCTATCTCGTGCCTTACAAAATTTGCGCGGATAACACGCGGTTCTTCCTCCGGGCGTTGTCCGCGAAAGACCGGCTCGCTCACGCCGCTGTTCTTTTCAGCGCGGCGATCGACACATCGGAAGTGATTAAGAAAACCACTTATCCCGGTGATGCCCGGCCGGTCCTGGTAAATGCCGACGCGCTGGACCGGTTGAAATTGCTGCGGCCGCCGCTCGTGCGCACGAATCATCTCAACGCGCTGCCTCACGAAGTCGCGGACGGCAAGGATGCGTCCGGTTCGTGCGACACGCTCGCGCCCGCGGACGCGCAACTGACGCGCGCAACGGGCTGGGCAGTTCTCAACGCGAAGGGCCGGCCGGCGGATTGCGTGGCGGTTGCCTATCAGACGCCATCCGAGTGGATCATCTTCGCGATCTCGGACTCGTTCGAAATGCGCCCCGCCATCGTGAAGCGTTTCCGAAGCATGGATCAACTTTGGTCGGGCTGGACGGCGACGTTTCCCACGACCGCGATCCCTGCCGGCGCGAAGCTTTCCTTTTGGGCGGTCGATGCCGATGAGCCAAAATTATATTTGCTGAACGACAACGCTTCTCCGGTCCGATGACGCCGCACGAGCACGACGTCATGCGTTCCGTCGAAGACCACTATTGGTGGTACCAGGCCCTCCGCGCACACGTTGCCGTTTCGATTGAGCCGCGTGATCCAAAATTTGCGCTGCTCGATGCGGGTTGCGGCGCCGGAGGAATGCTCTCGATGTTGCGGCAAAAATTTCCTCAGGCCGAGCTGACTGGGATTGATGAAAGCGAACACGCCGTGGAGCTCACCGCCGGCCGCGACGCAAATGCCCGCGTGATCCGCGCCAGCGTTCACGAGCTTCCGTTCCCCGAAAGCGCTTTCGATTATGTCTTGTCGATCGATGTCTGGAGTCATGCCGGCGTGGATGACGCTCTCGCCGCGCACGAAACCCATCGCGTCCTGCGCCCCGGCGGCAGATTGATTTTGAATCTGGCCGCGTTCGAATTCCTGAAAGGCGCGCACGATCGCGCGGTGGATGTGGACCGGCGTTACACCGCGCCCCAGGTTCGGGCGCTGTTGCAGGGCGCAAATTTCGAGATCGAAAGATTGACCTATTGGAACGCAGCGCTCACTCCGCCGATCGCGCTTTTGCGCTGGTGGAGCCGCCTGCGACCGCCGGTCGAGCCGCCGCGCTCCGATTTCAAACCGCTCCCGCCGCTCGTGAATTCGGTCCTGAAGCGCGTCGCGGCGCTTGAACTGGCAGCCAGCCGTCACCTATCGTGGCCCTTTGGCACTTCTCTCTTTGCCATTGCGCGAAAAAATGGATGAACCCGCACCACACCTCAGCATCGTCATTCCGCTTTTCAACGCGGCCCTGACGTTGCCCGCGCTCCACCAGGAGCTCTCCGCGCTCGTGGTCAGCGGCGGGCTCGAATTGATTTTGGTGAATGACGGCAGCACCGATGAGACCGAAGCCGTCGCGCTGAAGTTGACCCGGGAAAGCCGGATGCCGGTGACGTTTCTGAGTTTGTCGCGCAACTTCGGCGAACACAACGCCGTCCTCGCTGGATTGCGCGCGGTCTCCGGCCGCTACGTCGTCACCATGGACGACGATTTGCAGAACCCGCCCTCGGAAGCGCTGAAACTTCTGGCCACCGCGGAAGCGGAGAAGCGCGATGTGGTTTACGCGATTTACGATCGGAAGGAACATAGTTGGTGGCGTAACGCCGGGAGCCGGCTGACTAATCTGATCGCGGATTACGTCGTCGAAAAACCGAAGAAACTTTACCTGTCGAGTTTCCGGTGCATGAGCCGGTTCGTGGCCGACGAAGTCGCGAAGTCACGCAACCCCTATCCGTATATCGATGGCCTAATTTTTCAGGTAACGCAAAACGCCGGCGCCGTCCGAGTGCTTCATGTGGAGCGGGCCAGCGGCAGCAGCGGCTACAATTTTCGCAAGCTCGTCCGGCTCTGGATCAGCATGCTCGTCAACGTTTCGATTCTGCCGCTGCGCCTGATGACCTTCGCGGGAATGATCACGAGCGCGCTCGGTTTCCTGGCCGTGATCGAGGTCGTGCTCGAACACATGATGCGCAAAACGCCGACCGGCTGGAGCTCATTGATGGCCGCGATGCTTCTGCTTTCCGGGACGCAATTGTTATTGCTCGGCATTCTCGGCGAGTACGTGGGAAGAATTTATCTCGGCATAAGCGAGAAGCCGCAGAGCGTGGTGCGCGAGAGAATCACTTCGCCGAAGGACCGCGACGCCGTCTAAAAGATCGACGTCGGGTTGCCGGGGCTGGGTCGCGCTCGCTTGAGGCGCCAGAGTTCGAGCGCGAGCCCGATAAAAAGCAGGAGGGTCGCAAATAGAATGCTCCCGTAGGTCTGGGCCATGACACGGGCTGGCAGCAAGAGCACGAGGAGAATGGCCGCAACGATGGCGCACGCGGGCAAGGCGGTGCGCGCCGCGGGTCCGGCGAGGAATCGCTGCACGACCACTGTGATCGGGTAAAGAAGCCAGGCGAAGAGATAGCCGAACGACAGCGGCGTAAAGATCAGGATCAGGAGCAGCAGCAGCGCAAACTCGATCGCGTCCTTCTCGGACGTGCGCGCCGCGGCGCCCGGCATCACCGCGATGAAGCCGAGACCGATCAAGAGGGCCGCGCCGAGAATGATCGCGTTCACCGTCGCGAATTTCATGTCCACAAGATCCGCATAGACCGGCGTGTGCGGCTCATAGCGGTGATCGTATTCGACGTGGCGCAGGAGCCGATTCGATACGCCCCAGATCGATTGGTTTTTCCAGGAGTTGCTCCGTCCCAATCGTTGGCCAACGCCGGCTTCATCGTATTTGAACAACATTCCGTTCGACCAACTTTCCAGATCTTGTTTGGCGAGTTCGAACCCGCGAAACGGAATCGGCGCGATGATGAGCAAGAACGCCAACGCCAGGACGAGCGTCGCGGCCGCGGTCCAATACCGCCGGTAAACGAGATAGATGAGGACGAGAACCGGGAACGCTTTGATCGCCGCAGCCAGCGCGATCAGAATGCCCGCGAGAATGGGGCGCTTGCGTTGCAGCGCAATAAACCCGCCCAGGAGCAAAGCCAGCAGGACCAGACTCGGCTGCCCCAACAAAAAATTTCCCCAGACAAAACCAGCAATAGCGAGGTTGGGGATCAGATAAAGAAAAAGATGCGCCCGCCGTTTTCCGGTCGCGAGGTAAACGGAAAAAACAATACTGGCAACCCACGCCGCCGCATTGACCAGGACCAGCGCCGCCACCAGTCCTGTTTTTCCCAGCGCGCTGACCGGCGCGAGAAACAGCGCGCACGGCGGTGGATACATGAAGGGAAATTTGCGCGATTCGACCGGATAAATTTCGCCGCCCTCCAGGAGGTGTTGCCCGGTTTCATACCAGACGAGGTAATCCTTGATGCTGTGTCCGCGCACCGCGTGCAGGACCGGCACGAGCGCGAAAACGAACAGCACCACTGCGAAAGTCCAGCTGAGGACCCGAAAGCCCGGCGGGCGATCCATCCAGTCGATTCTTGAACTCGGTTGAGGCGCTTCTGAGTTCAAAGTTGGACGTTGGACGTTGGACGTTGGACGTTCTCTCTCATCAGCGGCGGGCGCTGTTTGTGCCAATCGGTGCTCTGCTCGTAAGCATGCGCGATTTGCAAAATCATTGCCTCGCCCAGCGGCTTGCCGAGGAGTTGCAATCCAATCGGCAGTTGTTTTCCGTCGTTCATTTTCGCAAAGCCGCACGGCAGGCTGATCCCGCAAATCCCCGCGAGATTTGCCGCGATGGTGAACACGTCCGCGAGATACATCCGCAACGGATCGGAACTCCGTTCGCCGATCGGAAAGGCCAGCTCCGGTGAAGTCGGCGAGATCAGCGCGTCCAGCTTCTCGAAGGCTTGTCCGAAATCGCGGCGGATCAGCTCGCGCACTTTCTGGGCGCGATCGTAATACGCATCGTAATAGCCCGAGCTGAGAACGTACGTGCCCAAAATAATGCGGCGCTTTACCTCCGCGCCGAAGCCTTCTTCGCGGGTCCGGCCATAATGATCGAAGAGATTCTGGATGTTCTCCGCTCGATGGCCGTAACGCACGCCGTCGTAGCGCGCCAGATTCGCTGACGCCTCCGCGCTCGCGATCATGTAATACGCCGCGACCGCATACTCAGTGTGCGGCAAGGAAACATCCACCACTTCCGCGCCTAACGACTTCAACTGCGCGACGGCTGCGTCGATCGCGGCCCTGATCTGCGGATCGATCCCGTCCACCATATATTCCCTCGGCAGACCGAGCCGGATGCCGCGCAGGTCGCGCCCGAGATGTTGCGTGTGATCCGGGACCGGTTCGTTCAGGCAGGTTGAATCCTGAGGATCGGTTCCCGCGATCGCGTTCAGGAGCAGCGCGCTGTCGCGCACCGTCTTGGTCAACGGCCCCGCTTGATCGAGCGACGACGCGAACGCCACCACGCCGAAGCGCGAGACGCGCCCATAACTCGGCTTCAATCCCACCACACCGGAGAGCGCCGCCGGCTGGCGGATCGAGCCGCCGGTATCGGTGCCGAGCGCGGCAAAAGCTTCATCAGCCGCAACTGCCGCGGCCGAACCGCCGCTCGAACCTCCAGGAACGCGCGATAAATCCCACGGATTGCGCGCCGGCTTCACGCTCGAGTTCTCCGTCGATGAGCCCATCGCAAACTCATCCATGTTCGTTTTGCCAAATGGAATCGCCCCCGCGGCTCGGAGTTTCCGGACCAGGGTCGCGTCGTAGAGCGCACGATGATTTCGCAGGATTTTCGAACCGCAGGTGCAGGGTTGCCCAGCCACGCTGATCATGTCCTTGATCGCGATCGGAACGCCGCCGAGCGGCAAAGTGACGTCGGCAACTTTCGCTTCCCGCAACGCCTCCTCAAAATCGAGCGAGAGATACGCGCCGATTTGCGGATCGACTTCCTGGATGCGCGCGTGCAATGCCTCGACCACTTCAGTCGGCGATACTTCACGCTGCCGCAGCAGAGCCTGAAGCTCGGTAACGTTGCGCGCCGGCAGATCGGACAGCGTCATTCCACGACCTTCGTCACAACGAAAAGGCCATTGGCCTGGCGCGGCGCGTTGCTCAACGCTTCTTCGGCGCTGAACCAATCACGCGGTTCATCCTCGCGAAGGACATTGAAAAGCGGCACGGCATGCGCAGCCGTTTCGATCCCGCTCGTATCGGGCTCGCTCAATTTCGCGGCATAGTCCAGGACGCGGCGAAGCTGCGCCTGGAAAAGAATTGTTTCCTCCTCCGACAAATTGAGGCGCGCAAGTTTTGCGACGTGCGCCACGTCGATATCAGCAGGCTCTGCCATTCGCGCCCGATCTAAAATTTGAGATGGCTCACGAGCCAGAGAACAAGCAGACCGAGCGCGATCACCAGGACCAGAAACACGATCCGCCCCTCGCGCCGTTCTTTCCGCAGCGATACCCGGCGCCCGCCCACGCGGCTGTCGTCTCCCCAGCGTTTGTCCTGGAGCGCGACCGAAACATCGAGGCGGCTGCGGCCTTCGCTGGCGCGGGTGAGCAGTTCTTCGCGTTGCCGGCGGGTGGTCTCCTCGGCCACGCGCGGCGCCTCCGCGATCATGCGCTCGAGTTTTTCCATTTCACCGCGCAACTGCGATTCGCGCTGGGCGAGTTCTTCCTGTTTCTGGTTAAGCGGCGTTCCGGCTTTAGAGGGTCGGCGACGCATGCGGAATCATTGGACCTTCGCGGCCATCCAGAAAAAAACGACGAGCGCCACGATTCCGAAAATAATCAAAGGCAGCGTGACCGCGAAACCGATTTGCACCCACTGCGCGAACGTTCTTCCGCCGGCGAATCCCGATCCGCTCGAAGTGACGTCGGGCAAATCGATGTCGGACGCGCTATCGCCGTTACTGGCCTCCAGCCGGCTGCGTTGCTGGCTGAATTCCGTTCGGGCATCGTCCACCGTGCTGAGCGCGCGGCTCAACTCCTTCGGCAACTCCGCCGGGTTCCAGCCCTTCGGCTCGATCGATTCGAGCAGTTGCAAATGTTGCGTAAAACTTTCGTGGGTCGCGCGGATTTGCTCGAGCTTCTTTTGCGAATCGTAACCTTCCCGCTCGAGGATCACGAGCGAACGCGAGAGTTTATCGGTCATCTCCGCGCGGCCGCGCTCGAGTTCTTCCTGCCGCCGGCTCAGCTCTTCCAGTTCGCGTTTTTGTTTCTCGATCTGCTCCGACTGCCGTTTCAGTTGGAGAAGTTGTTCCTGCGCTTTTTGGACTTGAGAATCGAGATGTTCCGGCGACATGGCCTCCTCTTCACTTAGCTCCAGCATTTGTTCGATCGGTCGTATTCGTTCTGCCATGGCAATCGGTTGGCGCGCGGCGCGATCTGGCATCACCCATCGCGCGCGACTGAGTGATATTAGCGGGCGCACTTCAGAATTCCACAAATTTTCCCGGCGGATTTTCGAATCGCGCCCTCCGGCGATTGCGCACTAACATAACGAAGCCGCCCGAATGGCGTGCTGATTTTATGTCTGAGCAAAATGCAAAATCGGGTTTGGAGTCGCCGGCGCCCGGTCAAAATATTTACGACGAGGCAATCTTCATTTCCGGTTGGCTTCAGGCGGCGGAGCGCGAGCGAGCCTCGTGCCTTGTGCGCGCCTATCTCGATGACAGCCGCGTCGCGGAAACGCGCCTGCTTTTTCAGCGCGGCGACGGGTCGAGCGGTTTCAGAATGCTCGGCAAGCTTGCATCACGAACCACAGAGCCACGCGAAGCGGTCTTGCGGGTGACCGCGTCATGGGATGGCGCGGGCGAGAACGAAATCACCCGGCAATCAGTCCGGCTGGTCCCGGCGTTGCTGCGCGAGCGGCCCTTCGGTGATGTTCTCTTTCCCGAGAACGAGACTCTGCTTCACCGCGAAAATATCTATGGATCGGGTCCGCCGATCGAGGAGCCGGGAGTCGAGGTGATGAATTTGCTCCGGCAATATTTGCCGGCGAAATCTTCGGTCGTCGATGTCGGCTGCGGCGCGGGCGCGTACGGACCGGGATTGATGGCCGAAGGGCATGATTGGCTCGGGCTCGAGGCAAATCCTTACTGCTGCGAGATTCTCCAGCGCCGGCAATTGCCGTTTCGCCGGGTTGATTCGGAAATTCGCGAGTTGCCGGGCGCCGACGGTGAATGGGACAATGCAATCTGCATCGAAGTGCTCGAACACGTGAAAGATCCCGAAGTCTTTTTGCGCGAGATTGCGCGCATGATTCGCACCCGCGCTCTGTTCTCGGTTCCGAACATGGAGGTGATCCCGTACCTCTATGATTGGCGAGTCGCCCCCTGGCATCTCCTGGAGGCCGATCACAAGAACTTTTTTACCCGCGCGAGTTTGAGCAATGTCCTGTCTCGCTTTTTTCGCCGCGTGGAAGTTTTTCCGTACGGCGAACATCCGCTTCGGAGCCGGGACGACGTGCCGCTCTACGTCCACCTGTTCGCCGTGGCGGATAGCTGATGGCTACAAGGCTTTCGCTTCCTCCAGCAGTGCCGTCCACCGCTTTACCTGCGCGAGATATGCGCCGCCGGTTAGCGGTTTGAGCTCAGGCCAGGTCGAATCGATGTGGTCTCGTTGAAAAGGCTTGGGGCCGTGAAAGTGAATGATCTTCGCCTGCGGATTATCTCCCCAGTACGGTTTCCAATTCAGCTCCGGGCGCAACCGATCCCAGAGCGGGCCGCTATCGTCGCGATAGAAACGGCGATAGGCCGCTTCGTCCCACGATTCGCTTTCGAGCGCCGCGAGGTTCTCCGAAATGTAATCGCGCAGTTTCGGCAGACTTTCGCGTAACCGATCGGTATTCATCAACATCACGCCCGTGTTCATGTTGATGTAATCGTCCTGGCTCGATTCCGGCGCGACGGCGAAATATTCGCACGGATTCGCCTCCAGTTCGGGCACGACTTCGCCGGCGAATATCACGTCGCAGTCGGTGTAGAGAACGCGGGGCGCGCCGCCGAGATTCGTCACGAGTTCCGGCAGCTCCACCCGAGAGAAAGCGCCCGAGAGCGCGGCCGCGAAATGAGGATTTCCTTTGCGCTGGCCGAGCTCCGTCAGTTGCTCACGCAAGAAACTCCGGTGGCGAACGATCCGGACATGGTGCTTCGCCAGCCAATCGGTGAAATCGTTTTCCCCGCCGTCGTAAATGCAGTGTGGCGCGAGGGAGGTCCGCTGCCTGGCAGTATGCACCGCCACCATGATCATCTCGGCATACTGCCGAAACGCGGTGGAATCCTCCGTCAGCGCAAAAAACCACTGCATGAAATCTTAGCGGCTGGCTGGTTTGCGTCCCCAAACCGCGATGAGTTCGTCACCGGGCTGGCTCTGGATTTGTTCGAACCCGGCTCGCTTCAAATATTCCTCCAACTCCTGGGGAGTGGAGCAGACCGTGATGTGGTCGGGGCGCTCCGAAGGCGGAAATTTCCGATGCGTCTCAAAGATCGCCCAGCCCGAGTCGGAGCAAAGATTCACGTTATCGACGTAGAGTTTTCCGCCCGGCCGCAAAACGCGAAAAGCTTCCGCGACGTAACCGTAGCGGTCCCACCCTTCCAAATGCATGAAAACGACCGTGCAATAAACAACGTCGATGGAGTTGTCGGCGATCGGCCGCAGATCGTTTCCCGAGAGTTCGACGAACTCCACGTTCGTGAAATCGCGGAGCCGCTCCGCGGCAAACTTGAGCATGTTCGGAGAAACATCCGCGCCAATCCATCGTCGGCAGCGCCCGGCCAGATGTTTGCCGACGCGGCCAATGCCGCAGCCGATTTCGAGAACGACATCCGTGGGAGCGATGCCGACGTTGTTTAAGAGAAACGCGCTCGTCCCGGCGCCGCTCGTCTCGACAACGGCTTCGTCCTCGGTGCCGCTGACGTGCATCTTCGCACTCGAAAGCGAATCCGAGAGCGCCGTCCAAACGCCCTTGTAATCTGAACGCATCGTTAGGCCAACGGCTCGCAGCAGCCACGCCGCGCGTCAAGCGGGCTTTGCGCGTGCGTTTTTCCGCGGAGCGATCATCTTTCCTCGCTTGGACACCGAGACGCTCAAAGCTGAGTTCGCCAAACTGCAGCCCTGGATTTATCGATTCCGAATCGACGGCGTCGATTACGGCGGAGAGATCAGCGCCCATGACGACATCCGGGTCCAGCACTTCCACAAATTCGCGCCGGAGGCGCAGACGATCCTCGAGCTCGGCGCGCTCGAAGGCGGGCACACCTTTATGCTCGCACAACATCCGGGGGTGAGGCGCGTCGTGGCCGTCGAAGGACGGGCGGTGAACATCCGCAAGGCCACCTTTGTCCGCGATCTGATCGGGATAAGGAATGTCGAGTTTGTCCAAGCCAATCTCGAGGAATCGGATCTCACTTCGCTCGGCAAATTCGACGCCGTTTTTTGTTCCGGCCTTTTGTATCATCTGCCCCGGCCGTGGGAATTGATCGCGCGCCTTGCCGCCATTGCGCCGAAATTTTTTCTTTGGACGATGTATTCCGACGACGCGGCCGCCGATACCACCGTTGATGGATTTCGCGGGCGCAATCAGGGGGAAGGAGGTCCGGATGAGCCGCTCAGCGGGATGTCGAGCCACTCGCTTTGGCTCACTCTCGGATCGTTGACGGAAGCTCTGACCGAGGCCGGCTATGAACCGATCGAAATTATTCAGAACGATCTGAAACATCCGCAAGGTCGCGCCGTGACAATCGGCGCCAGGGTCAAGGCGTAGTTATCTGCCCGGCATCATCTCGAGCAGCGCCCCCTTGAAATATTCGGTCTCCGGCAACGTCGGCAGAACCGGATGGTCGAGCGCCTGTTCGAAGCGGTGCAACCGGCGCGCGGAACGGCGCGCATCCACGAGCGCATCCGCGATCGTCTGGCCGAAGATCGTTTCGCTCACGTGATGCGAACAGGAAAACGTCGCGAGGATTCCGTCGCGGGAAAGGAGCTTGAAGGCGCGGACGTGGAGCTCGTGATAACCGCGCAACGCGTCGCGCAATCCGCCCTTTGTTTTCGTGAAGGAAGGGGGATCGAGAATAATCAGATCAAATTCCGCTTCGCTCTTTTCCGCCGCGCGCAGGAATTGGAAAACATCCTGCTCGATCCATTCGACCGACAGATTGTTCCGCTCCGCGTTTCGCCGGGCGGCTCCGATACTTTCCGCGCTCCCTTCCACCGCCGTCACGTGGGTCGCGCCGGCTTTTGCACAAGCCAGCGCAAACGCGCCCTGGCTGGTAAAGCAATCCAGCACGCGCCGGCCCGCCGCATGGCGCGCGACCGTTTCGTAATGCGCCAGTTGATCCAGATAAAATCCGGTCTTCTGCGCGCGCAGGAGATCGAGCGTCAGCCGGAGGCCTCCGATCTCGATTTCGGTTTCGCCGGCCGCTTCGCCCGCGAGCACACCAACCTGCGGCTCCATTCCTTCCGCTCGCCGGACAGGCGCATCGTTCCGTTCGATGATCGATTGTAGGGCAAGCGCACCGCTTGCCGTCTTGAGCGCCTCCACGATCAGCTCCTTTCGCATGTCCATCGCGAGCGTGAGCGTCTGCAGGACCGCGTGGTCGCCGTATCGGTCCACGATCACCCCGGGCAATCCATCGCTCTCGCTCCAGACGAGGCGGCAAAGGCGTAGATCGATCCCGCGCCGCTTCCGATACTCCGCGGCCTGCGCGATCCGGCGTTGAAAAAAATCGAGGTCGAGATCTTGCCTCCGCCGTGAGAAGCGCCGCGCCACGATTTGCGATTTGCTATTATAAATCGCGCTGCCGAGCAGGCGGTCCCGTCCGTCCTTCAGTGAAATGACATCGCCATCCGCCGGATCTCCAAACGCCTTAAGGACTTCGCCGGAAAAAACCCAGTCGTGCCCATGCAAAATTCGCGCGCGGGGTTTGACGACGATTCCAGCCATGGGCTAATGATGTCGCACTTATGCCGACCGCTCCA
This sequence comes from Verrucomicrobiota bacterium, assembly GCA_041167545.1. Taxonomy (GTDB): domain Bacteria; phylum Verrucomicrobiota; class Verrucomicrobiia; order Chthoniobacterales; family UBA10450; genus AV80. The sequence goes on from JBEEHT010000085.1 coordinate 16,849, forward strand.
CAATCGAATATCGATCTCCCCGGAATCAACAAACTCCGCAGCGGCAAAGTCCGCGAGGTTTTCGATCTCGGCGCCACGCTGCTCTTCGTCGTGACCGATCGCCTCTCGGCCTTCGACGTGATTCTACCCGACCCGATTCCGGCCAAGGGCGCGGTGCTCAATCAGCTTTCCGCCTTCTGGTTCAAACGGTTCGACAAGATCGACAATCATTTCGTAACGGCCGACTTCGATCGGTTCCCCGCCGAGCTCCAACCGTTCCGTGATCAGCTCGCGGGCCGCTCGATGATCGTGAAGAAGACAAAACCGCTCGCGGTAGAATGCGTCGTGCGCGGCTATCTGGCCGGTTCCGGCTGGAGCGAATATCAAAAGACGCAGAGCGTTTGCGGAATAAACCTTCCGGCCGGGTTGCAGCTCGCTTCGCAGTTGCCCGAACCGATTTTCACCCCGTCCACCAAGGCCGACGAAGGCCACGACGAGAACATCGACATGAAGGAATGCGCGCGGATCCTCGGCGATGAGATGGCGAACCGGGTCAAAGAGTTGAGTCTCAAAATTTACTCAGAAGGCCGCGAACACGCCGCGGGCCGCGGCATCATCGTGGCCGATACGAAGTTCGAATTCGGAACGATCGACGGCGAATTACTCTTGATCGACGAATGTCTCACGCCTGATTCGTCGCGCTTCTGGCCGGCGGACCAATACGTCGTGGGCCAGAGCCCGCCCAGTTTCGACAAGCAATTCGTTCGCGACTATCTCGAGACGCTCGATTGGAACAAGACGCCGCCGGGCCCGCGATTGCCCGCGGACATCATCGAGAAAACCTCCGCGAAATATCGCGATGCCTACGAGCGGCTCACCGGCGTGACGTTGACTTAACCGCCGAGCAAGTCGCTCACCATCGATTTCTCTTCCTTCAGCTCAGCGACTGACGCATCCGTCTTCGCGCGGCCAAACTCATTCAGCGGGACATCCTGCACGATTTCCCATTTCCCGCCGCGAGCGCGCACCGGAAATGAACAGATCAATCCTTCCTCCACGCCGTAGCTGCCATCGGAGCAAACCGCGACGCTATGCCAGTCACCCGCAGTTGTATCGGTTGTCAGCGAGCGCACGGTATCGACGATCGCATTCGCGGCCGATCCCGCGGAGGAAGATCCGCGCGCCTTGATGATGGCCGCGCCGCGTTGCTGCACGGCGGGAATGAACGTCTCCTTCAGCCACGTTTCGTCGCCGATCGCTTCCGCGGCGGACCGGCCTTTGATCTTCGCGTTATAAGCGTCCGGATATTGCGTCGCCGAATGGTTCCCCCAGATGGTCAAGTTGCTGACCTCGGTGACATCGGCGCCCGCTTTCTGCGCGAGCTGCGCCTTCGCGCGGTTCTCGTCGAGCCGCGTCATCGCAAACCAGCGATCGCGCGAGATCGACTTCGCGTTATTCATCGCGATCAGACAATTGGTGTTGCACGGGTTTCCGATTACGAGAACGCGCACATCCGAAGCCGCGTTCTTTTCGATCGCCTTTCCCTGGCCGATGAAAATTTTGCCGTTAATCCCGAGCAGGTCCTTTCGCTCCATCCCGGCTTTCCGCGGCACGCTTCCCACGAGCAGCGCCCAGTTCACGTCGCGAAATCCTTCGTCGAGATCGGTCGTGGCGACGACGTTTTTGAGGAGCGGGAAAGCGCAATCGTCCAGTTCCATGACCACGCCTTTGAGCGCTTCGAAGCCGGCTGGAATTTCGATCAAGTGCAACGCAACCGGCTGGTCTGGACCGAACATCGCGCCTGACGCCACGCGGAATACGAGGGCGTAACCAATCTGACCGGCAGCGCCCGTGATCGCGACTTTGATGGGTGAGTTCATGATTTATATAGCCACAGATACGGATGCGTGTCATCCCGAGCCGCGCAGACGGCGAGGGACCTCGCAGCTGCAATTTACGCCTGCCGGCAAACATCCCGCGCCCTGAAACGGAGACCCGTCTTGTTTCGCGGTAGCGAGTGAGCGCGTGTGAGGTCCTTCGCCGTCTACGCGACTCAGGATGACGCTCGGCCCGTCTTCTCCAGAAGCTCGCGGATGAGCTGCATGCGTCTTCGCGTTGTGGGACTCGCACCGAGATCGGCCACCGTCTTTTGCATCCGCCGGCTCCAGTTCGAATTCGCAGCCGTCCCCGGCACGTTGAACCGATCCTTGTGCGCCAGCAGATCGGTAATCATGACGATCGCGATCCAGGCGTTGCACTCAAACAACGCTTTCATCATCGCCGGATAAAAATCCGGCAAATAATCGAGCCCCTCGCGGATCTCGATGCCCGCAAACTCCGCGATCTTGAGCAGATCGCCGCGCGCCTGTTCGCGCGTCGGTGATCCTTCATTCTGCGCCTCGTCCCACAAGGCGCGGATCGGTTTGTGATCGTGCGTCGCATAGGTCGCGACTGACAACCGCTCGTAATCTTCGCCGCGTTTCACCTGCTCATGTTTAACTTCCCATTGCGGGATCTTAAAACCGGCCACGCCTAACGAATGCAAGCTCGGCCGGACATAATCCGGTACCGTCCCCAGATCTTCGCCGACCACCCGTGTGTCGCCCGACTCCTCCAGGACCGCGCGCAGGTAATCTTCGCCCTCCCGCCGGTTCGCTTCGCAGCTTTCCCAGGTCGAATCATCTCGCGGATAGAATTGCGGGATCGCTCCGCCGGTTCTCGCCCACATCTCGTCCCAGGAGAGCGGCAGAAACTCCTGATTTCGTTCCGGCCGCCAGGGGAAAGCGTAGATCCGGTAAAAGCCGAGCACGTGGTCGATCCGGAAGACATGGAAAATCTTATGCACGCCTCGAACCCGCTGCCGCCACCAGGAAAAATTGCGCGTCCGCATCGCGTCCCATCGGTAAAGCGGAAGCCCCCAGTTTTGTCCCCACTTCTGGGTGAACTCATCCTCCTTAAAATACGGCTCGGGCGGGGCGCCGCCGGACCATTCCAGAGCGAACTCATCGCGATGCGAATAGACATCGGCGCTGTAGAGATTTACGCCGAACGGAATGTCGCCCATCAAAGCGACACCGCGCGCCTCTGCGAACGCTTTCATCGCGCTCCATTGCTCGAATGCGATCCATTGGACGTATTTGAAAAACGACTCGCGTCTGGCAAAGCGTTGCTGCTTGTCGGCCGTCTGCGCGGCGAGCCAGGTGCGGGCAGAGTCCGCACTCCGATGTTCCTCCGGCCAGCGGTCCCAGGTTTCTCGATTCCCATTTTGTTCCATGAGCGCGCGGAAGAACGCGTATTCCGTCAGCCACGCGCCTTCACGTTCGCAAAACGAATCGAATGCCGCCGAATAGGCGCCGTCTTCGGCAGCGCGCCGGGAAAAATTCGCGAAAGATTTTTCCAGGAGCGCCATTTTCAGACGGCGGACGCGGTCGTGCTTAACCGCGCCTTTGCGCAACTTCTCGAGATCGTGTTGTGCGGTCACTTCCTCGAAATCCTCCTGCGTGAGGTCTTCCGGCGAGCCGGGCGCGAGATGCAGTGTCGTTGGCTCCAACGCGACGGCGCTGATCGCATTGTACGGGCTGTGATCGCCGCCCATTTCATTAATCGGCAGCAGTTGGACGACCTTGAATCCAATCCGCGCCGCCCAATCGATGAATTGTCGCAGCGCTTCCAGGTCGCCGATGCCGAGATCGGTCTCGGTCCGAAGAGCGAACAGTGGGGCCAGCAATCCGGCGATTTTTTTCTCCGGAGAAAGGTTCATCTATGTCCACAGATTACACAGATTTTCACAGATTGAATTCGGAGCCTTCGATCAATCTTCATCTGTGTAAATCTGCGAAATCTGTGGACAATCAACCACGCCGGACCTGCCAGTCCTCGACCAGTTGCGGCGGGATTTCCTTCAGGAAGCGCGAGGGCCGTTGAAACATGTCGCCATAACCCGCGTTCAGGCGCATGTGCGGGAACGTCAGATACAGCTCATCGCGCGCGCGGGTGATCGCGACGTAAAAGAGCCGGCGTTCTTCCTCAATCGCGTCGCGGGTTTCCAACGAACGCGTGCTCGGGAACATTCCGTCCGTCAGCCAGATCACGAAGACGGTGTGGTATTCGAGCCCTTTCGCCTGATGGACCGACGAGAGATTGACCGCTTCGTTATCCGCGCTCTGATCCAAGGCCGGCTCCGCATCGATGTTGCTGATCAGCGCGAGCTGCGAAAGGAATTCGTGGACGTCCTTGAACTGCCGCGCGAACGCCGCGAGCTGGTTCAGATCTTCCCGGCGCAGCTCGTAGTTGGTGAAATTCGCCTTCGCGTAATCATCGTAGATCGCCTCCACAATCGACGTGATCATTTCCGACGGCGGATTCGGTTGCCCGCCGGGCGCGATTTCATCGAGCGTATGCGCGAGCTGGTCCCACGATTTCTTTGATTTCGCGCCGACCGGCATCCCGCGCAGTCGCTCCCCAAAGTTTACGTTGTAGCCGGGATCGGTGATCCCGGCCGCGGTCTCGCCGCCAGTCTGGCCGGGGTCACCGACCCCGGCTACAGGGGAAGGGGGAGCTTCGCCGAGCGATGTTTCCCACGCGCGCCAGAGATTATCGGCGCTCTTATTTCCGATGCCGGGCAGCAACTTCACCATCCGCTTGAACGCAACCTCGTCGCGCGGATTCGCGATGAACCGGATGAACGCCGTCACGTCCTTCACGTGCGCCTGCTCGAAGAACCGGACGCCGCTCGTGATCACGTACGGAATCCCGCGGCGCGAAAGCTCGAGCTGCAATTCGATCGCGTGATAATGCGCCCGATACAGGATCGCGATCTCGTTCAGCTCGATGCCTTCATCGCGCAGTTCGAGGATCCGCTGGGCGACGAACTGCGCCTGTTCGCTGCCGTCGTTTAATCCGACCACCGCCGGCCGGACCGAGTTGCTCGGCCGGGTGGCGCTCAGTTCCTTCCGGAACTGCTTCACGTTCGCCGCGATCGCCGCATTTGCGACGCGCAGGATCTCCGGCACGCTCCGATAATTCAGCTCGATCTTGAAAACCTGCGCGTCCGGATAGCGCTCCGGGAACGCGAGAATGTTTTTGAAATTCGCGCCGCGCCACGAATAGATCGATTGCGCGTCGTCGCCCACCACCATCACGTTGCGATGCTCCGAGGCGAGCGTGTCGATGAAGTCGGCCTGGATCTTGTTCGTGTCCTGGTATTCATCGACCAGGATGAATTGGAATTGCCGCCGGTAAAAATCGGCGATGTGCTCGTGCTCCTTCAGCATCCGCAGCGTCTTTTCGAGCAGATCGTCGAAATCCATCGAGTTCGTCGACTTCTTCTTCTTCTCGTAGCGCGTGTGGACGTCCTTGATCTGCTCGAGCAGCGGGAGGAAATACGGAAACTTTTCCGCGAGCAATGCATCGATCGGCGTCTCGGTGTTGATAACGAAGCTGAAAATCTCCGCGAGCACATCCCCTTTCGGGAACCGGATCTCCTTCGGATTGATCCCGGCCGCGGCGACCACCGTATCGATCAGGTCCTTCTGATCTTCGCGGTCCATGATGCTGAACCCGCTCGAGTAACCGAGCGCGCTTCCGTGCCGGCGCAGCATGCGGTTTCCGATCGAATGGAACGTGCCGCCCCAGAGCCCGCTCGCGTCCATCGGCAGGAGATTCGCGACGCGATCGAGCATCTGCCGCGCGGCCTTGTTTGTGAAGGTGAGGAGCAGGATGTTTCGCGGGTCGATCCCGTTCTCGAGCAGATACGCGACGCGATAAGTGAGCGTGCGCGTCTTGCCGCTGCCCGCGCCGGCGATCACCAGAAGCGGACCGGGCGAAGCGGTCACTGCCGCGAGCTGCTGCTCATTCAGCTCCGCCGCATAATCGATATTGATGGCGCTCGAATGCGGTGCGCGCTGGAGCGTGTATTGCCGGGACATGCGGCTATACCAGTAGCGGCGGTCTATTGCCGTCGCAATTTCATCGTGCCCCCACCGCGAACGCCCCAATCGACTCGCGATAGACAAAAAACTTTTCGCCTATTTGCCCGCTTGTCGTCTAATTCTCGTTAGGCCTATGAAAACCACGCTGTCTATTTTAATCGCCCTAACACTGGCGGGCGAATTGTTTGCTGAAACTCCAGTGGACGAGAAACGGGTGCGCGAAGTCGTGCAATCGTTCTACGCTGGCTTTAACTCCCATGGGTGGACGCACGTGTCGGATTACACGACCGAAGATTGGAATCATATTAATCCGGGAGGCGGCTGGACGCGTGGACGAGCCGCCGTGCTCAAAGAATTGGAAGAAGTGCACGGCACTTTCTTGAAAGGCGTCTCCGATACGATCGAAGAGATGGCCGTGCGGTTTGCGAGTTCGGACGTAGCAATCGTCACCGTCACCAGCCGAATGAGCACATTCACGATGCCGGATGGTGTCAGACATGAAAACGAGCAACACATCCGGACGTTTATCGTGGTAAAGCGAAATGACCACTGGTTGATCACGCAAGATCAGAACACCGCTGTCGCGCGCCCGAAGACCTAAAGTTGCGCATTGTTTCGGAACCGAGCGATCGCGCTTGTCTTGCGGCTCTCTTCCTTTCTTAATGGCGAGTGCACTTCCAATGAACTCGCCGCCAACATCGGGCGAAGGCCGCACGGGTGCGGCTGAGCAAAGCCTAGTCGAGGCCGAACCCATAACCCGGCGTTCTTTTCTCGGTGTCCTGCTCGGTTTCGGCGCGGTTGTAGTGGGCGCGGCGCTCTCGATCCCGCTCCTTCGTTTTGCCCTGCATCCGCTGCTAACCAAAACGACGGACATCGGCTGGTCGGACATCGGCAAGATCGAAGAGTTCGCGTCTCTCACGGCGCCGCTAAAAAAATTGATCACGGTCGATCAACGCGACGGCTGGAGAAAAATCGTTTCCGAAAAAGCCATTTACGTTTTGCCGGCCAAAGACGGCGTCCTGCGCGTGTTGTCGCCGATTTGTCCGCATCTCGGTTGTTCGATTCCTTGGATTGAAGCAAAGCAGCAGTTCGTCTGTCCGTGCCACACCGCGATCTTCACCCTCGATGGCATTCGGGTCTCGGGTCCCTCACCGCGAGCGATGGACGATCTAGAGAGCAAGGTCGAGGAGGGTGTCTTGAAAGTGCGCTACCAGTATTTCCGCCAGCTCATTCCGACCAAGGAAGTTCTCGCCTAAAAAGGAATGCACCATGGCTGACGCGCCGACGCCTGACGGGAAACCAGACGAACCGAACCTGAACCGGCGGCAGCGCATCTATCGCTGGTTCGACGTGCGCGTTGGGGTTGGATCGTTGATGCACGAAGCGCTGGATGAGCCGATCCCGGGCGGCGCGCGCTGGGCTTATGTTTTCGGATCGGTCCTGCTCTTTCTCTTTATCTCGCAGACCATCACCGGGATTTTTCTTGCGCTCTATTACGTGCCTTCGGCCGATCACGCACATACAACCGTCGCTTACATCGTGAAGGAAGTAACCGGCGGCTCGTTCTTGCGCAGCCTGCACGCCTACGGCTCGAGCGCGGTCGTCATCGTGATGCTGCTTCACCTGACGCAGACATTTCTTTACGGCGCCTACAAGGGACGGCGAGAAGTTCTCTGGATTTCCGGCTGCGCGCTCCTCGGCCTGATGCTGGCGATGGCGTTTACCGGCTATTTGTTGCCGTGGGACCAGAAAGCGTACTTCGCCACCACCGTCGGCACGAACATGGCGAGCGAAGTTCCCCTGATCGGTTCCACTCTCAAACGCTTAATGCGAGGCGGGAACGAGATGGGCACACTGACGTTGTCGCGCTTTTTCGTCGGACATGTTTTCCTGTTGCCACTATCGATCCTCGGCCTGATCGCGGCGCACGTGTTTCTCTTTCGCAAAGCGGGCGCCGCTGGTCCACCGAGCGAAGATCCGGTTAACCCGAAACTCCCGACGGAGCGGTTCTATCCGCGCCAGGTGTTGATGGATACGGTGGTAGCGCTGCTCATGATCTGCGTGCTGGGATTATTTTCCTATTTCTCTCCCACGGAGCTCGGACCGAAAGCGAATCCGGCCGACACCCAATACGTCCCGCGCCCGGAATGGTTTTACCTGCCCGTTTTCCAGTGGCTCAAGTACTTCAAGGGCTCGCTCTCGATCGTCGGCATTGTCGTCATTCCGACGCTCACCGCGATCCTGGTTGTGGGGCTTCCATTTTTCGATCGACGTCTGGAACGGCGCCCGTGGAGGCGCCCGATCGCCGTCGGCATTTATTTGGCAATCATGGCGACACTCGTGACTTTTGGATGGTTGAGCCGGCATGAGGATCAACTCGATCCCGCGATTGCGAAACAGGTCGCAAAACAGAACGAGGAAACGGAGCAATTCATGCGTGCGCCGTTTGAACCGGAAGCGGCGGCGAGCTCGCTTTCCGCCCCGGTCGTCGCTATGCTCGATCCGCTCGCCGCGGCCGGAAAGAAAATTTACGGCAGTGAATCTTGCGATGCCTGCCATGGCGAGAATGGCGAGGGCTCGCCCGTCGGCCCCAAGCTCGCCGGCGCTACCGCACAAAAATCGCCGGAAGAACTAACCAAGCTGCTTCGACATCCCACGCCCAAGATGATCGAGGGCGAGATGAAACCGGTGGAGGTTTCCGACGACGACTTGAAAGCGCTCGTCGCTTACATCAAAAGTCTGAAGTAGCGGGCACGAACAGAAGAATTCGTTAGGCCGCGACGGCCCATCATGGATCTTTCCACAACCTATCTCGGGATGAAGTTGCGCACGCCGTTGGTGCCCTCCGCCTCGCCGCTTTCCGAGGAGATCGACAAGATCAAACAAATGGAAGGGGCCGGCGCGGCTGCCGTCGTCCTTCAGTTGTTCGAGGAACAAACGGAAACGGATTCCACGACAATGAGCCGCCCGTTTCGAGTTACGCCCGAAATCTATCTAAAGCATATCAAGGCAGCGAAACGCGCCGTGAAAATCCCAATCATCGCCAGCCTCAACTGCACAACGCTCGGAGGTTGGATTCGTTACGGGCGGGAGATCACCGAGGCCGGGGCCGACGCGCTCGAGCTGAACATCTATAAGATACCGACGCGAACGAAGGTCACGGGATCGACCATCGAAAAGGGATACATCGACATCGTCCGGACGGTGAAACTGGAGACGACGCTTCCGTTGGCGGTAAAGCTGAGCCCGTATTTCAGCAACTTCGCGAACATGGCTGCCGCTTTCGACGCCATCGGAGCCGACGCGCTCGTCTTGTTCAACCGATTCTACCAGCCAGATATCGATGTCGAGAAGATGGAGGTCACGCCAAACCTTACCCTAAGCGTCCCGGCCGACATGCGCCTCGCGTTACACTGGATCGGCATCTTGTTCGGAAAAGTTGGATGCAACCTCGCGGCCACGAGCGGGATTTATCAGGCGACGGACGCGATCAAAATGGTGATGGCTGGCGCGGACGTGACCATGCTTTGCAGCGCGTTGATGCGGCACGGTATTCCGCACATTCAACGGATCGAAATGGACATGGTGGCGTGGCTCGAGCAGCACGGCCACAAATCGCTGGGCGAAATCAAGGGACTGATGAGCCAGAAAAATTGCCCCGACCCAAGCGCCTTCGAGCGAGCGCAGTACGTCCGCGGGCTTTCCAGTTATAAGTCGTTGTTCCCGCTGCGCCGTTGAACGGCACCGGATCATGCCACGGCTGAGGCTCCCGACACGCTTGATGCTTCGTTGAGTCCAAGACCCGCGTTAGTCTCCGCGACTATTTGGTCGACCACGGCTTTCATGTCTTGCGTGCGTTCCCAAACGGCAAGTTGCCGGTCCGCGCCCGTCCCTCCGTGAAGAATGCGCTCGATGTGACCGATCTCGCGGAGGCTGCCAAGCTCGTCCACTTCGGCCGAAATAAACTCCAGGATTTCGTGAATCAAGCTGCGGGTCTCCACTTCGCACTTGCGGCCGAAATCGATCAGCTTGCCATCGAGTCCGTAGCGCGAGGCGCGCCAGCGGTTCTCATCGATCACGCGCCGCCGATAGATTCTGAACGACGTATTTTGCCGAAGCAGTTTGTGCAATTTGAATATGACCGCCTGCATCATCGCGGCCAGGGCGATCGTGTCCTCGACGCCGCTCTGGGCATCGCAAATCCGGAACTCCAAGGTGTCGAAAAACGGATGGAGCCGAATGTCCCACCAGATCTTCTTGGCGTTATCGATGCAATTAGTCGTGACCAGCAGCTCGAGATACTCCTCATATTCAGACAGGCTTTCGAAAACGTCCGGAATTCCGGTGCGAGGGAAGCGCTCAAAGATGTTGTGCCGATAAGCCTTGAAGTCGGTGTTCTGACCGAGCCAGAAAGGGGAGTTGACCGAGAGCGCATAGATGTGCGGGAGAAAATAACGCGCCTGGTTCATGAGCTGGATTGCCTCCTCGCGATCCGGGATACCGATGTGCACGTGCAGTCCGAAGATGAGATTCGCCCGCGCAATCTGTTGCAGATCGTTGACCACCGTCGCGTAGCGCTCGCCCGATGTGATCAACTGATCCATCCAATGTGAAAACGGATGCGTGCCGGCGGAGGCGACCAGGAGGCCATCGCGCGCCGCAAGCATGGCGAGCTCCCGGCGAAGCCGCACGACTTGCCGGCGCGCATCGGCCACATCGCGGCAGATTTCCGTCCCGAGCTCGACGACGGATTGATGCATCTCGGGTTTGATCTGTTCCTTCAGGATCATTTTTCCCTGCGCCAGAATCTCCTGAATGTGCGAACGCAGCTCGCGCGTTTCCGGATCGACGATCTGGAATTCCTCCTCGATGCCGATGGTGAAAACGTGGTCCTTTTCTTTCATCGGTGCGCCGGCAACGTCCGCTATTTGTGGGCGATCAGTTTTTTCCGGGCCCCCTGAAGACGGCGGACCATCACTTCGCTCGCTCGCTTATGCAGTTCGTGGCTCAGAGTAAGATCGTCATCTCGATGCTGCCGCAGGAGCAGGCCGGAAAAACAAAGGGCGGTGCAGGGCTCGGTAGCCCGCGCATCAAAGGACCAAAGGTAGGGCGGAAAAAGCCAGGACCAACCCAGCGGTTCTCCGGCCGAGACCGTATCGATCACGACAGTTTTCCCATCATCCGCTTTTGCTTCCAGGACGACGGTGCCGGTTTCGATGAGATAAAAGCCACTAGCCGGTTCGCCTTCGCGCAAAACGACCTGGCCGGCGTCGAACTCAGTCGGCATTGCGCAAAGAACCAGAAGCTCGAAATGATGTGGACTCATGCCCTTGAGGAACGGGTGAGCCGCCAGCCGCTGTTCCAGGTCGGGGTAACGAACGCAATGCGGTTCGCCCCTGAGCTTGTCGGCATCACATTCAGCCACCCGCCAAATCTTCGAGCCATTGCGGAGGAGTTTGGTCGGTGGAGGATGAATCGAAATGTACGTCGGCTGGATCCGATCGAAGTTAACAAAACGCTGTGCCGGAAAGGAACGGAACTCGGGCTCGCCTTTCACGTATTCCAAGGCCGCGGCCATTGCGATCTCCCCAGCCACCTCGGCAGAATGCGCATCGTCTCGCTCGGAAACTTTGATCTGCTCGTGCCGCTCATGGGCCCTTACCGCTTTATCTTCGACTTCGATGAGGAGATTTGCAGTCGCGAGGGGCGTAGCGTGGGAGCGAGCGTCAACGGCGAAGGCGACGTGAGCGAAAAAAGTGTAAGTCATAGGTAATTGCGCAGAGCTCGTCGTTGGGCACCTCGCCAGCGATCGCGCCGTTCGCTCCGGCGCACCTATTCGTCGTGTCGGAGTTACTTTTTCAGCGTCCGGACGTAAGCGACAAGCGCCTTGATTTCGTCGTCCGTCAGCTTGCCGGCAAACGCTTTCATGGTGGTCTTGCCGTTTTCCTTCACGCCGTTCTTGATCGACTCGGTTGCTTTGGCGTCACTGAAGGCCGCCTGAACTTTGGCGTCAGTCAGGTCTTTGGCGTTTAGTTGTTTTCCCATCTTGGTGTCGGCGGCCCCGCTCTTGCCGTGACACTGCGCGCAGTTGGCATCCCAATTTGCTTTTGCATCGGCCGCGTGGACCGAATAGGCCGAAGCGGCCAGGAGGAGGATGACGATGGAGACGATAGCTTTCATGGCTGGATTCCTTTCCGGAATTACTCTGGCGTTGTTTCTACTGCTAGTCCCGGGGGCATAAACTTCAACTTATCCTTTCCCGGCCGAGCGGGCGGTGAGTGGCGAAAACTGCGCCAGCGTTCGAGCGGCATTGCGGCCACGGCCATTAACACGAGCTGGCTCACGATGAAACCGACGAGCCACGGAAATGCTTTCTGCATGAAGCCGTAGGAATGAAGTCCGACACCGAGCATGTTCACGCCGAACCAGGAGAAGCTCGTGACCACATTTCCGAAGATCGCCATGATCATCAGGCCACGCTGCCGGATAAATCTACCCCAGCGCGCGTGCAAGATGATCGCGCACCAGAGAACGATCAGCACCGCGCCGTTTTCTTTTGGATCCCATCCCCAAAAGCGCCCCCACGATTGATCGGCCCAGATTCCGCCCAGAACAGTGCCGACGAAACTGAAGAGCGTGGCAAAACAGACCACGCCATAGGTCATGCGCGACAAGCTATCGGCCGTTTCTTTTTTCAGCGAGCGCGTGAAGACGCCGCGCACGATGTAGATCATCGCCAGCATCCCGGCGAGAAACATGGCGGAATAACCAGTCGTGATCGCGACTACGTGGGTCGCCAGCCAGATGTTTGTGTCGAGAACGGCCTGCAACATCTCGAGAGTGTCGCCGCTGCCGGCCAAATGATGCGCGATGATGAGGGTGATGAAGCCGATGGCGCCCGCGCAGGCCGCGCCAATCCCATCCCGAAAAATTCGTTCGAGAATCAAGGCTGCAATGACCGCGCCCCAACCGATGAAGATCGCGGACGAATAAAGATTCGTGACCGGCGGGCGCTCCTGCAGATACATCCGCGCGACGAGACCGAAGGTGTGGACCGCCAGCGCCAGCAGCAAAAGATAAAAGGCGGAACGATTCAACGCGCGCGTCCAACCCAGCCATGATCCGCACGCGAGGAGAAACGCCAGCACATAGAGAACCATGCTGTGGGTGAAGGGATCGACCTGATTGAAAACAAACTCGAAGGAGGCCCGCTTCGTCGCGGCCGTTTGCTCTTTGCCAAACCAATCGCGCAGCACATTAACCTGCTCATTGAATGTTTGGTGATCGCCCGCGTGATAGGCGTCGCCAATTCGCGCATAAGTTTTCACGACCGGTTGGATTTCACCGGTGCGCACCGCCTGGACGAGCGTTTCGCCCATGGAGTGCCATTGGGGGCCTCGAGGCGACGGCACCACCAGGAGGTAGGCCATGCTGGAGATGGTCTCGTAGCGTTCGATGAACGCCGCGATTGAATCGAGGTTCGCCTTCTCGAATTGTTCTCCCATCTCACGCTGGCGCGCTGCTTGCGCGGCGATCGGCACCGCGGCGGAGAAAGCCTCCAGTTCCTTCGCGAAATCGTGCGCATCTTCCGGCCGCAAACTGTTCTTCAGCCGCTGACCGAGGATCAGGGCGTTCCGCAGATTCAGAACCGCGCTCTGGTAGGCGGAGCGCTGCACGGATTCCAGCTTCTCCGATTGCTCTCCCTGCTCATCGATCTGCTTCAGAAACGGCGTGAGTTCCGTGAAGCTGAAATATTTTCGATCGCTCTGTTCCCAGCCGAAGAGCCCCAGTACTTCGGCGTTCTGGATGACAAAGACCGGATACTCATCCGCCACCGCCGGTTTAAACAGAGTGTCGGCGAGCCATTGCATCGCGCCGATTTCGTTGCCGTTCGCAAGGTAGACACTCTGCTTGCCGTGAATGATGAGCAGGGAATTGCGCGCCACGGTATCGAGCGGCTTCACCCGTCCGCCCACGAGCACCGGAATTTTTCCCAACGCGACAAGGTCCCATTCGCCTTCCGCGGCTTTGGGCGGACGCCAACTCGTCGCCAGCCAACCGGCGGCAAGAATCAAGGCGATCCACGGCAGGAAACGTTTCATGCAATCACGGTCCTGCGCCGGCGGGAAAAGCCGACGAGATGATATCCGAATTGAGTGAGCAAGCCGGCTGCGACAACGATGCAGGCAATGTAAGGCGCGATGAAACTCGGGTTGCGCACGACCTGAAGGATCGAAGTCTGATCGTCCTTCTCGAAACCTGCCTGGTAGTAGGTTTCGCCGCGATAGCGCAGCGGATGGTTCATATAAATGAGGACCGCCCGATTCACAGCCTGCTCCGGATCGATCAAAGTAATCCGGCTGGCGAAGTTTTTCGGGATCTCCGTGCCGACGTAGCGCTCGTGCGTGAACTTTTGCAGCGTAACGCTGTATGGTTTGTAATATCGCGCCGGACGCAGCATTAGCTGCCACGTGCGGCCGGCATACGAAAATGTTTGCGGCGCGCCGAGCGCGTCCGACACCAGCCAGGTGCCGAGCGAGCTCCGCGCCCCGCCGTCGGTTGATTGGATTGGAATGATCTCCAGGGCTGCGCTGACAAGGTCGCGATCGTTCATTCCAGTCGCGCGAGGGACTGGTTCGACGACGACTTGCGCGCCCGGGCCTTGATTCGCGATCGGCTTGATGGCGCTGCCGGTTTCACTCGACGGGTGCAGCCGCGAGTTCTGATAAAAATTTTTCACCACGATTCTGAACGGCAGGCTTTGATGCTCGATCACTCTGCTTCGTCGCAGCAACGCCTCGGGGATCGCGGTCACCTGGTCCAGCTCGGCATCCGTCGTGTCGATGACGGCGAGTTCCATCCGGCGGGGATCTTCCGAGTAATTTTTCGTGTCGCCCTGCGCGAGCCGCATGTGGCTCTCGACCGCGAAGAGATCGGTGAACAAGCCGCCCGCGAGCATGATGATGAGACCGGCGTGGGTGAGATGAATGCCGAGCTTGCGCCAGGCCCAATGAAAACGTTTGGCGTGGGCCGCGATGAGATTGATGAGCAGGACGGCGCCGATAAGGTGACCGCCGGGAAAAATCGGGATCCTAAAACCGCGCCCTTCCGGCGGCCACCAGACGAACAGGCTCTGAAAATAACGCTGCTGCGCTTCCCAAATTCCAAGGTGAACCTGGGCGATCGTGCCGGCGAAGATGAGGACCATCGCCGCGGCGAGACAGGCGATCGTCAGTTTCAGCGACGTGATCAGATCGACAAGTTTGCGCAGCATCGTTCTAGAAGCGGACTGATTGGAGAAACGCGACGAACTTCATTTTTTCCTGTTCCACCAAAGTTGCAGGTCCGGTGAGCTTGAAAAACCAGGCGCGTCCGTCGTGTCGCGTCCAACCGGCCAGCATGCGCACGTTAGTTCCAGTCATGTCGACGGTGGAAAAATGGATCTCGCCGGCGTGCATAGGAACGATCAACGAAGCGAGAGAATTTGATTCCACTGCGGGCAGGCCGATCTGTTGCCGCCAGCGGTTGACGTTGTCCGCGTCGCTGCCGCCGTCCCCCGGAAAAGTAACAACGGAAATGTCGGCTCTCTCGCCATTCTTTTCCGCCGCGAAACTCGCATAACGCATGGGCGACGTTGGGCTCGGCGACCAGCCGTTCGGAATGTCCCATTTGATCGCCGGCTTCTCGGCATTTGCCGGCGCCTTTCCTGAATCCGTGCCGGGCGAAGAAGCATTCGTTGGCATCGCCGCATCCGGAGGAGGCGTTGTCTCGAGCGGAGCTTTGGCGACGCGATAGACCTTGATCTGCTGATCGTCCCGGTTGCACGCGCCGAGCAGCATCACGGCGATTAGCGCAGACAGTGATGCGCTTCTTGTTCCAACGATGCGCATCAAGATTCGGGGCGAACTAGAAGCGGAATTGCAGGCTCGAGAAGACCGCGTGCGCCTCGTAGTTGTTGTGACCGCCGGATGTCTCGTCGGTGTAGTGGAAATAACCGTATTGAACTTTCAAGCGAACGTTCTTTGCGATCTGCCGGCTGACACTGGCCGAAACGGTATGCTCGGTCGCGCCCATTCCATAAGGCAATGCGACGAGTGAATTGTCCTGATAGTTGTCCGCCCGATAGTAGGAATATTCCGCGCGCAGATCGGTTTTGTCATCCAGCGCGAAGCCGGCCGAGCCGCTCGCCGTCCAGTAATCGTTCTTGAAATCGAGCACCGTCGGGCTGGTGTTCGGGATGAGATTGAAATCAGCCGGCGTGTCCGTTTTGTTCAGGACATAAGAGGCGTTGCCCTGCAAATAAAGGCGCGCGCACGGGTTCCAGGTGACGCTCTCGGTGATGACGTGGTTGGTGATCTCCGCCGTGCGTTGCTCGATATAAGTGATCCCGGTGAGACCTACTCCGGGCGGGTTGGCTGGAGATATTCCCCACTGGCCATCGATTGTGCCGTGCACGTAATCGTAACGCGTCACAAAAGCGATCGTGCCAAGCTTCGGCGGGAGTTTCGGACGCCAGGTCACGCGGAAATTCACGTCATCGGAATCCAGTTCCTGATGGAGCAAGCGCTGGTTCCTTTCCGAACCGACCACCGGCGCGGTGGCCAGCTCTGAGATGAAGTGGTTATCGTAGTCCGAGCTCTTGTGATAATACTGGCCTGACACGTTCAGGTTCGCCATCGGATACCAGTTCAGGCCCACCGTGTATTTTTGCATCAGCAGGTCGGTGTCCTTGTTCATCGAACCTTGATCGACCGGCCCCGCCGCTACGACGTGTTCTTTCACGTTGCCGTTTTCCTCTTCCCAATCGCCTCGCGCGTAGAAGACCCAGTGATCAACGCCGGTGTAACGCAGCTCCAGGGTTTCCGCGAAATTGTTGAACGCCTCTCCGGTATCGCCGGATCGCAAGACCGGCGTAATCCGATGGAAACCGCCGGCCGGATTCGTCGCTGTAAACGGCGCGGTGTTCGCCGCTGTATTGCTATCGAGAAAGCTGGAGGCGCTGTCTTTGTCTTCGCGGGTATAACGGAACGCCGTCAGCAGCGTCAGTTTCTTGGCAGGCATCCAGAGCAAGTTGAAATTGATCACGTGCTCTTGCACCTGCGCGACGCCGCTCAAATTGAGGACGCCGTGATCGTTGGATTGCAAAGTCAGAATCGGATCGCCAATCATCGAGTCGTATCCGGCGCCGATGATGCGTGTGCCGGAGATATCGCTGTCGAGCGTGGAATAAGAGTAGGCGCTGGTGAACCAGAGTGAATCGCTGAAGCGCGTCTCTGTCGTCACATGCCCGTTAAAGGCATCGAGCTGGTTCCGGCCATTGTCGGTGATGAAACGCTGCGCACCCGGCGCCGCGACGACCGGCGGGAGCTGGCCGGCGTTGCGCTCGAGTTGCAGCCGATCGTCCACTTCGCTGTGCTCGTAGCGCATGCCGAGGCCGATGTCCGTCTTGCCGAAGTTCTGCAGGATGTCGACGGAGAAAATGTCCCGGGTTTCATTGATATCGCGGAAAGCGGGCGCGATTTTGCGTGTCGGATTAACCGCGACGCCGGTCAGCGTCGTGTCGCCCCAGATCGTCGAATCTTTCCGACCGTCACGAAACAAATGCGAATAGTGCAACGTGATTTCCGGGAGCTTCGGCATCCGCAGACCGAGTTCGACCCACGCTTCGCCCCGATCCAGCGCCATCTCCGGATGCGGCGGCGAAAAGAACTGGCCGTTCACCGGGAAGAACCCGCCGTTGCCATCGTACCAACTGCGAAATTCCGTGTACCCTCCCCGGATGTAACCGACGCCCGGATAAGTCAGATCCAACCTTACGTCGTAATCGTGATTATCGAAGATCGCGTGGCCATCGACCGTGAGCTGCCCCTTCTTGCCCACCGCCTGCTCCAGGTGCAGATCCTGGATCCCGCCAAAGATGTCGCCCGACATCCTGTGCTCTTGTTTGAATTGCGCCTCGTCGCCCCTAACGCTCACGCCGCCAATTCCCAGTTCGATCCAATTCTTATACTCCGGCGCTTCTTCCTCGGTCGCGGTCCCGTTTTCCGTGACCTTCGTTTCGCCCGCGCGCACGGGATAAGTTCCCAAGGTTGCCGCGCAAGCGAGCGCGAGCGCGATTCGAGTTGGGGAAAAAAGATTGGCCATTGGTCAGTAGCGCAGGTGGGAATTCACCTGCGACCCGTGGATCGCTTCGTGGCAACCGGCGGACCAGCATGTCCCCTGCGGCAGGCGCGCGGTGTGATCGGAATCGCCGATGAAAATCCGGCCGGCGGTCGTCTGCTGTTGGAAGTGGCATTTCAAACAAAGGGCTGCGCTGCGTTCCGTCAGCATCCGCTGATTGACTGAGCCGTGCGGCGAATGACAACTCACGCAACCTTCGCGCACCGCCTCATGCTCGAAGACGAACGGCCCGCGCTGCGCGGTGTGGCATTGGAAGCAGGTTTCGTTTTGGCTCAGCCACGCGGTGCCGCCACCCTTGAGCGTTTGCGGCAGGTTCGCTCCACCCCCCTTGATCGCGTCGCCCTTGTGCGGGTTGTGGCAATCAGCGCAACTCACTTTCCCTTCCAGGACCGGATGGTGATGCGGCAGATCGAATTTCGCACGCACTTCGGTGTGGCATTGGAAACAGGTGGCCGGCGATTTTCTCGGATTCACGATCGTGCGCGCACCGCCGCCGCTCTTGACGTGAAGACTTCCCGGCCCGTGGCACGATTCGCAGCCGATGTTCTTGGCGTTATCGCCTTCCGCCTTCAGCCGCGCATGGGTTGCGGTGGAGAAATCGCGGGCGATCGCTTCGTGGCACGTCGCGCAATTGTCGGAGCCGACAAACTCAGCGCCGGGAATACTCGGCGGCGCGACAATGGCCCGGTTACTCTCGAACGAGCTGCAGGAAAGAAGGACGACGGTCAGCGCGACTGCTCCCGCTGCGACCCAATACAGTTTCTCGCGCCTTCCCCGGATCCATCGAGTTAGTCTCGAATACCGCACCGCAGCCAGTAGTGACAGAAACCCCGGATCGTTACTACGCATTTTTTCGGAAAAACGGATATCGCCATGCGTTGACAGATTTCCGAGTTAAGGGCGCTTCTCCTTTCTCCGATGTCCCCGCCGGTTGCCAACGGCTCTCCTAATTTTGGCTTCGCGCAGCCGGCCGCAATCGGAGCATTGCAGCCACAACTATTCGTTAGGTCGCTCGCGGAGGCGGCGCCTTCTCTCCCTTGCGGGTAAGCTCTTCCAGCAGCTCGATCTGAATTTGTTGGATCTCGAAAAGGCGGTTGTACTGCCGCCGCAGAAGGTGATCGATTTTTTCGTGCAGGTGCCGGATTTCGAGCTCGGCTTTCAGGTTGATCTTGTAATCGTTTTCGCCGCGCAAACGGTCCCGCGCTTCGCTCCGATTCTGGCTCATCATGATAACCGGCGCCTGCAGGGCGGCGATCGCGGACAGGACGAGATTCATCAGGATGTAGGGAAACGGATCGAACGCTCGGGTCGCGAGGATGAAGCTGTTGCCGACGACCCAGACCAGGAGAATCACGCCGAAGACAATGATGAATGTCCAACTGCCGCCGAACGCGGCGATCGTGTCGGAAAGTTTTTCGCCGAAGGTAAGTTCCTTCTCGAACTGCTTGCTGATGTCGCTCGAGAGAATTTCGTGCGCTTGCAGACTTTCGACGACTTCCTGGTCGAGCGCGGAGAGCTCGCCGACTTCGTCTTCCAGGACCTCCTTTACGTAATCCCGGCGGAATTTTCCCAAGTCGTCATAGCAGATGAAACCTTTGCCATCCCACTGTGGGTCCTTCTTCTTGATGAAGTCGGAGAGCGAAGGACGAACCACTTCGCCGATGGTGCCGCTCTCGGGCGACTTGAGTTGCTTGCAGATCTGACACTCGACTTGCGCGGCGGCTTGGATGTTCGCCATGACCCTGTCATAGCCCGCAGGTTCTCTAAATGTCGAGCGCTTCTGTAGCCGCCGCCCTGTGGGCGGCGTGGGATGGGCCGAAAGAAACGTGCGTGTTGCGCGAATCCAGCGCGTCAGTGGCGCTTCGCATAGCGAAGCGGCTACAGAAGAGCGGCAGAAGAGATCTCAGCGCAGCGTCACCGAGCGCGAGGCGGAGCGGCCGTGATCGTCCAGTGCGGTCAGTTGGTAAATGCCGGGCGTCGGTTTCCAGCAAAGCACTTCGTGAGCGTCGCAGGTGCCGATGAATGTCTTGTCGGCAAACCAGTAGAGTTTTCTCACGCCGCTCTCAGTTTGAGCGCGCAGTGGAATACCGGGTGTGGCGGCGGAGAATTGCCAGAGCGTCATCTCGTTCGCGGGTAAAGTGATCTTGGGCGGATGGCCGCCGCGAGCGAGGAAGTCGTTCGCGATCGTCGGCAGAAATGGCGGCGGCAATTTTCTCGGAACGCCGGCCCGCTCGAAGAGCGCGAGCAAGTCCGACGGCCAGAATTCGTAAACTTCTCGTTTCAAAACCCGCGTGCCGTCGTCCTGATCGACCCGCAAACCCGTCGTGGCATCCACCAGAACTTCGCGATGCACATCACAGGTGGTGATGGGAGAAATGCCGGGAATAAACCAGCTCTCGCTCCGATGCGGACACGATGGACCGGGAAGCTGGCCGGACACCGAACAGAACTCTACGCGCTTCAGATTCGATCCGGGCGGAGGCAGGTGCGGCTCGGCCCGCGACGGCCGGCTCGCGCGCAGTCCGTCGATCATTTGAAACAGGAGCGGCGCCGCGCCGGTGCGTCCGATGAACGCCGGATTTCTGCGGCCGTCGAAGTTGCCGACCCAGACCGCGAGCACATAACGATCGAAAACCGCGACCGACCACGCATCACGAAATCCATGCGACGTGCCGGTTTTCCAAAACACTGGGGCGCGCTGACTCGAGTCCGTGTTCGTCATTCCTGGCCGCGAGATTTGTCCGAGCATTTCGAGCGTGAGGAAAGCCGCCTCGGGACTGAGCACTCGCTGGCTCGCGCTCGCGGGCTCCTGCAAAAAGCGGCGAAGGGGCTGGAGCCGTCCTCCGTTTGCCAGGGTCGCATAAAGACGCACCAGATCCTCCATCGTCACTTCGGCGCCGCCCAATGGCAGCGAGAGTCCATAATACGACTCCGGCTGTGGAAGGTGAACATCCGCGGCGCGAAGAAATTCATACAGATTCGGGTGCGCCAATTCCGAGGCGAGGGTGACGGCGGGCACATTGCGGCTGCGCGCCAATGCATCGGCGGCGCGGATCGGCCCGAGAAACTCGCGATCGAAATTCTCCGGGTTGTAATCGCCAAAGCTGTGCGGCGCGTCCTTGAGCAGAGTGTGGGGATGAATGCGTCCTTGGTCCAGCGCCAGCGCGTAAACGAACGGCTTCAAGGTCGAGCCCGGCGAGCGCGGCCGGCGCGTTCCATCCACCTGGCCCTGGATTTCCTTGTTCCAAAAATTCGCGGACCCGACATCCGCGAGGACTTCCATCGTCTGGAAATCGATCAGGAGCGCGGCGGCGTTTTCAATCCCCCGCTGACGATGCTGCGTGATGTAATCCGTGACGCGGCGCTCCAGGATTTGCTGAAGCGAAAGATCGAGTGTCGTGCGTATCTCCGGTGCACGAGTCCTGGTCGCGAGTATCCCCTGGACGAAATGCGGCGCGATCAGTTCCGTTCTCGTCCGCGCTTCCGGACGATACAACTCATTTGAAGATCGACGCTGTTGCGCGGCGGTGAGCATTTCATTTTCACGACCGGGAAGCAAAGCGCGCCGGGTGGGGCTTTGCGGAATTAAGCTCAGCGCGACGGCCTCCGGTCCGCTCAAGCGCGCCGCGGTTTTGCCAAAGTAAATCTCGCTCGCCGCGCCGGCGCCTTCGATGTTCCGCCCGTACGGGGCAAGATTCAGATAAGCCTCGAGGATTTGGTCTTTCGAGTAATGACGCTCGAGCTCAAGGGCGTAGAGAATCTGCCGGCATTTTCCGCTGAGCGTGCGCGTGTGCAGATGAAACCGGAGCCGGGCGAGCTGCATCGTGATCGTCGAAGCGCCCGCGCGTGGATGGCCGTATAGCGCGAGATTCCAGGCGGCGCGAAATAGCGGAACCGGATTTACGCCCAGGTGTTGCCCGAAATACTTGTCCTCAAATCGAACCGTCGCCTCGATCAGCGCCGGCGAAATCTCGCGCAGCGGCGTCCAGATTCGATACTTGTGATCTGCGGTAAGGGTGACGCGAAGGAGATTGCCGTTTCGATCGCGGACCCGCGTCGAAAAATCGATCCCTTCCAACAACGGCGGTTTCGGAAGCGCGAGCCAAACCGCGGCAAGCACCATGGTAATGAAAACGAGGCGACGCAGCCAACGGCTTCCCAAGGAGCGGCGGTTTCCAAACCGCCGACGCTTCTCCGGCGATTTGGAAATCGCCGCTCCTTGTTCGGAATTATTTGGTGACACTGATTTTGCCGCCCAAGCCGCGGGCCTTCACATTGCGGTCGTACATCGATTCCGCGAAGACTGGCGGCACGACGAAGCTTCCGCGATTGCACGACTTAATTTGGTAGGTGATCTCGAGTGTCTGCTCCGGAACCGTCGCGTAAAACACCGCACGATCTTCGCGGACCTCGACGTAATCGACGCCGTTGACCGATGAGATTCCCGGCGACAAGGACGATCCGACAATTTCAAAACCACCGGGCAGGAGATCGATCACCGCCACGTTGGTGATTGATTCGTGTCGGAGACTTCGCACCCGGAGCCGCACCGTTACCACCTCGCCCAGTTGCGTGCTCGTGACCGGTTTGCCGTTTTTATCCAAGAGCTCGCGATAAATTTCCAGGCCGTCGCTTATTGTTTTGTTTGAAAGCTGGCGATCAAATCCCGCCTCGACCACCTGGTAGAACGCGCCGGGCGGATTCAGGGCGGTCGCGCTGCGGAAACGAACCCCGCCAGCATCGCCCGAGAAATTCGCGCGTTGCAGCAGTTTCTTGCCCGTCGTCAGGCGCTTTTCTTTTTTCGCCTTGTCGATCTCATCGATGGAGAGCTCCGGCAGATTTTGCGCGACCATCTGCGAATAGGATTTCAGCGCGAGCACGGCGTAGGCGGCGGAGAGCGTGTTGAACGTGCCGTTGCTCACCGGCTTGAGGATGTTCTCAAATTCCGCGCCCGAAAGTTTCTTCAAGCGCGCCGGGAATTCGCGCGCCAGGACCGCGATGTATTGGGCGTCCGCCCCCAGCGGTTGATAGAAGTCGGTGATCTGCTTCGGATCGTGCTGGCCGATTTTGTAGCGCGCGACCAATTTCGCGGCCTCATCCTCCTTCTTCAGGATATGGAGAGCCCCGGCCAGATAAACGCCGGTCAGATCGGTGGGCCAGGTCTTCTCGAAATTCTTATCGAGATAATCGCGCAGGTTCAGGATGTAATTCGTGGTCACGACCCCTTCGCGACTGAGCAAATAGATGGCGTAGGCAATCGTGCGCGCCTCATCCAGGCTCGACGGTTCCTTGGCGACCATGGCTTGCAGATTCCGCTGACCACTCGCGAACATCTCCGGCGGAGGCGCGAACCCAGCCGCCTTCGCTTCGATGAGAAAGTGCATGGCATAGACCGACATGAAGTCGATCCCCGCGCCCTTCTCCGGTCCCCAGTAACCAAAGGCACCCTGATCATTTTGCCGGCGGCGCAGAACGCCGAAGACGTTTTCGAGTTGCGCGTTTACCTCTTTTCGGTCCAATCCGAAATCGGCTTCGTTCGCGAGAATTAGGCGGCAAAAGGCGCCGCTCGCGATTTGCTCACTGCAACCATGCGGAAACTCCTTCAGATAAACATCGAGGCCGTGCGCGAGCCCAAGCGGCAAGGCCGAGACCGAAGCAATCAGTTTGCGGAACTCCGGATACATGTCGCGCGTCTTCGCGACGTCCACGCTCGTTTTTGTGAAATTGCCGCTGCGTACCTGGGTCATGAACGTCGCGGGCGGCCGGACGCTGATGGTTGAACGCAGGCGCGTTTCTTTTCCGCCGGCTGTGGCGATGAACGTAATCATGCCGGAGCCGAGCTTGTCGTTTACGTGGACGGAGAAGGAGGTGGTTTGTTCGCGGCCCTCGGCAATCTTTAACGTTTGCGACGGCGTCTTCACGATCTGGACGTGCTCCGAACTCTCGGCGCGGATCTGCACTTCGGCGTTTTCGCCGGAGCCTTCGACGTTGTTCGCGACCGTCACGCCCACCTCGAAATCGTCTCCGGGTGCCGCCAGCACCGGCACGCTCGGCGTAATGACAAACGGCCCGCGAATCAACGCATTCTTTTGCGCCGCGCCCGTCGCCTCATCCGCCACCGCAACCGCCATGACGGTAAGCGTGCCGCTGAAATAATCCGGGACGTTGTAAACGACTTCCCGCGTCGTCATGTCGGCATCCACGATCCCGGACCAGTAAACCACCGGCTTTTCCGTCACCCGCTTGAAGGGATTCAACTGCTTGGGATTATCGCCATCGCCGCCGAAAGCGGACATCGAACGCAAGATCGAAAACTCCGGCATGATCAAGTCCATGATCTGCCCGGTCTCGACTCCGAGCGCGCATTTGCGGAAGAAAAATCCGAGCGGGTCCGGCAACTTGTAGTCGCTCACCTGCAGGATGCCTTGATCGACCGCAAACACAGCGATCCGTGACGGCCGGTCGGTTTTGTAACTGATGTGAAACGGCTCGCCCGGTTTCGCGATCGCGGCCGTTTGCAGATCGACCTTCAAGCGCCGCTTCTCGATGTTCGCGGTGAAGGGCACCACGCCGTAGCTGAGCGGGCTCGTGAAAACTTCCTTCGAATCGAGCGCGCGAATGAGCGCGACGTTGATGTAGCCGCTGCCTTCGAAATTATCCGGCACTTTGATTCGCTGGACGCTGCTGGCCGCGTCGGTTTTGAACCACTGCAACGCGTACACTTTGTCGCGCTCGATCGTGATCAGGCCGCTGCCGGTATAGGGCGCGGTGATGCTGATCTCGATTTCCTCGCCGCTATTGTATTGCTTGCGCGCGAGCTTCACTTGCAGCTCCGCGTTCTTGTCGAGCGCCCGCTTCACGATCCCGCTGCCGACAACCGAGAAACGAATCCGGCTGAGTTTGCGTCCGCCGTCGTCGCGGAGCTCAACGGTGTAATCGCCCGGATCGCTCGTCGGGAGTTGATAGCGAAATCCGTCCGCGGCGATGGCGATCTTCTCCGACCTGGCAACCCGCGCCTTCAAGACCGACTCGTATCCGTAGCTGCCGTTTGGTTTCTTCGCGACGACCGAAACGTGCTCCTCCGCGATCACCTCGATCGTGATGTTCTCGAGCGCGATGTGTTTGAGTTGCGGATCGACCGCGAGCAAATCGACTACGCGCGGCGTGTTCGCGTTGATGTAACTCAGATTGCCGTCGCTCTTGTAACCGACCACGTACGGCAGCGCCGAGACGAGGACGGATGCCTGGCCGGTGATGCTGCGGCCGCCTTCGCCTTCGAAGGCTTCGGCGAAGAATTGCATCTGATAAGTGGCATCGGCAAAGCGGTCGAGCTGGAGATCGAACTGCGCGGCGCCTTCGGCATTCGTGTTCTGCTCACCGAGGTCCACGGTTTCGTGCTGGCGCTCTTTTTTCTCGTCGAGGAGCGCGTCGTAAAAGCTGTAGTCGGGAAATTCCGAAAACGAAAAGCTTGCCGGCGAAAGCTCGACCCGGCTCTTGATCCGCCGGTCCGAAGCCGGCGTTCCATAAAGATTCGCCAGCGCGATCGACGCGCTCATGTCTTTGGGATCGACCCAGCCGTGCGCCGAAGTTTTGGAGAGGCGCGTCTCGATTTTCATGCGGTCGGGCAGAAACTCTTTCACGTTCACGGTGGTAGAGCCGAGGAGCGTCGAGCGCTTGTTGTTCTTCACCAGATAGACGTTGATTGTGTATTCGCCGGTCGGCGATTCGTAGGCGGTGATGTAGCTGACTTCCGCGAAACCAACGGCTGGCAGCGCTAGCTTTTTCGTCTGGACGGTGAGCGCGCGCGCATCGATCACTTCGGTCTCGACGGGAAGACCGGTGAGACGGCCCTTCCAGTTTCGCTGTTTGATAACGAGACCGATGTGCATTTCATCGCCGGGGCGATAGACGCCGCGCTCGGTGAAAACGAAAGCATCCAGGTCTTCCGCCAGGACGGTGGTCACGCCATCGACATCGAACCGCGAGAAGTTAAGCATCCGATCGTCGCGCGCATAGGGAATGAAACTGATGTCCTCTCCGAGCCGCGCGACATAAACGACCGGCTTTTTCTCGTGCTCGTTTTTCTCGACTGAAGCAAAGGTGACCCGGCCGTCGGCCGAGGTCCTGGCGCTTTGCACCGCGATGCCGTTTCGGCCGAGCAGCTCAACCGTCACGCCACCGACGGGCTGGCCGGTCTTGATGGAAGCGACAAAAACGTCGCTGGTGTGATCGGCGTTTTTCTTGATGAGCAACCCGAGATCGCTGACGAGGATGAAGCGGCTCGCGGTCGCGCCCTTGATGTATTTTTTCGTCTTCGGATCCCAGCCTCGCGCTTTCACGAAGAACAAACCGCGTTCGCTGCCGCCGTCCGAAGGCTTTTGGAGATACTGGGAAAAATCGAACGCGGAATAATTCGCCTTCCATTTATTTTGGAGATTGATGGTCTGGTCCTCCCGCGCGATGCGCGAGATGTTGTCCTGGTCGAAGGAGCCGTGCTTGAATTCCGGCGCCTGAAATTCGCCTTCGGTCTGGCTGACGAGGTGATTGATCTGGGTGGAGAGGACGCGATCGATCTCGAACTTGATCACCGGGACGCCGCGCGATCGGATGGAAAGTTTTCGTTCGCCGCTCAAGGCGAGGAGCCCGCCGTCGCCCTGGATGTCGATTTCCTGCGGCAGTTCTGGCGCGACCAGGACGCTGGTGAAATTCTCGGCGAGATCGTAACCGCTGCGCGCGCGCAAACTTTTATCGATCCGCACATAGAGCTGACCGTCGCCTTCGAGCTTGAATTTGAAATGATGGTCGCGGGAATGGTCCTTCTCGGTCGGGATCGCGGTGAACTTGACCACGGTCGCTTGTTCCAGAATTTCGTCGGTGACCTCCTCCGCGTTCGCCCATTTGGCCTCGGGTTTCTCCGCACTGCTTTCTTCGTCCTCGTCGCTACCGCTTTCTTCTTCGTCGGACTTTGATTTTTCCTTCGCGGCGCTTTCATCGCTGGAGCTTTCCTCGGTCGCAGTTTCCTCGCTGGGCTCTTCCGTCTCCGACTTCTCGGATTTTTCCGCCTCGCGCTTTGGCAGGAGATAGATGTGGAGCGCCTTCGCCAGTTCGGCGGTGTTGATATCGCCGGTGGTTTCGACATTGAGAATTTGCTCCGGCTCGCCCTCCTTGTTGCGAACGACGCTGCCGTCGATCGACTTGATTTTGAAGGCGGTCTCCTTCGAAGGGATCAACGTCTTTTCCTCGACGGCTTCCTGCATTTCCGCGCCGCCCTGCGCGGTGCGAAGATCCTTGTTGATCGTCACCCGCATGAAGTCTTCGGCCGCGGGTAAGACGACGGGGGAACTGCGGAGATAGGCCTGTCGATTGT
Organism: Verrucomicrobiota bacterium; assembly: GCA_041167545.1. Taxonomy (GTDB): domain Bacteria; phylum Verrucomicrobiota; class Verrucomicrobiia; order Chthoniobacterales; family UBA10450; genus AV80. Next base: position 44,305 of record JBEEHT010000085.1, read on the forward strand.
GCAGGCCGTAAATGACGGAGAAGTGCGGCGCGGGGTCGTTAGGCGCGAATACGTTGGAATCGCCGAGCATCTTGAGCACCGCGTGCTTGTCGAGCTCGCCCGGCTCGACGGAGTGGGTCAGGTCGATCGTGGCGATGACACGCTGAACTCCCGGTTCTTTTGCGTCCTCGGAAAAAATGACGCTCTTGATCTGGGCGCGGAACGGCGGGGTGGAGACTTCGTACTCGAACTTGTCCATGCGGACGTGCGAAGGGAAAAGCTCCCTGTCAAAAATAATGCGGAACTTGCGGTCTGCGGGCCAGTCTTGCGCCGGGGTAAAGACCAGCTTGCTGTCGTTATTCCATTTCCAGGTTCCGGCGGTGGCCGGCTCGAGCCGCACGCGTGGCAGCGCGGGATTTTTCAGGTCCTCCAGACGCGCCGCCGATTCGCTGAAATCGATGGTGAGCGGAGGAAATTTTAATTCCTTGTCGAACGGAGTGACCGGAATGGCCGCCACCGTTGCGTAAACCTTGTGCGGTTTCGGCTGGCGCTGATACCACTTCCAGGTCCAAACCGAGCCGCTCGTGATCAGGAACGCCAGCAGGACAATCGCGGCGGCGAGAATGGGATGTCCGCGCCGGAAGAGAACCACGCGGGCGAAGCCGAGCTGGAGCCAGCGCGGCGGGTTCCAGGAGAGCTGGCCAAAGGCCGTGCGAAAAATCATTCTGAGCCACCGCGCCAGCCAGGCGAACGGGCGAATCAACGGCCACAAAAAATTGAGCATATAGGGTGCGTCCTTTTCGGCGCTGACTGAGAGACGTTCAGTCGCTGGGCTCTTGCATGCGTCCGTTAAACGCTATCGAGCCCTAACAAATCGTGGAAGAACCAAATGCTTTTGCGTTCGCGATCGCTCGGGTCAGCGCACCTTCAGAAGCGCGATCGCCACGCGGCGCTGCTTGGAATACCACCGCCATCGATGGAGGCGCGCGACGGCGCTGCGCGGCCTAACGAAGAAGATGAGCGACCATAAAAACGTGCGGATCAGCTCGCCCCCGACCGTCAATCCACGCGACTTCAAATCCTCGGCATAGGTCAGTTCCATCACTTCCTCGGTGATGAGCGGCTCGCTTCTCTTGAACGCCGTCGCCAACTCCGCGGGCGAGGGACGATAACCGGTGTCGATGGGGTCTGCATGATACGGGTAACTCGACGGTACCGTGGCCAGGATGGATCCGCCCGGCCCCACGATCTCCTCACATGCCGCGCTGACCGCCTCTCGGTCGCGAACATGCTCCAGCAGATTCGAAAGGAGGACGCATTTGAATCCCATTCCCTTGAGCCGGCGCAGCACCTCGGGGTCGAGAATGTCTCCGGCGAAATCGATTCCCTCATCCTCCTTCAGGTCGGAATGAAGGACTTTGATGCCGGCTTCTCGCAATGGCGCAAACAATTCGCTCTCGATGTGCGGTTTGGTCACCTCCCGGAAGTGTCGCGTCGAGGAACCGAGATTGAGCAGCGGCGATACGCCCGGCAAATCGAGGAGAATGCGGCGGAGCCGGATTGCTTCGGCTTTGAACACCGGGAGAAACTCGTGTCCTCGCCAAGTTCGTCAAGGGACGCTAGTGAGTTCTTCTTGAACCGCCTGCCGCGGAACTTAGACTTCACCCGTGGAAGAAGCCGAAGTTCCGCTCGAGCATTTGCAAGAGCACATCCATCACAACGCCGAGCATGGCGGTCCGCCTTGGATTTCCTGGGTGGCATTGAGCACGGCGATCCTCGCCGTTCTCGCCGCGATTTCAGGCCTGCTCTCCGGCAAGCATGCCAACGAAGCGATGATGAGTCAGATCCAGGCGTCGGATCAATGGGGTTATTACCAGGCCAAGAGCATCAAGGGCGCGATCCTGGAAGCGAAGACAACTCTAGCGGAAGCGGCGACCGAAAAGGACAAGGAAAAAGCGGCGCAGTATCAGGAGGAACAGGCGGAGATCAAACTCGAAGCCGAACACAAAGAGGCGGAGGCGAAATCCAATTTTCATAAGCACGAGGTTTTCGCCCGCGGGGTCACGATGTTTCAAATCGCCATCGCGATCGCGGCAATTTCCGCCCTGACAAGGAAACGCAGTTTCTGGATGGTCAGCATGGTCTTCGGTCTCATCGGCTCGGTCTTTCTCGTGCTTGGGTTGATTGCGCACTGATTCATGCGCGTTCTCTCGATCGATGCGTCGCTGCGCAATACCGGCGTGGCCGTGATCGATGCCAATGGCGGGAAGCCGCGCGCGCTATATTTTGGCGTGATTCATAACGGCAAGGCGCTGCGCTCGTCGTCGTGCCTGGTGGCGATCCGCGATCGACTCGCGGAGTTGATCCAGACGCACGAGCCTGATTGCTGCGCCCTCGAGTCGGTCATCTACGTGCAGAGTTATAAGACGGCGATTATTCTCGGCGCGGCGCGCGGCGCGGCCATTCTCGCGGCAGCGGAACGCGGATTGCCCGTTTTTGAATATGCGCCAACGCGGATCAAACAGGCGACGGTCGGCCGCGGAAACGCGGACAAGAACCAGGTGGCGTTCATGATTCGCGCGTTGCTCGGGCTGACGGAAACGCCGGGGCCGGATGCTGCGGATGCGCTCGCGATCGGGCTGACCCATTTGCGCTCGCAGGAAGCCGTTCGACTCGGAGTTCCGGGAGGAGCGCAGATATGACGGACAAATTGCTGTCCGTTCGCTGGCTCGGACGTGTCGCATTTGCCGACGCGCTCGCCCTGCAGGAAAACCTTGTCGCGAGGAAGGGAGTGGATCGCTCGTTAGGCGACGAACTGCTTTTATTGGAGCACGAACCCGTTTACACGATCGGCCGCACGCCGGACCAATCGAGTCTGCGCGATGTCGCGCATCTTCCGCATCCTCTCTTTCCCATCAATCGCGGAGGGCAGGCGACCTATCACGGACCGGGGCAACTGATCGGCTATCCGATCATCGACCTGCGGGAATGCGGTCAGGATCTCCATCGTTATCTGCGCTGGATCGAGGCGTTGCTGATCGAAACCTTGGCGGAAGTGGGAATTGCGGCCACGACGCGCCAGGGTTTGACCGGCGTCTGGATTGAAGAGCGAAAAATCGCATCGATCGGCGTGGGGGTTCGACACTGGATTACGATGCACGGATTCGCCCTGAACGTCTGCGGCGACCTCGCACCCTTCGACCAGATCGTTCCTTGCGGAATCGTGAACGTGACCATGACTTCGATTGAAAAGGAAACTGGTGGCGAATATTCGCTGGAGGCAGTTGCTTCCCTGGTGGAGAAAATCGCGTTGAGACAGATTCGGGAGCTACGCAATGTAGAGGCGCTCGCCTGAAAACCATGTTGATCCCGCTCGAAGACAACGTCTCTGACATCATCGGAAAAGCGCAGCGAGGCCTGGGCATCTCCGATAGCCAGCTCGCGGAAAAATCCGGAGTGAGCATGGAGAAAATCCGACGCGTGCGCGACGGAGATTTTGATGAGGCAGCGGTCGAACGCATCGCGCCGGTTTTGAAATTGGATGCAGCGGCTCTTCACAAACTGGCAGGCGGCAAGTGGCAAACGGAAGCGGTCGATGAAATCGAAGGCCTCGCTCAATTCAACACGACCTACGGCGATATGACCGTGAACGCCTATCTCGTTTGGGATTCGGCTACGCGCGAAGCGGTGGCGTTCGATACCGGCGCCGATTGTGGCGACATGCTGCAACAAATCGAAAAGAAGAAGCTGAATGTGAAATTGATCCTGCTTACCCACGCGCATCCCGATCACGTGGCGGATTTGCGCCGGCTGCGGAAGGCGACGGGCGCGCCCATTTACATTTCCGAGCGCGAAGCGGAAGAGGGAGTGCAACCAATTGCCGAAGAAAAACGCTTTGTAGTGGGATCGCTCGAAATCGAAGCGCGCCTGACGTCGGGTCATTCACCCGGCGGGATGACTTTTGTCGTCGCTGGACTTGCACGCCCTGTCGCGATCGTGGGCGACTCCCTTTTTGCCGGCTCGATGGGAGGAGGCAACGTTTCCTACGAGGACGCGTTGCGAAACAACCGCGAGAAAATTTTGACGCTGCCGGATGAGACCATCATTTGCCCGGGGCACGGTCCGCTCACCACGGTGGGAAAAGAGAAACGGGACAATCCGTTTTTTGCTACGCTAGACGCATGAACATCGGTTTCGTTGGCGTGGGCAGAATGGGCGCGAACATGGCGCGACGATTAAAGGATCGCGGCTTTCACGTGACGACGCTCTTTGACGTGAATCGAGCCGCGGTCACGGTCCTCGCGCAGGAATTAGGGAGCTCGGCGAGCCCGACCCTGGGCGACGTGAGCGCGGGCGCCGACGTTATCTTTACGATCGTGACCGACGACGCGGCGATGCGCGAGATCTTCACCGGCGCCGACAACCTCCTCACGAATGCAAAAGGGAAGTTGTTTATCAATTGCGCCACGGTCTCGCCGGAGATTCATGTGGAAGTCGAGCGCCTGGCCGAAGCAGCCGGGGCGGCGTCGCTCGAAGCCTGCATGGCGTCGAGCATCACCCAGGCGCGTGAAGGCTCGCTCTATCTGATGTGCGGCGGGCCCGAAGAAAACTTCCGGCGCGCCGAACCAATCCTGAAAGAGCTGAGCGCGTCACTGCGCTACATCGGCAAGTCGGGCGAGGCTGCGAAAGTGAAGGCGCTGGTCAATATGGTGATGAACATCAACACCGCGGGCCTCGCGGAAGGTCTCGGCCTCGGCGATGCGCTCGGTCTCGATCTTACCATGCTGCGCGAAGTGTTTTCGCAAACCGGCGCGGCCTCTCGGGTCCTGCAAACGGATGGCGAAGACATGCAGAATCGAGATCACGCCTGCTTCTTTTCGGCCGCGCATGCAGCGAAGGACAGCGGCATCGCGCTTCAACTCGCGGAGGAGAACGGACTCGACCTTCCGCTGGCGCGCGAGACGAAGGCGCAATACGACCGGATGGTCGAAGTTGGTCTGGGAGATTTGGACAAGTCGGGCGTGGCGGAGCTGACGTTCAAAGGCCGCCTGACCGAACAGACCGGGCCCTAAAGCTCGATCAACGGTGGCTCCGCGAGCACGAGCTGTGCGTCTCCGAGAGTAAGGACGCCATCGGAGAGAATTTGCGCGCGCAATCCACCATTGCCTTCAAGGAACCTTTCCGCGCCGGGTGCAATCGCCTGGTCCATCCAATAGCATGGTCGGCAATGGGCCGTTCCGCGCAGCCGAATAGCTTGAATCGAAAACTCCTGGCCGATCAGGTCATTTAAATCGATGCCGGAGACCACCACGTTTCGTCGTACCGCACCCGAGGACTTATTCGTCAGGCCAAAGTGAGCAGCCAATCTTTCGAACACCTCGAAAGAAAAAAACGTGATCTGTCCTTTGTAGTCGTCTTTGTAATCATAAAAGCGGTCACCACGAATCCCGTGGCCGGCAACGCATTCAATGCTCGGCACCTCAATAAGCGGGTATTCATCCGGCGGCTTTCCGTGATGTCCGAAATAATTGTGACCGGGCGAAATGAAAATCTGCCGGATCAGCATGGAATCGAGAGGTTATCCGACGCGGAATCGGATTTCGCGGATGATCTTGCCGCCGAAGCGCTGCTTCAATTTGCGCAGGATCTCGGCCTTCGAGATTTGTTCGAATTGGTAGTGCAGGGCGGGTTGAAGCACGCGCACCGAGAGCACTCCCGCGCGCAAAGTCACGGGACAGGAATGAGCGGCGATAAATTCGCCGACGATTGTTTTCCAGGCTTCGATCACTTCCGTCTCACGAAGGCGATCGCTTAGCCCGAGCTGCTGCATCAGCTTCGGCAGCAAATCCGCGGGCGCCTGCCAGCGATCAGGCCGGGCTTTGTTCGCCGGCAGTCCGCGCCATTCGGCGATAACGGCGGCGCGCAGGGATGCGTTCATGCGAAACGCGATCCTAGTATTTCCGCCGCATGTTGCTCGGCAAAATATTTAACTCGGTCCGGTATTTCGCGACGGTTCGGCGGGCAATCGGAATGCCGCGTTCGCTTAGGATTTCGACAATCTCCTTGTCGCTCAGCGGCGAGCTGGAGTTCTCATCCTTGACGAGATCCATGATGGCTTCTTTCACACTGGTGTTGCTCATCGATTCGCCGCTGGAGGTTTGATAGCCGGGCGTGAAGAAATACTTCATCTCGAAAACGCCCTGCGGCGTGGACATGTATTTTCCGGAGATGGCGCGGCTCACCGTCGTCTCATGCACTCCGACGATGTCGGCGATCTGCACCATCGTCATCGGTTTCAGATGAGCGGTGCCGTGATCGAGGAACTCTTTTTGCCGCAGCACAATCTGGTGGGCGATGTTCGAAATCGTCTGCTGGCGCTGATGGATTGATTTGATCAGGAATTTGCCGCTCCGGATTTTGTCGCGGATGTAATCCTTCACTTCGCTGCCATTTCCATCCTGCGACATGATGTCTTTGTAGGTGTTGCTGATGCGCAGGTGCGGGATTTGTTCGCCGTTGAGGATGACTTGGTATTCGCCGTCGATCTTCTCGACGGTGACATCGGGCAGGACGTAATTTTGAGGCGCGGCGGCGAAAATCTGGCCCGGCCGCGGATCGAGCTGCGCGATGTTATTGGCGCATTTTTGCACCTGCTCGACACTGATGCCCATGCGGCGCGCGATCTCAGGAAAGCGCCGTTTCCCCAAGTCCGGCATATGGTCCTGGATAATTTTGTATTCGAGGCTGGTCCCTTTGCCTTCGCGTTTTAATTGAATGAGGAGGCACTCGCGCAAATCGCGCGCGCCCACGCCGGGCGGATAAAAGCTCTGGACGAGCAACAGCATCGTCTCGAAATCCTCCTGGGCGATACCCGTATTGAGCGCCATGTCTTCGGGGGTGACCTGGAGGAATCCGTTGTCGTCGATATTGCCAATAATGAGCTCAGCGGTCTTCCGATCGTCGGCGTCGAGGGGCGCCTGATTGAGCTGGCCCATGAGATGTTGTTGGAGCGTCTCCTGGGTGGCGATGGAATCGAAAAAGAACTGGCGCTTCTCCTCGTCATCCTGCGACCGCGCGCTGTAGCTCCCGGATTGCGCCATGTAATCGCGCCACTCGTCGTCGAGCTTCGCGAGTTGATCGAACTCAGCTTTGAATTCCTCATCGGCCGTCGGCGTGGGCGGCTCTTCCGAGCCATCGGCGTTGGGTTCAGTAGCGAGTTCTTCCAGGACCGGGTTGGTCTCCATTTCCTGCTGGACCAGATTGCGCAGTTCCAGCAACGGCGCCTGAAGGATGAGCAAGCTTTGCTGGAGCTGGGGCGCAAGGACCTGCTGGAGCGAGAGGTTTTGCGATTGATGCATCCCGGGGCCGGCCATAAGTCCCTTGAGGGTACTCGCTACGAGGCCCTAAAAGCAAGCAATTAGCGAGCCGCGAGCCCGGCGGGAATGTCAGGAATACGACTTGCTTTGAAAGAAGGCAAACCTAGTTCACTCCATGAAATCCTTGTCCGCTCTTGTTGCTACCTGCCTCGCCGTTCTGCTCGTCAGCGCTACCGCGGCGGAACCGTCGAAAGAAAGTCAGCAGGTGATGGCCCTCGTGAAAGAGGTCCAGGCCCAGCAGGCCGCAATCGCGGACAACCAGACCAAGATCGATGCGAAGCTCGTCACGGTCGCCGAGGCAATCCGCCTTGCCCGAATTTATGCCAGCCGTTCCGGGAAGTAATATGCGCACGACCATCTTTTGTTTTCTCGCGACGACGGCGATCATCTCCATGCTGCATGCGCAATCGCCGATGCCAGTAGTCGTTCCCGCGATGACGCCGGCTGCCACGAAGCAAGCGCCCGCATCGGCGGCTGAGGCGGCGAATTTAGCTCAAGACGCCGTGAAAGCGTTGCAGGGGTTGAAAGCGGCGAACGAGGAAATCCTGAAGCAACAGGCGGCGACGTTGCAGAAGTTGGACGAAATGGAAAAAGCCGCGAACGAACTTCGAATCTTTTCGAAACGCGGTTAGTCGGGAAATGCCGGATTTCTCAGAGCCCAGCCAGATCCCACTTGCGGATTGTTTCCTGGATTAGCTTCGCGAGCTTGTCGTTTACTTTCGCGAAGTAAGTCTTCGCTTTGGCGAGATCGAATTTCGGGTAACCCTGC
>JBEEHT010000086.1:0-17491 GCA_041167545.1 Verrucomicrobiota bacterium
AGCTTCGTTAGGCCGCGAGGAAGTAAAGCAGGGCGGAGCCGACGATAATCAGAATGGCGGTGATCCACCAAATCGTTTTGATTCCAGTGGGCTTCACGGAGGACCCGAACTCTTCGCGCACAAATTCGTCGTAGTTGAAATCCGAGTCCGGCAGATCCAGGCCGGCATACGTGTCCGCGTCTTCCCGCCAGCCCGAGTTATGATCGGCGCCACATTCCGGACAGGCCAACGCGCCGCGCGGGACGGTCTCGCCGCAAACCGGACAGGTTTCCGGCGCTTTCGGCTTGGAACTCATTTTCGTAAGGACATTCGAATTGAATGTGAATGCGTGCACGATGAAATTGCCTCGTGAGCCTGCAGGGAGCGTCGAAGCGCTAACAGAGTTGAGTCGCGCAGCTTTTTTCGCTATGATTTCCTCGTGCCGAAGGAAGAGCAGATCGTGACGGAAGGAACGGTGACGCAGGTACTGCCGGGGACCATGTTTCGCGTCGAGCTGCCGGGCCAGCGCACTGTCCTCGCCCATATCTCGGGAAAGATGCGCAAGCATTTCATCCGGATCGTGCCGGGCGACAAGGTGGAGGTGGAGCTTTCTCCGTACGATTTGACCAAGGCGCGCATTATCTTCCGCGAAAAATAGGCGCCCGATCTCGCATGAATCGCGACGTTATCCGGTCGACAAACTTCGTGCGCGACGCGGCGGAATTTATTCTTCAACACGCGCGCAAGGCATTGGCCGAGCGGGAGCAGTTTCGGATTGCGCTTTCGGGCGGAAACACGCCGCGGCCCATTTATACCGAGCTGGCGAGGATCGGGCGGGAGCTTCCGTGGGACCGGGTGTTTTTCACTTTTGGCGACGAGCGTTGCGTGCCGCCTGACGACGAACAAAGTAATTTCCGGATGGCGCGCGAATCACTTTTCGTCCTCGCTGCCGTTCCGGAGAAATCGATCGCGCGCATCCGTGGCGAAATCGATCCGCAAATTGCGGCGCAGGAATATCAGGACGGGCTCGATCTTCTCGCGGCGCAACGCGGCGAAATGATTTACCGGCACGATTTGATCCTGCTCGGAATGGGCGACGATGGGCACACCGCTTCCTTGTTTCCGGGAACGGCGGCGCTGGCGGAGAAATCGAAAAAAGTCATGGCCAACTTCGTGCCGAAATTCAACACCTGGCGGATCACGTTTACCTTCCCGCTCATCAGCCAGGCCCGGCACATTTGTTTCCTGGTGAACGCGAACAAGAACGTCGCGCTCCTCGACAAAGTGCTCGCGGGCGATCAGCAGTTCCCAGCGGCCCGGGTAGAACCGGCCAACGGCGGCCTGACCTGGTTTCTTGGCGAGGCCTAGTACTCCTCGCCGTCGTCTTTCGTCGCGGGCGCCACGCGATCTTCTACGCCATAGACATGGAACATGACTGCAAACCAATAGATCGGGATCAACGCGAGTCCGAACCCCGCGGTCGCGGTCGCCGCCAGCGCACCGAGGAGAATCGCGCCGAACGCACCGATCACGAAAAGGAGGCCGAGCATTTTGTAACCTTTGTAAACATGTCCGAGCCCGGGGACCACGCTCAACATTACGGCCACCAGATCGCTGGCCTGGCCCTCGGCCGTGTCGGTATCGGGCGCGCGCACCCAATCGCAACGGTCGCACGCCTCCGCATCTTTGGGCAGCACATGTCCGCAGAGCGGGCAGGCCATCGTGTCCGCTGAGACGGGCGGTTCGAATGTAGGCGCGTCGGTGTATTCCAAAGTTCTTCTCCTGGTTAACTCGATCGGTCGAGCGACCTAACGGTCACAACACGGAAAGATTTCGTCAAGCAAACTCAACGCCTCTTTCTGCGCCTGGCACCTCTCGATCCCAAGCTCCAACCTGGGAACGAGGGGCGACATTGCATTCTTCTGGCGCCTTCCTCAGAATGCGCGCGTGAGTTCGCTTGCTCAGATTGTTTCCTACGCGGATGAGCATCTCCGCATTCGCGAGATCGGTGATTGGCCGAATGCGCTGAATGGTTTGCAGATGGAAAATTCCGGCGAGGTCACCAAAATCGGCGCGGCGGTCGATGCCTCTACGCGCGCGGTCGATGCCGCCATCGAGCGCGGCGTAAATTTGCTGATCGTGCATCACGGCCTCTTCTGGCCGGGCCTGCAGCCGATCACGGGCGGCCGCCGGAGACTGATCGAGCGCGCCTTCCAGCATGATCTCGCGATCTACAGCGCCCACCTGCCGTTGGATGTCCACTCGGTTCTGGGGAACAACGCGCAGCTCGCCGGCGCGCTGGGCTTCGAAAACACCGAGCCGTTTTTCGAAGTGAAAGGCCAGCCCGTTGGCCTAAAAGTGACCGCGGAGATTTCGCGCGCCGATCTCGCACGCAAGCTCGAGCACTCGTTAGGCGGCGTCGTCCGAATGTTTCCCGCCGGCCCTGAAACAGCGCGAACCATCGGTCTGATCACCGGCGGCGCCGGTTCCGATATTTACGAGGTGGCCCGGGAAGGCATCGACACGTTCATTACCGGTGAAGCGCCGCATTGGGCCGCCGTGGCCGCGGACGAGCTGGGGATCAACCTTCTGCTCGGCGGTCATTACGCGACAGAGACTTTTGGGGTGAAGGCCCTGGCCGCCCATCTGTCGGACCGCTTCGGTTTGCCCTGGGAATTTGTCGATTGCCCGACCGGATTATGAACAACGCCACTCACAAGTGATAAACAGCCGGTCGTCTTAGTGCCGCATTTCTGGAGGATCGCTCGTGGAAGGAACATTCATTTGCCTTGGTATTTTGGTAGTCGTCGCGCCGCTGGCCCTGCTGGTCATCGGGACGATTGAATTGCACAAACTGAAGTCGGCAGTCCGCCATCTGGTGCGCCGCGTCGGCGAGCTGGAGTCGCGCGGGTTGCCTTCGGAAGCCAGGCCGGCCGCGCCGCCGATGACAACACCGCCGGCTTTCTCAGTGCCAAAAGCAGCGCCAGCAATTCCGCCTCCCATCCCGGTACCTACGCGGCCGAGTTTCCCGGTCGTTGCACCGCCGCCTTTGAAACCGCCGCCCGCTCCTGTACCTCCACCGGTCGCGAAGCCGATCGATTGGGAAGCATTTTTGGGAGTGAAGCTTTTCGCGTGGATCGGCGGCTTCGTTCTTTTCCTCGGGATCGTGTTTCTCGTGAAGTACTCTTTCGAGAACAACCTCATCACGCCCGCGATGCGCGTCACGATCGGGACGGTGCTCGGGCTCGGTCTCATCGCCACCGGCTGGTTGACTGCGACGCGGCGGTATCGCGTTTCGGGACAAAGTCTCTGCGCCACCGGCGTCCTCGTGCTCTACGGAAATATTTTTGCGGCCCACGTCTTTTATCATCTGATCGAACTGGCGCCGGCCTTCATTTCGATGGCGGTAGTGACGGCGGGCGCGTTCTTCCTGGCGGTGCGCATGAACGCGCAGGTCATCGTCGTGCTCGGTCTCCTCGGCGGATTTCTCACACCCGTCCTTCTCTCAACTGGAGTGGATAATCCGACTGCGCTCTTCGGCTACATCGCGGTGCTCAATGTGGGCGTCGCCGCGGTCGCTCTGCGAAAGCGCTGGGAGTATCTGGTCATGTTGGCTGCGGCCGGCACCGCCTTGATGGAGTTTGGTTGGGCTGCGCGATTTTTCGATCCGTCGAAAGCGAATGTTGCCTTCGCGGTCTTTCTCGGTTTCGAAGCGCAGTTCCTCGCGATCTTCGCGTTGCCACGCCGGGAAAATTCGTCGCAGAACTGGACCGCGCGAGCGGCCGTCGCCATGGGTTTCGCCGCAATCGTGTGGGCCTTCTGTTTCCTGACTTATCCCGAGCTAGGTCGCCGTCCCGGGTTCCTTTTCACCTTCGCGTTCGCTGCTGAAGCTGGCTTGCTCCTTCTCCCGACCTTGTTCTCGAAATGGACTCCGCTCGCGCCCATAAGCGGGGCGGCCCTCTTTTTTTTCCTGGCCGCATGGACGGAGAATTACCTGACCGACGCGCTGCTCTGGTGGGCCCTCGGCGGTTACGTCATCTTCGCGGTTCTTCACGCGAGCTTCGCCTTCCGGACAAAGGCAGCCACAACAGATCCGGTAGCCACGGCCTGGCAAAGTTACCTTCCGCTCCTGCCGCTCGCGTTGATCTGGATGTGCGTCTCCACGAACAAGGCGTCATCCGCGGTCTGGATCTGCGTTCTTCTTCTCGACGTGATCGCGATCAGCGTCGCATTTGTTCGCCGTTCACTCCCCGCAATTTTGATCGCTTTACTCGCGACCATCGCCGCCGCGGGACTCTGGATTTCCGTGGCGCCGCCCGAAATCGATCTCCTGAGTTTCCTGACTGTCGCGGCCGGCTCCGGCATTTTCTTTTTCGCTGCGGCGCTTTTCGCGGGTCCAAGATTTTTCCCGGATTCGCAGAATGTTCGGCGCAACATTCCAGCGCTCGCGGCTTCAATGCCATTTCTTCTCCTGCTCATCGCAATGGCGAAGCTGCCGATCGTGAATCCGACTCCCTTCTTCATCACGGCATTCCTCCTCGCGGTGCTCCTCCTGGGACTCGGAGTTATTTCGCGGACAAGCTGGATCGCGCTGGTCGCGCTCGGTTTCACCTGGGCGATTGAGCGTGAATGGCAGGCGCTGCATTTTACTAACAGTTATGCCGCCCTCGCGCTTGGCTGGCAGCTCGCCTTTTTCCTCATCTTCCTCGGCTATCCCTTTTTCTCCAACGAAGAGCGCAAGCCGTTGCCTTGGGCGGTCGGCGCGCTTGCCGGCCCTCTGCATTTTTGGCTGATCTATGAGATCTTCTCCACGACATTTCCCAATCTTCGTAACGGACTTCTTCCGGCCGCCTTCGCGGTGCCGTACGCGATCGGCACGTTTTTCCTGGTCAAGAAAAGACAGGCCGACCCCGCGCCCGGCGACGCGCGTCTCGCCTGGCAAGGTGGAGCGGCGCTCTTTTTTATCAGCCTCATTTTCCCCATTCAATTCGATCGCGAATGGATCACTCTGGGCTGGGCCCTGGAAGGCCTGGCGCTCGTCTGGTTATTTCGCAAAGTCCCGAATCGCGGTTTGCGTTACGTCGGAGTTGGTTTGCTTTCCATCGCCTTCGTCCGGCTCGCGCTGAATCCGGCCGTCCTGGAGTATCACCGGCGCACCGACACGCCGATCTGGAATTGGTACCTTTACGCCTATGGGATCACGATCCTCTGTCTCTTCGTGGGCGGCTGGCTCTTCCGCGCGCCGCGACAATCGGCTTTCGAACGGACGTCGCCCACTCTTCTCTACTCGTTAGGCGCGATCCTTACATTCCTGCTCCTGAACATCGAGATCGCCGATTATTTTTCGATCGGGCCGACGCTGACCTTTTCTTTCTCCGGCAACTTTGCGCGCGACATGACCTACTCCATCGCCTGGGCGCTTTATGCCTTCGCGCTTCTCCTCATCGGCATGCGGCAAAAAACGCGCTGGGTGCGTTACAGCGGAGTCGCCCTGCTCGTCGTTACCCTGATCAAACTCTTCCTCCACGATCTCGGGAATCTCAGCCAGCTTTATCGCATCGGCGCGTTCATCGGCGTCGCGATCATTCTGATCGTGGCGTCGTTCGTGTATCAGCGCTTCCTCGTGCCAAAAGTTGAAAAGCCGATCTAGAGGCGCTCGCCCCCTCGAGCGCCTGCCTAACCGAATAGGCGCTTGGCACAAGCGCCTCTACATTGTTCTGTTGGCTTCGTGATTCCGACACCGGTTCCGAACAAACGCGTCAGCACGCGCGCGACCGGCATTGTGGGCATCGCCATCTTGTGCAGCCGCGTTCTGGGCCTGCTCCGCGAAGTCATCTTTGCCGCGCTCTTCGGCGCTTCGCGCAACATGGACGCGTTCCTCACCGCTTTTCGCGCTCCCAATATGTTGCGCGATCTCTTTGCCGAAGGCGCGCTCTCGACTGCTTTCGTCACCACTTTTTCCCGCCGCATCGCCACTGACGGCGATCAATCCGCGTGGCGTCTCGCCAGCAAGGTCGCGACCCTCACCCTCATTTTCATGAGCGCGATCACCGTGCTCGGCATCATCGGCGCTCCGGTGCTCATTCAAATCCTCGCACCCGGATTTCCTGCCGAGAAAGCAGCGCTCACGATCCAGCTCACGCGGATCATGTTCCCGTTCATTCTCCTGGTCTCGCTCGCCGCGCTCGTCATGGGAATGTTGAACGCGAAAAATGTTTTCGGCATGCCGGCGATGGCCTCGAGCTTTTTCAATCTCGGCTCCATCATCGGTGGCGTTACGCTCTGCTACTGGCTCGAACCGCAGGCTGACTGGCGACATCCGCATTTCGGCGAGCGCGGTCTCATGGGCCTCGCGATCGCCACTCTCATCGGCGGCTTGCTTCAGCTTCTCGTCCAGCTTCCTTCGTTAGGCCGGGTCGGATTTCGTTTTCGGCCGGACTTCAAATGGCGCGATCCCGGCGTGCGCACCATCCTCGCGCTGATGGGCCCGGCCACCATCGCCGCCAGCGCCGTCCAGGTGAACGTCGCGGTGAACAGCGGCTTCGCCTCCGCTCTTGGCGACGGCGCCATGACCTGGCTCAACGTCGCGTTTCGGCTCATGCAATTGCCACTCGGGATTTTCGGCGTCGCCGTCGCCACGGTCACGCTTCCGCTGATCTCTCGCAGCGCCGCGGTCGGCAACAAGGAGGAATTTCGCGGCGCCCTCTCGCACGCGATCCGGCTCGTGATGTTGCTCACGATTCCGTCCGCCATCGGGCTGATCATTTTGGCGAATCCAATCATCAGCCTGATTTACGAACATGGCCGCTTCAACGCCTTCGCCACGGAACAGACCGCGCTGGCGTTGCGCTGCTATGCGATCGGCCTCGTTGCGTACTCTGCCGACAAGGTCTTGGCTCCTGCATTTTACGCCCTCGATAAGCGAAACCTGCCGATGTTCGTCAGCCTCTGCTCCATCGCGGTGAACTTTTGCCTGAATTACTACTTCACTTTCCATCTCAAACTTGGACATCGGGGGCTGGCGCTTTCCACAAGTCTCGTTGCGTTCACGAATTTCCTGATGCTTTACACGATGATGCGTCGTTATGCCGGCCGGCTCGAAACTGGCACGATGATCAAGACGCTTGGCAAGCTGCTCATCGCGGGGGCGCTCTTGGCGGCAATCTGCCTGCTCGCGCAACATTTCATTTTCCTTTCGCCAGTCGGCACGAGTGCGTGGCGAAAGGTCTTCGGTCTCCTGGTGACCATTGCCGTCGGCGGCGGCGCATTTTTCAGCGCCGCTTATTTGCTGCATGTCGCCGAACTGCGCGATGTGGTGCTGTTGGTTCGGGGCCGGGTTAGCCGATTGCGTGGTTAAATAGGTCCTATAGGTCTTATGCGACCTATTCCAACGCCCGCGCCAAATCCTCGATCAAATCATCCGGATGCTCGAGCCCGATCGAAAGCCGGAGCAACCCTTGGGGCGTGCGTGGATCTTCTCCTTTGATGGAGGCGCGATGCTCGATCAAACTTTCCACGCCGCCCAGGCTCGTCGCGCGAATAAAAATCTCCGTCTTCGCCGCGACGCCGAGGGCGGCTTCGCGGCCTCCCTTCACTTCGAACGAAAGCATCCCGCTGAAAGCGCTCATCTGCCGCGCCGCGATTTCGTGACCGGCATGCGACGCGAGTCCCGGATAATGAACCGATTCTACGCGCGGATGATCCGCGAGCCAGGTCGCGACCTGGAGCGCGTTTTCCGAATGCGCGCGGATCCGCCACGGCAGTGAGCGCATCCCGCGCAGGATCAGCCAGCAATCGAAGGGCGAGGGGACCGCGCCGCAGGTCGTTTGGATTTCGTGCACGCGCTCAAAAAACTCCGTCTTCGTTTTCACGACGACGCCTCCGCCAGTCACATCGCTATGCCCGCCAAAATATTTCGTGGTCGCGTGAACTACAAGATCCGCGCCGAGATCGAGCGGCCGCTGCACGATCGGCGCCCAGGTATTATCGCAAACGCAGATCGCGCCGGCACCATGAGCGATCTCCGCCACCCGGGAGATGTCGGTAATCTTGAGCAGCGGATTCGACGGCGTCTCGACCCAGAACAATTTCGTGCGCGGCTGCACCGCCTGCTTGATCTCCTCGAGGTTCGTCATGTCCACGAAACTCACCCCAAGCCCCCAGCGCATGTAAACCTCGCGCAAGAGTTTCGTCATTCCGTGATAAACATCCGTCGGCGCGATGACGTGGTCGCCGGGCGCGAGCGCTTGCAGGACCGCGCTCGATGCCGCCAGGCCCGACCCGAACGCAGCCGCATCCTCGCCGCCTTCCAACGCCGCGAGCGCTTCTTCGAGCGCATGCCGGGTTGGGTTCGCGCTGCGGCCATAAACGTATCCGTGGGGATAACCGCCTTCCGCATCCCGCTCGAACGTCGTGGATAAATGGATCGGCGTCGCGACCGCGCCCGTCGCCGCATCGACGGCATGACCCGCATGCACCGCCAACGTCTCGATCCGCATTTTGCGATTCGTTTTCATTGCGTCTGCTTTCTTTACTGTAGCCGCCTCGCTCAGTCGAGGCGAGGTGGATCGAGCGCTCCGTCGCTCGATGGCAATAGTTGCGCCGGTGGTCCAATGGTTCACAATCGCGCGACGGAGCGCCCGATCCACCCATTCGTCACGTCGACTCGCATCAATTCGATTTGACGCCTCCTTTTCTCCGGCGCAAATAGCACCTGAATTTCACGCGCGCCGCATTTACCTTCCGGCTTCTCTTTATGAGCATCTACAACGACGAGGTCTTCCAGATGGCCTGCGACCAATTCCAGGTCATTGCCGATTACTTGCAGATCGAGGTCAACGATCGCGATCGGCTCATGCTGCCGAAACGCGCCATGGCCGTGACGCTGCCGGTGCACATGGATGATGGCAGCACCCAGACTTTCCAGGGCTACCGCGTTCAGCATCACCTGACCCTGGGCCCGACCAAAGGCGGCACGCGTTTCTCCCCAGATCTTTCGATGGGCGAAACCGCCGCGCTCGCCATGTGGATGAGCTGGAAATGCGCGCTCGCGAATTTGCCTTACGGCGGCGCGAAAGGCGGCGTCGCGTGCGATCCGCAGAAACTTTCGCGCAACGAACTCGAAGCCGTCTCGCGCCGTTACATGCAGGAGATGATCCCGTTCGTCGGCCCGCATACCGACATCATGGGGCCGGACATGGGGACGAACGAGCAGGTCATGGCCTGGTTCATGGACACCTATTCGGTTTACCAGGGTTATTGCGTGAACGAAATCGTGACCGGCAAACCGGTCTCGATCGGCGGCACCGAAGGCCGACGCGAGGCGACCGGGCGCGGCGTGGTTTACCTGATCGAGCGGGCGATGGACATGTTGAAACTGAATCCGGAGAATTGCACTGCGATCATTCAGGGATTCGGCAACGTCGGTTCCGTCGCGGCGTTATCGCTCGCGCTCAAGACCGGCGTGAAAGTCGTCGGCATCAGCGACGCGACCGTGGCGCTTTACAATCCGAAGGGCATCGATGTCGCGAAAGCCGAGCAGCACGTGATCAAGAAGGGAAATCTGCGCGCGTTCGACGAAGCCGACCGGATCGATCCGAATGAGATGCTCATCATGCCGTGCGACGTGCTGGTTCCATCCGCGGTTGATCGCGTGATCAACGCCGGCAATGCCGCGAAATTGAAATGCCGGATTCTTGCCGAAGGCGCGAACGGCCCGACGACCCCGGAAGCCGATCTGATCCTGAACGAGCGCTGGGACGAGCTCTTCGTCATTCCGGACATCCTCTGCAACGCCGGCGGCGTGATCGTTTCCTATTTCGAGTGGGTCCAGGGTTTGCAGGCATTCATGTGGACCGAGACGGAAGTGACCGACAAACTTTTCCGTATCCTGGAGCATTCGTTTACCCAGGTGATTCGCCGCGCGAAAGCGCACAAGATTTCGCATCGGACCGCGGCGATGGCGATCGGCGTCGAGCGCGTGATGAAAGCGAAACACGCCCGCGGTTTGTTCCCGTAATCCGTGGTTTCGCAACGCGAAGAGAACCGGGGCGATCGGCTGCTGGATGGTCTCACCGACGAAGAGAACGGCCTTCGTCTCATCGTCTCGCGGCTCGGCGCGGAACTAATAAGCGTCGCCCGGCGCGATCCCGCGGGGAACTGGATCGGTTTTCTGAATCGCGATAACGAGATCGGTCCGCCGGAGAAAGGCTGGGCGAACCACGCGACGGTGATGGGCTACTTTCTGCACCGCATCAAGAACGAGCGGACGCTTTATCGAGGTCAGGAAATTCGCGGCGGCACGCATAGTTTTTTGCGCGGCAAGGTATGGCATCGGGTGGAGTCGGGACGCGACAACGAACTGACTTATCGCATCACGCCGGAGGATTTTTCGACGTTCGAATATCCGCTCAAGGTCTCGCTCGATCTGACCTATCGAATCGAAGTCGAGAGTGTGCGCGTGTCCTTCAAGTTCAGGAACGACGAACCGGAGCTACCCGCGCATGTCGGTTTCGGTTTGCATCCGGGATTCGCCGCGGCGTCGTTCGATTCGTTCCGCTTCAAGATGCCGACAGGACTTTATCGCCGTCATTTTTCTCCGGACAATTATCTGAGTGGCGAGACGGAGGACATTCGGATCGACGGAGGCGAGATGCCTTTCCCGAAAGAGAAGCTGCAAGGTTCTTACATTCTCGAGTTGGTGGACGTGGCGGATCGCACCTTCACTTACTCCGACCTGCCGTCTGGACGCACGGTTGTCCTTGATCTAACCGGCGTGCCGTATCTGACGCTGTGGTCCGATGGAGGCCCGTTTCTCTGTGTCGAACCGTGCTGGGGATTGACCGATCATCACGAGCAGCGCGCCTTCGAAAAGAAGGAAGGCATCCAAGAAATTCCGGCTGGTGGAGAATTGGTTGCCGGTTTCGCTTTCGAGCCACGTTTGTCGTAACTCAGGCATTCTGCCTGATTGTCGAGCAGGCTTGCAGCCTGCGAGCGCAGCCAGAATGGCTGCGCGACAGGGTCAGGCAAAATGCCTGAGTTACAGCCCGCCAAACGCCTGATCCAACACCTCGAGCAGAAAATCGGCGTCGGCTTTCGTGACGCACATCGGCGGAGAGAACCGAATGGTCTGTCCCTGCAACCCGCCCTTGCCGAGCAGCAGCCCCATATCTTTGCACGTCTCCAAAACTTGAGCGCATTCCGCCTTGGCCGGTTCTTTCGTCGCGCGATCCTTCACCAGTTCGATCCCAAGCATCAGCCCCTTGCCGCGGACGTGTCCGATGACGTTATGCTTTTCTTTCAGCCGATTCAGCCCGGCGATAAGCTGGTTGCCGATCGTGAGAGAATTCTCCTGCAACTTCTCGCGATCGATCACATCGAGCACCGCCATGCCTTGCGCGCAGACCACCGGATTGCCGCCAAAAGTATTGAAGTGAATTCGCTGTCCCAGGGCCGCGGCGATTTTCGGCGTCGTCACGACGGCGCCGAGCGGCGCGCCGTTGCCGATCCCTTTCGCCATGCAGACGATATCCGGGATCACGTCCTGCGTTTGGAAACCCCAATAGTGGGTTCCCGTTCGGCCGAAGCCAGCCTGCACTTCATCCGCGATGCAGACTCCGCCCGCGGCCCGAATGTGTTCGTAAGCGTGCTTCAAATATCCATCAGGAAACACGACGCAGCCGCCGACGCCTTGAATCGACTCCGCGATAAAAGCAGCGACCTGCCCCGGCGTCGCGTACTCGATCAGATTCTTCACATCCGCCGCGTAGTTTTTCCCCGCATTCGCATCGTCGCGGCCCCAGATTCCGCGGTACGGATCGGGCGTCATCGCGTGATGGACGCCGAAACTGTGCGGGACGTTAAACTTCCAGGTGTGATGCGCCGTCAATCCCATGCCCGAAGCATTCCCGCCGTGATAAGCGTTGCGCAGCGCGATCACATCGTAGTTGCCGGTGTAAGCGCGCGCCATCAGCAGAGCCAGATCGTTCGCTTCCGAACCTGAATTAACGAAATAGCAGACCTTCAGATCGCCCGGCATTTTCGAGGCGAGCTTCTTGCCGTACTCCGAGATGTTCGGATGCAGATAAATCGTCGTGGAATGCTGGAGCAATTCGTTCTGAGCGTGCGCCGCGGCGACCACGTCCGGATGGCAGTGTCCAACGCTGACCGTCACGATCCCGCCCAAGGCATCGAGATATCGTCGTCCCGTTTCATCCCACAGGTACTGCATCTTCCCCTCCACAAACATGACCGGCTTTTTGTAGTAGAGAAAAATCCCCGGGTTCAGAAATTCCTTGCGGAGCCGAAGCACCTCATCGGCGGACGGGCCGGCGTATTTTCGGGGGCGATGTTCGAATTGTGGTAGTTCAGGAATTTTCATAGTTCGTTCTCAAGCTGATGGAGGGGCGAGCTCCTGCGAGCCCGTCGTCGTCGTCGCAGAGCTCCGCCCTCCATTGAAGGAATAGCGCAGCGCGAGATATACAACGAAGGCGATCGCGAAGCCAACGAACCACGCATAATCGTAAAGCGCGACGAAAAAGCGCGGCGTGTTCGCGGCGTCGAGCAGTTTCACGTTCACGAGAAAGCCGGGCAGGTTCGGCAGGATCGCGACGAGGAGCGATATCATCGCAACGATATTTACTCCGTTGCTGAAGCGATAGCGGCCGTCGGCGCGATAGAGATCCTCGACGTCGAGTTGCCTCCGCCGCCAGACAAAATAATCAGCGATCATGATTCCGCCGATCGGCCCGAGGAGCGCGCTGTAACCGACGAGCCAGGTGAAGATGTAACCGGACGGGTCGGCTACCAGTTTCCACGGCATCATCACGATCCCGATCAATCCCGTGATTAATCCGCCGAGGCGAAACGAAATTTTATTCGGCGCGAGATTCGAAAAATCGTTCGCCGGACTGACGACGTTGGCCGCGATGTTCGTCGCCAGGGTTGCGATGCAAAGTGCGAGCATCGCCACCACCAGCACGATCGGATTTGTGAAACGCGTCAGGACATCGACCGGATCCCAGATCGTTTGGCCGTAGATGATCGTGGTTGCGGAGGTGACCGCGACGCCGATGAAAGCGTAGAGCGCCATCGTCAGCGGAAGCCCGAGCGCTTGCCCGATGATCTGGTCGCGTTGCGAGCGCGCGTAGCGGGAGAAGTCGGGGATATTGAGCGAAAGGGTGGCCCAAAAGCCGATCATGCCGGTAAGCGCCGGAACGAAGAACGCGAAAAATTTGCCGCTCTTCGGCTGGCCCGGATCGAAAGCGGAAGGTTGCGACAAGATCGGCCCGAAGCCGCCGGCATTGCGATAAGCCCACCAGAGCAGAAGCAAGCCGAGCGCGATGAGCAGCGGCGCTTTGATGTTCAACAAAATGCGGATCGAATTGATCCCTTTGTAAACGACGAACATGTTGATGCCCCAGAAAAAGAGAAAACAAAGGAACTGCGGAAGGTTGATGCCGAATGCGGTCGGAATGCCCGCCGCCGCAAGCGACGGCCAGAAGACGGCCAGGATTTTGTAGATCGCGTTTCCGCCGATCCAGGTTTGAATGCCGAACCAGCCGCACGCGACAAAGGCGCGCATCAGCGCCGGCACATTCGCACCGAACGTGCCGAAGGACGCGCGACAAAAAACCGGGAATGGAATTCCGTAACGCGTCCCGGCGTGCGCATTCAAGATCATCGGGACGACGACGATGAGATTGCCGAGAAAGATCGTCATGATCGCCTGCCACCAATTCATCCCGCCGCCGATGAGCGACGACGCGAGCATGTAAGTCGGGATGCAGGCCGACATCGAAATCCAGAGCGCCGCGTAACTCGCGACACCCCACGTGCGGCGCTCGGGTGGTACCGGCGCGAGATCTTCGTTGTAGAGATTGCTGTCAGTCATGCTAATGCGCCGGCTCGCGCTTCAGCATTTGGCCGCGGCCGATCGTGCCGACAAACTTGCCATCACGCACGGCGACCTCGCCGCGGACCGTGACCAAGGTGGGTCGGCCTTCAATCTCCCATCCTTCAAACGCGCTATGATCGACATTCATTAACTGCGTCTTCGCCGAAATTTTCCCGCGATAATCCGGATCGTAGATAACGAGATCAGCATCGGCCCCGATCTGGATCGCGCCTTTGCGCGGGAACAACCCAAAGGTCTTCGCGGCATTCGTGCTGGCGACATTCACGAATGTCTGCAAATCGAGCCGGCCGGTTTTCACGCCGTGAGTGAAGAGCAGGTTCACCCGATCTTCGAGCGATGGAATGCCGTTTGGAATCTTGGTGAAATCGTCGCGACCCATCGGCTTCTGGGTTTTGAAATCGAACGGCGCGTGATCGGTGGCGAGCGTTTGAATCTCTCCACTGCTCAATCCATTCCAGAGAACTGGTTGATTGCTCTTGTCGCGCAGGGGCGGGGACATGACGAACTTCGAGCCCTCGAACTCCGGACGTTCCGCATAAGTTTTATCGAGCACCAGGTACTGAATCAGGGTCTCGATCGTAACGTTCACGCCGCGATGCCGCGCCTTGAGCGCTTCACGCAGCGCCTCGTCGCAGCTCAGGTGGACGATGTAAACGTGCGCCCCGGTCAGCTCGGCAAACGTCATCAAATGATGAACGCCTTCCGCTTCCACGCGCGGTGGCCGGCTCTCGTGATGTTGCTCCGGCCCGGTTTTCCCGGCGGCGAGCAATTCCTTCTGGAGTTCCGCGACGAGCGTTTCGTTTTCGCAATGCGCGGTCACGATCACGCCGAGCTCTTTCGCCAGTTTCAAAGTTTGGTAGAGCTCCGCGTCGTCGATCCCGAACGCACCTTTGTAAGCGAGAAAGATTTTGAAGGAGCTGATACCGGCGGCGACGATCTCGCGCAGTTGCCGCGCATTCTCCTCATCGAAGCGGGTCACACCCATGTGATACGTGTAATCACACGCCGATTTGCCTGCGGCTTGTTCCTGCCAGAGTCGGAAACCCTCCGCCGCGCTCATGTCGCGCGCCGGACAAACCATCTCGATCATCGTCGTCGTCCCGCCGACCAGCGCCGCCTTGCTCGCCGTCTCATAGGTATCCTTCGAGAACGTGCCCATAAACGGCAGATAGATGTGGACGTGCGGATCAATGAAGCCCGGGAAGACATACTTCCCGCTGGCATTGATCACTTCTGCGTCCGCCGGCGCATCGATGTTGCGGTCGATGTGCGTGATGCGGTCGTGCTCGCAGTAGATGTCCGCGATGTAATGCTCGGTGCCGGTGACGATCTCCCCGCCCTTGATCAGAAGAGACATGACAGAATCATTAACCGCGGATTACGCGGATATCGCGGATGTGAAGATGATTTATCCGAGTCATCCGCGTAATCCGCGGTTTATTTTTTCCAAACGTCTCCCACACCTTCGCCGAACCACCGGCTCGTGATCACTTTCTGCTGCGTATAAAACTGCACGGCTTCCTTCCCCTGAATGTGCAGATCGCCGTAGAAAGAATCGTCCCAGCCGGTGAAAGGGAACATCGCCATTGTCGCCGGCACGCCGACGTTGATCCCGACCATGCCGGCTTTGACCCGATGTTTGAATTCGCGCGCAGCCCTGCCTGAGTTGGTGAAGATCGCGGTGCCGTTGCCGTAGGCGGATCGATTCGCGAGCTCGATCGCGTGATCGAGATCCTCCATGCGCATCACGTTCAGGACCGGGCCGAAAACTTCTTCGCGCGCCAGCGTCATTTCGTTTTGCACCTGGTCGACAATGGTCGCGCCGAGATAAAATCCATTGGGCGCGTCGGCCACGCGGATGCCACGGCCATCGGCGATGATCTTTGCGCCCTCTTTCTCGCCGGTCGCGAGGAGGCTCATGACGCGATCGCGATGCTGCGCGGTGATCACCGGGCCCATGTCGGGTTGCGCGGGGACGTCGGTCGGTCCGACTTTGATGGCACGCGCGGCTTCGACGAGCGATGGCAAGACGCGATCGGCGGCCGCCCCAACGGCGATTGCGGTCGAGCCCGCCATGCAACGTTCGCCGGCGCAGCCGAACGCTGCGGTCGAGAGAGCGTCGACGGTCTGGGACACGTCCGCGTCCGGCATGATGATGATGTAATTTTTCGCGCCGCCGTTTGCCTGAACCCGTTTCCCGTGGCGCGTCCCGGTTTCGAAAATGTATTTTGCCACCGGCGACGAGCCGACGAACGAGATCGCTCTCACTTTCGGATGCGTCAGGAGCGCATCCACGCAGTCGCGTCCGCCATGGACGAGGTTGAGCACGCCTTTCGGCAGACCAGCTTTTTCCAGCAGCTCGATCAGCATCACGACAGTCAGCGGAACTTTTTCGCTCGGTTTCAGCACGAACGTATTTCCGCACGCGATCGCCAACGGAAACATCCACATCGGCACCATCGCGGGGAAGTTGAATGGCGTGATCCCGACGCAAACGCCGAGCGGCTGATTCAACGTCTCGCAATCGACGCCGCGCGCCAGATTCTCCAGCGTGTCGCCGAAGAGCAACGTGGGAACGCCGCACGCGTATTCGATATTCTCGATGCCGCGATAGGTGCTGCCCCGCGCTTCGGCCAGCGTCTTCCCATGTTCGCGCGTTACGCTTTGGCAGATCCGATCGAAGTTTTCCTCGACGAGCTGGCGGTAGCGGAAAAACACGCGCGCGCGTTCCACTGCCGGCGTTTCGCGCCAGGCC
This sequence comes from Verrucomicrobiota bacterium, assembly GCA_041167545.1. GTDB lineage: Bacteria > Verrucomicrobiota > Verrucomicrobiia > Chthoniobacterales > UBA10450 > AV80. The sequence continues at coordinate 16,650 of JBEEHT010000086.1, forward strand.
GGAAACGCGGCGGCGGCTGCCTCCACGGCTTCATCCACCACGTCCGCGCCACACATCGGCGCTTCGCCGATGGTCTCGCCGCGCGATGGATTAAAGATCGGCGACGTCTCTCCGTTGGAAACATTCCGCCACTCGCCGCCGATGAAGATGGGGCACGGAAGCAGTGACGAGTGACGAGTGACAAGTGACGGGTTGGCGGACATAGCAGTTCCTAACTTGTCACTGGTCACATGTCACTCGTCACTTTCTTCATCCCCGCGCGAGCGCGTCCGATTGTTTTACGAATTCATCGCCGCTCCATTCGCTGTCGGCCGCGACCATCTTCTTCGGCGCTTCGGCAGCAGCAGCTTTTTCCGCGGCGGCGGCCTTTTCCTTCGCCTTGCGCTCGCCTTGCATCCGGACCAGCTCGCGATGGGTGGTGAAATAATCGAGGCTCTTGCCTTTGAAATCCTCCAGCGTCTCGAACTTATGTTTCTCCATGAAAGCGAGGAGCTCGTCGCACATCCGTTTCACCGACTCGTAGCCGAATTTCATGACGCCAGTGCAGACCTGTACGGTGTCCGCTCCGAGCAAGAGAAATTGGGCAGCATCTTCGCCGCTTTCGATCCCGCCCAGCCCCGACAGGCTGCGTCCCGGGAACTCGCTCCGGATCATCGTCGCGATTTCCATCACCATGCGGAGCGCGATCGGCCGCACCGCTTTCCCCGAATAGCCCCCGGGCGTGGTGAATCCCTCGACCGTTGGCTCGGGCCGCAGCGTGTCGAGATTCACGCTCATGATGCTGCGAATCGTGTTGATCGCGCTCACGCCCTGGCAGCCGCCGCGGAAAGCCGCGCGGCTCG
>JBEEHT010000087.1:0-25263 GCA_041167545.1 Verrucomicrobiota bacterium
CCCCCCCCCCCGCTCCTTGGTGGCCTCATCCGGAAGTTCCGACGATTATGGCGACCGCTTCGTGGGGATTGGCGCCGCTGAAAGTTTATCACCGACTTATTGAGCTGTAGCGCCGACGAAGCGAAGCTTCGAAGACAAGCGCGTTCACAAGCTGGAGCTTGGGAACGAGGGAAGCTCTGCCGCGATCATCGATCGCGGTTACAAATCCCACTTCTTCGGGAATTTTTGTTTGAGGGTTTCCACCGGTGCGAAGATGTCGCCCATTTTCTCGACCCGCTGCAATACGCGGTCGGATGGGAAAACCAGCAGCTTCGCGTTTTTCTTCTTCAGCGTAGTTGCGACTTCTTCCCAGGTGACCGGCGTCGAAACCGTCGGCTGTTCCTTCGCGCGCAAAGAATAGACGTTCACCGTCGTCTTGTGCTCGTCGTTCTGACTCCAATCGACAAACACTTTCCCCGTCCGCAAAGCCCTGGCCATTTTCGAGATGACGAGTATCGGATGCGCGCGCTCGAGATGTTCCGCCAGTGCGCGCGATAAATCCTTGGTTTGATCGAACGTCACCGCCGTGTTGAGCGGCACGTAAACCTGCAAACCTTTCGAGCCGGAAGTTTTCGCCCAGCTCTTGAGTTTCATACTCGCGAGCAAATCGCGGAGCCAAAGTCCGACCTCGCAGCATTGCACAATGTCCGCGGGCGCACCGGGATCGAGGTCGAACACCATCATGGTCGGACGCGACACGTCCTTCTTTCGCGCGAGCGAAGTGTGCAATTCGATGTCGGCCAGGTTCGCGGCCCAGACGAGCGTGGGCAGATCCTGCGCAAGACAATAATGCATGTCGCGCTGGTTGCCTTCGCTCCAGACTTTCGCGGTCTTCACCCAGGCCGGGCGGTGTGCGGGACAATTCTTTTCGTAGAAGAACGGCTGATCGACGCCGTTCGGATAACGCTTCATCGTGAGCGGCCGGTCCTTGATGTGTGGCAGCAAAACCGGCGCGATCCGAATGTAATAATCGATCACCTGCCCCTTGGTGAACCCGGCTTTGGGGTAGAGGACCTTGTTGAGATTCGAAACGGCGAGTTTCTTCCCCTCGACGATCAGTTGCGCTTTCTCGCTCATGTCTTTTCAATCTATCGTCCCGCAGTGGTCTGGCGCGTTTGCTTTTCCTTGGAGCCGGCACGCCCTCGTGCCGGGGTGAGCACGCAACGTTTCCCCCCAACGGCCTGAGGGCAGGCCGTCTCCATCACCGAAGCGGATACAAAATCACACCGGCGAGCACGACACTGAATACGCCGGCGACCACGAAGTGCCACGATCTTTCCATCTTGATCGTCGACAGCATTTTCACTCCATGCCGCGGATAAACGAAATAGATCGTGCTTTTGAGCACGAGGCCCCAGCCGATAGCGGTCACGAGCATCGGCATTCCGTGCCAGACATTGTGGAAGGCGACGATGAACGCGCCGAGGGGGAAATGGACTAAACCGTTGAGCAGGCTGCCGACTTCCTGTTTCTCGCGGAGCATGATGAAAAAGCGAACCCAGGCACGCGGCGCAAAAATATGCGAGAGGCCCGTAACGAGGAAAAAGAGGGCCGTGAGTTTCTCGACCGATGCTTCCACAAGGCTGGTGTAGGACGACGCGCCGTCCGCGACAAGGTTTAAGCAAAAAAACGCTCGGGCGACATCGCCGGCTGCGGTTTGCAGATTCGCGCGACACAGTGCTCCCAGCTTTCGTGGCCGCTCAGGATCTCGATCTCCACCCGCAGGAAATAAATCGGGACGTCGACTTTGGTCAGCCGCGGGAAACGGACCGCGTCTTTCTCGGTGGTCACGATCATCTCGAGATCGCGGCGCATGCAGCGAGTGATGAAACTCTGGAGCTCGGCCTCGGTATAGCGATGGTGATCGGTGTAACGCTTCGAAAGCTCCAACCGCGCGCCGAGTTTGCGCAGACCTTCCTCGAAGCTTTCCGGCGCCGCGATCCCGCAGAGCGATCCCACGTAGGTGTCGCGCAGCCGCTCGAGCGGCAACTGTTCGCCGGTCAAAACATCCTGGAGATGGAGCGGCTGATGGGCGCACTCGATGATCTCCGCCGTCCGGTTATAGCGGCGGATTCGTTTGATGAGATCGTCGTTCGGCTCGCCGGTGCTTTTCGTGATGAAGATATAGCTCGCGCGCCGAAGATTCCGGGGCGGCTCCCGCAGCGTTCCACGCGGCAGAAGATATTCGTTTCCGAACGGCGCCTGCCGATCGATCAACACGATATCGAGGCGATGCTTGAGATGCAGATACTGCAGGCCGTCATCCAACAAGAGGGTATCGGCCTGGAGCTCCTTGATCGCGAAGAGCCCGCTCTTCACCCGGTCTTTGTCCACGAGGACGATGACGTCTTTGAGATTGTTCGCCAGCATGTAGGGCTCGTCGCCCGCGGTGAGGGAATCGAGCAACACCGATTTCCCATCCGAAACGATGCGCGGCGGCTGCGGATCCCGGCGGCGGAAGCGCTGCCACCATTTTCTCGGCGTGCGCCGCGGCACGCTTTTGTAGCCCCGGCTGAGAATCGCCACGCGCCTTCCGCCCGCGCGCATGGCCCGCGCGAATTTCTCGACGATCGGCGTCTTGCCCGTCCCGCCGACGGTCAGATTGCCAATGCTGATGACGAGACAACCCAGGGCGCGCTCGCGGAAGATCCGGCGGCGGTAAAGAAAGAGCCGCAACTGCACCAGCCGCTCGTAAATGAACGAGAGCGCGTAAAGCAGCGTCCGAAGCAGCGCGGCCCGCACGCCATGACGCCGCTCCAAAATGACGTCGATCGCAAACTGCTCGAGGTTTTCAGCGCGCTGGCCCATGTGGAGAATTGCGGATTGCGGATTGCGGATTGCGGAATGATAAGAGGCGCGCGCCACGATTGTCGGCGGCGGTGATGATGGTTCGCGCGCCGGGAGATTTGGCGGCGGCGAGCATAGCGCTTGAAACTTTTTCGGGCGAACGAAGCGTGACGGCGCAGATGGTGGAACCAGACCCGCTCAGGAATGCGCCGAGCGCCCCGGCGGATTCCGCAGCGGCGATCACGGGGTCGAGGAACGGAATTAGTTTTCTGCGAAACGGCTGGTGCAGGTGGTCCACGAACGCGCCGCGCAATTGTCCGTACTCGCGCGAAGCAAAGGCGGCGGTGATCGTGCACGCGTTCCGGCAATTCTCGACGGCATGGAGACGATCGACGCGCGCCGGAAGAAGTTTTCTCGCCTGAGCGGTGGCGATCTCGAAATTTGGGACGAGAAGCACGAAATGTAATTGCGCGGAGACCGTGAACATCTGCCGCTGTTCGCCGCGCACGACGTTGAAACCGCCGTAGGCCGCGGGCGCGGCGTTGTCGGGATGGCCCTCGAGTTGGGCGCAGATTTCGAAAAGTTCCTGGCGCTGCAGCGGGCGATTAGCAAGTTCGTTCAAACCGTGGACAACGCCCAGGCGCACCGCCGCGCTGCTGCCAAGACCGCGGGATTCCGGGATGTCGCCGCTGATCGAACAGGAAAAGGCGAACGGTTTGCTCGCGGCGCGTTTGAAGAAGGCGCTGGCCGCGGCGCGAACCATGGTTCCCATCGGCCGGTCCCCGCCGTGCGAAATCGTCACCTGATTGTAGAGACGCAACGCGACGCCGAGGCAATCGAACCCCGGGCCGAGGTTAGACGTGCTGGCCGGAATGCGGACGGTGACTTGTTGCATGCTCCGTTTCTTCTAGCGGCGCTTGGTTGCCGCAGCAAGATGTGACGGCCTAACGGACGCAAAGACAGCCTGACAACCGATTCACGTAATGAGCCTGCCGTGGCTTCCCCGTTAATCGTGAAAATGTCCGAATGGATAGAGCCGGACCTCCACCGGAAGTTCATCGCCGAGCAAACCGACGCGCTCCGTCTTTGCACCGGGCCTGATGGCTGGGTCGAGCGCTTCGGCGTGGACGTGCTGATTTCTTACAAGACGGATGCGGCGCTCGAGCGGCTCAAGACCGAACTTTGTCTCTGGGCCCTCAACGTCGATTTCAAATTCAGGCGCGTCTTCGCCCGGTTTCTGCCCAAACAAAACGCCGACCGCGAGGCGCCGGCCCTGATCCTGGGCGATCCGGACACCAACCTGGAAAGCACCGCGCTGGAGCAGACGCTGCGTTACGCGATCGATTTCGGCGCCGGATATTCCGTCGGGCTCTTCATCGACCAAAGAGAAAATCGCCGCTTCGTCCGGGACACCGCGCCCGGCACGTTGCTGAATTGCTTCGCCTACACCTGTTCCTTTTCGGTCGCCGCCGCCACCGTGGGAGCGAAAACAGTCAGCATCGATCTCTCGAAAAAATCCTTGGGACGGGGCCGCGAAAACTTTGCATTGAATTCGCTGCCGACAAACGACCACCGCTTTCTCGCTGACGACGTCATGGCGGTCCTGCCACGGCTCGCGCGGAAAGGCGAGAAGTTCGACGCAATTATTCTCGATCCTCCGACGTTCTCGCGAACGCATCGAGGCAAGGCATTTCAGGTGGAGCAGGATTTCGAGACGTTGCTCCTCGCGGCGCTCGAAGTTGCCGAACGCAACGCCAGGATCCTGCTTTCGACGAATTGCTCGACCTTGCAGGAACGCGCGCTCGAAGTGATGGGCCGTTACTGCCTCAAGGCGACACGCCGCGCCGGCACTTTTCACCATGAACCGCCCCTGCCCGATTTTCCGCCCCGCGTCGGAGCTTCCACGCTTTGGCTGACGCTGCGTTAGAGCTCTCCACCGGGCGCAGCTGTTGTAGCTGCCGCCGTCACTGGCGGCAGAAGTGAATCGGCGCGGTTAAGATATTTCGCATTCTGCCGCCGGTGACGGCGGCAGCTACAACAAGATGATTTCGAAACACGCAAAAGTCCGCCGCGCTTCGAAGTGTAAGTACCATGGACGAACAGTTTTCAGGCACCTCGGGAGACGTCGCTGAGCGCGGCCTCCGCTACACCAAAGATCAATTGGAGCAGGTCCTCGAGCAGACGGAAGAATACGTGCGCGAAAATCCGGCGCGCTCCATCGCTTACGCGGTCCTCGCCGGATTCATTCTCAATCGCCTGCCGATCGGCCGGATCCTTGGCGGATTCGCGCGGTTAGTCCTGATTGCCTTCAAGCCGGCGATCCTGGCGTACGGCGCGACAAAGCTCTATCAGGCCGCGCAAAACGACGACGGATAGTGACGAGTGACTGGAAGGTGACGTGTGACGTGAAGAACTCCTAACTCGTCACTGCCGAGTCACACGTCACTTGTCACTTTCCAAATCCCTATTTGTCGAGGGTGAAGCCGACTTTAACGGTCACCTGCCAGTGATTGATCTTGCCATCTTCGACATGGCCCCGCGTCTCGGTCACTTCGAACCAGCGCATGTTCCGAATGGTTTTCTGGGCGCGCGCCAGCGCATTCACCACCGCTTCCTCGATGCTGTTCGGTGAAGAACCGACCAGCTCGATCTTTTTGTAAACGTGATCGCTCATGGCGTCATTCTTGGGCGCGCATCTCTCGAAGACAAATCAAATAACTGAGTGCTGTAGCCGCGGGGCTGCGTTGCCGCGAGGGGGTCCGAGCGCAAACAAGTCCCCACGCCCCGACGCAGCGGGGCGGCGACAACGCTCTCCTACAGCTTTTCCATTGAGCCCAGCGGTGAGATTGCTAGCCTCTTGATTGCCATGGCCGAAAGCATCGAATCCCATCTGATCGAGAAGCGCGTTTTCAAACCGGCGAAGAAATTCGCCGGCCGCGCCCGCATCGGCAGTTTGGCGCGCTATCGACGCCTCTACCGGGAATCGATCCAGCAGCCGAACAAATTTTGGGCGCGCGAGGCGAGCGAACTGGTCTGGCAGCGCCGGTGGAAAAAAGTCCTGAGCTGGAAAGCGCCTTTCGCGAAATGGTTCGTCGGTGGAAAACTGAACGTGTCGGAGAATTGCCTCGATCGGCATCTCAGCGGACCGAACCGGAACAAGGTCGCCATTCTTTGGGAAGGCGAGCCGGGAGACAAACGAGCGCTGACGTATCAGCAGTTGCACCGGGATGTCTGCCGCTTCGCGAACGTGCTGAAGCGAAACAAGATTCGCAAAGGCGATCGCGTCATCATCTATATGCCGACGATTCCCGAGGCCGCGATCGCCATGCTCGCGTGCGCCCGCATCGGCGCGGTCCATTCCGTGGTTTTCGGCGGGTTTAGCGCGGACAGTATTCGCGACCGGATCGCGGATTGCGGCGCGGTCGCCGTGATCACGGCTGATGGCGGTTATCGCCGCGGCGCGATCGTGCCGTTGAAAAAAAACGTCGACGACGCCTTGCGCGGCGCCACTTCAATCAAGCGCGTCATTATTTTTCGCCGGGCCGGCAACGACATCCACGTCGAAGAAGGCCGGGATGTCTGGTGGCACCGCGAACTGGAATATGTGGATGCGCATTGTCCGCCGGTGGCCGTGGACAGCGAACATCCGCTTTACATTCTTTACACCAGCGGCTCGACCGGAAAACCGAAAGGCATCCTGCACACGACCGGCGGATATCTCGTCGGAATTTATTCCACGATGAAGTACGTCTTCGATGTGCGCGATGATGATGTTTACTGGTGCACGGCGGATATCGGCTGGGTCACCGGCCACAGTTATGTCGTGTACGGCCCGCTCGCGAATGGCGCGACGACCTTGATGTACGAAGGCGCGCCGAACTGGCCGGAGCCGGACCGCTTTTGGCGGATCATCGAAGAATACGGAGTCAATATTCTCTACACGGCGCCGACGGCGATTCGTGCGTTCATCCGCTGGGGCGACCAATGGCTCAAGAAGCACGATCTCTCCTCGCTTCGCCTGCTCGGGTCTGTGGGTGAGCCGATCAATCCCGAGGCCTGGATGTGGTATCGCGACAAAGTAGGCGGTGGTCGCTGCCCCATCGTCGATACCTGGTGGCAAACCGAAACCGGCGCGATCATGATCACGCCATTGCCAGGCGCGGTACCCACGAAGCCGGGGAGCGCGACGCTGCCATTCTTCGGCATCGACGCGGCGATCGTGGATGAGAAAGGGAAGGAAGTCGGGCCGGATATCGGCGGAAAATTGATCATCCGTAAACCGTGGCCGGCGATGCTCCGGACGATTTATGGCGATAAGGAGCGCTACAAAAAACAGTACTGGAGCGAGTTCAAAGGCAAGTATCTCACCGGCGATGGAGCGCGCCGCGACAAGGATGGATACTTCTGGATCGTCGGCCGAATCGACGACGTCCTGAACGTCGCCGGACATCGCCTCGGAACATCGGAAATCGAAAGCGCGCTGGTCAGTCACGCGAGCGTTGCGGAAGCGGCCGTCGTGGGCCGGCCGGACGAGTTAAAAGGCCAGGGTGTCGTCGCGTTTGTCACGCTCAAAGGCCACGTCACGACGACGGAAGCGCTCAAGAAGGAATTGCGCGAACACGTCGGCATCCACATTGGCGCCATCGCCAAACCGGACGAGGTCCGTTTCGCCGAGGCTTTGCCGAAAACGCGCAGCGGCAAAATCATGCGGCGCTTGCTGAAGGAAGTGGCGAGCGGTAAGACGGTGACCGGCGATACGACGACGCTCGAGGATTTGAGCGTGCTGGCGAAGTTGAGCGCCGCGGAGGAGTGATGGAGATCGTGTTTCTACCAAGGAGGGGCGGTTTCCAAACCGCCCGCCTTTTCTGACGGCGGTTTGTAAACGGCCGCTCCTTGGAAGAGCGCTTGGCACGAGCGCCTCCACAAGTAGCCTTATCCCGTGAGTTTCATTCGAACAGGTCTGCGCGAGATCGGGCTCAAGATTCGCCGGCAGAAAACGCGGATAGCGTTGCGCCACGAAAAGCGCGTCTTGCAAAGAAGCGAGATCAATCTCGGGCGCGAAGGCTGTTCCCAGGCCGTGAATTTTCCGGAAGTGCGGAACGAAATTGTCGCGCTGAAAAAGCTGGAGCAGGAACAAAAGGAAGTCGCGTTGCGCATCGCGCAAATCGAGGAAAGCATCCGCAAGATCGAATTGCAGCGCGACCAGAACACGAAAGAACAGAACGAAGCCGTCGCCAAACTGGAGGAGGAAAAAAAGCCGATCCTGCAGCGGCGGAACGAAACCAGGGCGGCGGCGGATGTCTGCGATCGGGAACTGGCGAGCGTGGAACGCCGGCTCCAGGACAACGACGCCGCGGACCGCGATCTTTTGAAGAAGCTGTCGGAGTTGCAGGCGCAAGTCCCGCCGCCCGACGATCTGGAAACGCAAATGACTGCGATCAGCGCGCGCCGCGTTCGCCTGCCGGAGGAACGCGCGGAAGTGACCCGGGCGCGCATGGGCAGCGCCGAAGCCTGCCGGATGGCCCGCGAGAAATTGAGCGAGCAGGAAGCCGCGCTCGCCACCGTGGAAAAAAATATCGCGCGGATCCGGGAGGAATTTGAGGCGCGCGATCGCGTCCTGAACGAGCAAAGCCGCGCCCAGCAGGACGCGTTGAAGGAAGCGCGCGGCCATCACCAGGTCGTCGAAGAAAAGAAGAACCCCGCCTATCTGAACATTGGGCGCCATCTCGCCTCGCAGGGCATTGCCCCGCCGAATGCGCCCCATCTTCTGGCGGAAGTGCAAAAGCATCGCGCCGCCGTCGCCCGCCATTCCGAACACACCGCGGAGCTGGCCGTGCTTTCGAGCCAGATCGACAAACAGGAGCTGCGAAAGTTTTACTTCGCCATCATCTCGATCCTCGTCCTGCTCGCGATCATCGTGCCGCTCGTTTTTCAATCGCCCCAGAAACGCGAATGGCTGCCGCAGGAAACCGAGACAATTCTCTCGATCAATCTCGAACAGCTCGAGCGCGATGATCTGCCGAAACGCTGGAAGAAAGATCAGGCGGCCGAATGGCAAAATATTTGGGCGGGCTTGATCGGCAGCGCGCAACTCACGCCCCTCCTCAATTTGCCGCGCGACGCCGTCCGGGTAACGCGCGCCATGGCTACGACGAAGGCCGGCGCGGCCCGCGAGTTCATTCTCGTCGAGGCGCACACCGCGGTTTCACCGGTGATCAAATCCATCGAAAAGGATAAAGCTTTCGAGCGGCAGACGATCAGCGGGTTGCCGATCTGGAAGCGTCCCGATTTCGCGCTAGCGCGTGTCGGACCGAAAACGCTGGCGGTGGGCGCTGAACCTGAGGTCGCGGCGCTGGCGCGCGTCCGGCTCGGGATCGATCCCGATCTAAAAATTACCGGCCCGCTCTTCGATCGCTTTCAGTCGCTGAAAGAAGGCAACGCGCTTCGGCTCGTCTCGCGCGATGCGCCGAAGCTGGCCACGATCTTCCAGCCCGTTTTCAATCCCGAGCTTTTAGGCGCCTCCGAGCTGTTCGGCCTGTCGCTTGTTCTTCAGAATCCGGTGAAAGCGCGGATGATTCTCCAAACGAAGTCAGCCCAGGCGGCGAGTGATCTCGCCGGGCGCATCCGGAACGAGCCGCAACGTTGGCTGCGGTTGCAGGATTCAACTTTGCTCCTCTACGCGCAGACGCCGGAAGTCGAAAATCAAGGCGCGAACGTCAATTTGCGCTTCGACGTTCCCGAGAATAGCGCGCGGCTTCTCTTGCAACGCATCGCGAAGATAACGCCACCGTCGCCGGTGGTGGCACAATACTAACTGTGCGCCTGTCGGTCTTCAGTTTCGTTACGCTCGGAGCAGTAAGCGCCGCGTTATTTCTTCCCCTTCCCGCTTCGGCCCGGAAAGCACCAGCGAGCGAAAGCGATTTCGTGGACATCCAAAGCGTCGACCGGACGATTGCGATCGACCTGCGTTATGCCGGTTCGAACAACGTGACCCATCACGCCATTTATCCTTCGGGAACTTCCGCCGTGCTGCGCGCGGCCGTCGCGCAACGTCTCGCGATCGCGCAAAAATATCTGAAGGCAAAAGGCTACGGCCTCAAGATTTGGGATGCCTACCGGCCGGCCGCGACCCAGCAGCAACTCTGGCTTGCGACTCATAACCGTTCTTTCGTCGCGGATCCAACCGGCGGAGTAGGATCGATGCACACGCGCGGCGCAGCGGTGGATGCCACTCTGGTCGATTCCTCCGGCGGCGAGGTCGCGATGCCGACCGGTTTCGACAATTTCACGCCGGCCGCGATGATTTCTTATCAGGGAGGCGATCCTGTAGTGCGGTCGAATTTGAAGCTGCTGCAAAAGGCGATGGCCCACGCCGGGTTCTATGGACTGCGCACCGAGTGGTGGCATTTCTGCGCGCCGGATTGGAAGAAATACCCGCAGGTTCCCGCGCTCAAAATCGAGCTGGAGAAAAAGAAGTGGTGGTTCTTATGATGGAGACTTTTCTGCGCGACTTGCGACAGCCGGAGTATCTGCATGTCTTGCTAAATCCCCTGCCGGTTTACGGACTCGCGATCGGATTGTTTGGGTTGATCGCGGCAATGTATTTGGGAAGTCGCGGCGGTCGGCTCACCGCGCTTATTCTCATCTTTGCCTGCGCGCTCTCCGCCTGGCCGGTCGCTTATCATGGCGATGAGGCCTACGACCGGGTTCTCGCCATGGCGGATGAGGACGGACAAGCGTGGCTGAAAGCCCACGCGCATCGCGCCGATCAACTGATCTATTTTTTCTACGCGCTCGCCCTGGTCTCGGCCGCCGCCATTTTCCTGCCGAAGAAGTGGCCTAAGAGCGCATGGCCCTTGGCAATCGCAACGCTGATCCTGGCCATCGTCTCGTTAGGCGCCGGAGGTTACATCGCCTACGCCGGCGGGAAAATCCGCCATCGTGAATTCCGCACCTCCCCGCCGCCGAAAACAGAACCAGACGACGCGCGGTAGCAGCTCTACCAGGGCAGCTTCAGACCGGCCAGGAAAGTATTTACGTTTGTGAACGTAGGGGTTGCCTTGCCATTCGCATAGGACAACACGAACGCGGGTTTCTTGCCGGTGTTCGTTTCAGGCATTATTTCCAGTGACAACTTTTCTTCCACAAACCCTTCACCTTTTTGAATGTCATAGATCGGAGTTACATCGATGAGTAATCGCAAACTGTACTTACTATCGACAATGCCTCCGGTCAGGTCCCAGCCGTGCGCGATCCACAGAGGCCAATAGAGATTCGCTTTGAGCCGGTTGTTTCCGGTCTGGTAAGTTGAACCAGCGTCATCGTTTTTTAGTTTGCCCACGTAATCGTAGCTTAACCAAAGGGCCGGCGCCTGATTGGGCGGATCGATATCAGGTCGTCGTCCAAGATAAATGGTGTTTCCAATGGCCCGGGTAATGCCGTTATCGATGGTGATCCAGGCTCCCAGCCCAAATGTTCCATTGACCGTTTTGAATTCCTTATCGCTTTCGATTCTTCCCACGAACCCAATTTCCGGCCAGCCGTGGCCGATAATTAGATAGTCTTTGTTTGGCAAGACATAGGTGGCGTTAACTTCACCCACAATGCTGTTGAAGTATTTCTTCGGATCGGTGCCGGCTACCGATATGTCGGCCGAGGCAGTCGCCTTGATGTATATCTGATCCTTGATAACTCTTCCCAATCGCGCGTCGAGTTTCCCGCTGAGGACTGCTCCTCCGGCGCCGCTTAAGAGAGAAACGAAACCTTCGCCCAATTTCAATTTGCTCGTGTCGACTTTGGTCTCTCCTACCGTGGTCGTATCATCAGCTGGGTTTAGTGATTTCACCGTGGCCTGGTCGGCATAAGCGAGCCGGGTTCCGTTATCGTCCAGGATGAGCGCGGGCTCACCAGTCGCGGTCGTGTGAATATCAATGGCATAGGTGGATAGCGTGTCTGGCTTTACGGGACGGATTTTGATGAAGAGTTTTTTACCCTGTGCAGGTTTTCCTTCGATGGTGAACTTGACCTCCGTTCGCATGGTCCCGTCCTGTTTATAGAGCTTCAGACAGTCTGGCGTTGCGAACAGCGGTGAAGCAGGATCAATGATCGCTCGGGAATAAGGCGATCCGCCCTTGGGAAGGACGGGCCGTAACATGATGAAGTAACCTTGGGCGTCATGTTCCCATAATGTTCGCAGCGTGACCGTGGTGCCGGCGCACGCTATCGGAGCCGACTGCGCGACCAGCAGGGTGCCGATCGCAAAGCAAAGGATTCGCGTTCGCCTCATACCTTAGTCCTCCAATTCAGCCGCTATGATCGCCACCAAATCGTCGACCTTGGGAAACATCGTTACGTCTAGCAAATCGTCTCGCGTTACCGGAATCTCCGCGCCCAAATCCTTCTTCATATCGCGCAAGAACAGGTCGACCCGGTGGATCGGTCGGTTCTGGTGCTTGTCGATGTCGTCTCCTTCCTTGAAAAAGGTCCCGAGCGGGGAATCCAGAGTGACATCCTCGGGGTATGGATAATTCTGAACGTTTCTAATGACGATTGCTTCAATCTCTGAACGTGATGCCATATGTTTGGTAGGGGTTTTGGTTGTCGCGAAAACGAGCGTTAGTTTTCGCGGGCGAGCTACGCCCGCTGTCGCTATGACGCGTGATGCCTGGGGACAGAATCAAGAGTCCCGACAATAGGGAACCTGATCTTGTCGTGTCGAGAAAATTGGCGTGTTAGGATTTTTCTCGACGGGATTGCTCACGGCCAGATCATTCTGGCCTCAAGCGCGAATCCCGCTAACTTCGCTCAGAGCGAAGCCGATGTGGCGAAATGGCAGACGCAACGGACTTAAAATCCGTTGGGCTTAAACGGCCCGTGCCGGTTCGAGTCCGGCCATCGGCAGACTCCGCAATGCGGTTTACGGGGGAGAAGCACCAATGCTGAACTGTTTTTGAAGGTCGCACGAACATGCGATAAGCGCGAAACGAGGTCTACTTGGCAAGCACTTGGCAACGACGCTGGCAATCCGAATCCAAAGTGACTCTCCCTTTGTGAGGTGCATTTGAAGATCATTATCGAAACGAGGCATTGAATGAATTATGACGCACTGACAGCCTGGGGCACGCTGCTCGGAGCCGTCGCCACGTTCCTCGCAGTACTTGTCGCGTTGTTCCTTGAACCGTGGCGTAGACGGCGATCAGCGCCGCGTCTGTGGCTCACATGGCGCGATCGTGACAGCACTCGAGAGCGTGACGCTGACAATCACCAAAAAATCTTTGTTCGACTCTACGTGCAGAACGTCGGCAAAGGGGCAGCGCAACGTGTCGAAGTGGTAATGGGCGACGTTTGCCAGGTGTTCGCCGGTGACTCGCTGAAAATGGTTTCGAACTTTCTCCCAACTGCCCTCATCTGGACGCACAGCGAATCGCCCGTTTGCGCGTATCTGCCGGGCCAAGCGAGCCGACTGTGTGATTTGGGCATTTTCAGCGCGAGCGGTCGCGCCGACACGTCGCTGGCGCATCATGGCCCGACTTTTTTTCGTTGCTCAACTCAGACCCAGCCAAAAAATGAATACAATTACTTCAAAACCGGAAGCTACATCGCGCGACTGGTCGCATCGGCCTCAAACGCGAAACCATCACAGCAGATGGTCATGTTTACCGTTGGCGAGCATGTCCCAAGCGGCGGTGGCCAGCAAAATGCCGACTTCTCGCTGGTGCCCTTGTCGCCACAACTAAGCTCCAATTACTCGCGATTCCTGTCTAACCAAGAGCGTTCGATCTGAAAACACCCTTTGCTCGCCAGCCGCAACACACTCTTTGCGCGAATGGAAAGTCGCGCGGTTCTAAGTGCTCGCTAATTTTCTTCGTTGAACGTCAGCGCATACTCGGAGCGATGGAGAACCGCTTGCATTAGCCGGACTTGGGAAAAATGCGGATGCTTCAACGCAGCGCGGATTTGAAGTTTCATTACCGCAGGCATCCGGCATCCGCAAACAACAGCCGTAATAGAGGCGGGGCTTATTGGAATGTAAAGGCTGTCGCGAAGCGGCTTCCCGGCCGCAACGATGATTCGGACCTCCTTTTCGTAGCTCCAGTCGGCGGCTTTCGTCGTGGCGACTGTAAACAGCGATTTTTCGAACTCTCGATATTTGTTGTAGTGGACGTAATCCGGCTTTTTTTCCGAGTAAATTACCGGCAAGGTCAAATTCGTTATGCGACAAAATGGCTGTTCGCTGGTGTCGAACTCAAGAACTGCGCCGGTGTGATTTGCTGCGTAGTGAGACCACATCAGGATGGAATCTGGAACACGCGATGCACAGACGATGCGCCAACGTCTGCTGAAATCGTCCGCGAAATTTTTGCGCACGACTTCAACGTTCTTCGGAACCTTTGGCAGCAATTCGGCAGCACGGCGCGGAATATCTTTGAGGTAATGCCGTTTGTAGGCCTTTCTGCTGGTAAACCCGAACTTTCTACCCTCCCTTGCATACCAGTAGTCGACATTGTGATCAGCCCGCAGGAATGCTTCGGTTTTCTTTTGCGTAAACTGCAACGGGTCGATGTTCGGCGACAGCTCGAAAGGATCGTTTAGCGTGTTGGGTATCGACGTGCGAATCTCAAGCTCGTCCAAAACCCCCAGAGCGTGCTTGGCTTGATAGTAACGGAAAAGCTTCACTTACGCACGCTAGAGCGAGCGAGGGAAAATGCGCTATACTCTCACCGCGACGGCGGAGAACCCAGGTCAGCAGCGTTGATATGAACTGACCGTCAGTTAAGATCCCTAACGAGGCTTCACACATGGACGACAGACCGCTTTACCTTCCGCTCTTGCTCGGCACCGCTCGCCAGGGCCGGCAAAGCGAGCACGTGGCCAATTTCGTCCTGAGCGAAATGAAAAAACGGCCGGAGATCGAAACCGAATTGATCGACATCCGGAATCTGAAGATGCGTCTCGACGATGCGGGCGAGGAAATGAAAGACGCCAGTTACGCGGAGAAGATGACGCGGGCCGATGGGCTGGTCATCGTGACGCCGGAGTATAATCACGGGTACCCCGGCCTTTTAAAACACGCGCTCGACATGTGCCTAGAGGAATATATCCACAAGCCGGTGGGGATTTGCGGCGTTTCGGCCGGGCCGTTTGGCGGATCACGCGTGATCGAGAGCCTGCTGCCGGTGGTGCGCGAACTCGGCCTGGCGGTCACCTTTACCGATCTGAATTTCAGCAGAGTGCGGGACGCCTTTGATGAGCAGGGAAATTTGAAGGACGAAAAATATGTCGGCCGGCTCGCGAAATTTCTGAATGAGCTGGTCTGGTTGTCGCGGGTCTTGCGCTACGGCCGTCAGAAAATTCCTCCGCTCTAACTTCTACCCGCCGAACCGACCAGGATGCTGACGGAATTGCGGGAAACCGATCTGGAGGAAACGTTCGCCCGGTCTGGCGGTCCCGGCGGACAAAACGTAAACAAGGTTTCGACCGCCGTGACTCTGCGGCATTTACCGTCGGGCCTGAGCGTGACGGTGCAGGACTCGAGGTCGCAGGCGACCAATCGCAAACTGGCGCGGGCGCGATTGCGTGAGCTGATCCAGAGAAAGAGGCGCGAGCAACAGGCCGCCGAGAAAGCGCAACGCGAGAAACGGCGGCGTCAGCGTTCGCCCCGGCCGCGCGGGCTGAAGGAGCGCATCCTGGAATCGAAGCGCCGCCGGTCGCGCACGAAGAAATTGCGCTCAGGCATTGAAGATTGAACAAACAAATTCACAAAATCTTCGTCCGAAATACATCTGGCCGAGGAACGTGCGCCGAATTGACCTTGAAGGAACAATTCCAACTATGAAAAAACTTATCATTCTTACTCCACTTCTCGCCGGTGCCGCCGTGCTCCTGACTTCGTGCACCACAGTCGTGGAAAAACCAGCGCCGACCACCACCACCACGACCCAGTCGACCACGACGAAGAGGGTTCCGCCTCCGAGTACCACCACCGAAAGCACGACGGTCCGTTCGTCCGGCAACTACTAGGCTCGCTTCCAACGACAATCAGACTCAAAGAAGGGGCTCGCCGCGGCGAGTCCCTTTTTTATGTCACCGGCGTGGGCGCTGCGTCGGGCTCGACTTCGGCGCTTTCCTGACTGACCACCGGCGCGATCGCCTGCAATTTCTCCGCACCGCGCAAATCCATCAGTTTCACGCCCATGGTGTTTCTGCCCACGGCGCGGATTTCCTTCACGCGCGTACGCACCATTTGACCCTTCGTCGTGATCAACATCAGCTCGTCGCGTTCTGTCACGGTGAGAGCGCCGACGACGCTTCCCGTCTTTTCCCCGGTCTTCATTGTGATGATGCCTTTGCCGCCGCGCGATTGGCGCCGGTAATCATCGAACGGCGTGCGTTTGCCGATGCCGTTTTCGCCCGCGACCAAAAGCATCGCATCAGAATTGACGATGGCGCTGCCGACAACCAGGTCGCCTTTTTCAGGGCGGATGCCCCAGACGCCGACCGTGTTCCGCCCCTGATCGCGCAACTGCTCTTCATGAAAACGCAGGCTCATTCCTTCCTTGGTGATGAGCACGATCTCGTTGTCGCCGTTGGTCAGCTTCGCGTCGATCAGGCAATCGTCTTTCTCGATCTGAATCGCGATGATGCCGCCTTTGCGCACGTTGCTGTAATCCGAAAGATTGGATTTCTTCACGATGCCGGAGCGGGTGGCGAAAACGATATGCAGGTTTTCGTCCCAGGTTTCGTCAACAATATTGGCGCCTGTTCCGGATGACTTGGATTGCACGCGAATGGTCGCCGCGATTTTTTCGTCAGCGCGAAGCTCGAGCAGATTCGCAATCGAGCGCCCCTTCGCGGCGCGGCCCATCTCTGGAATCTCGTAAACCTTCTCGACGTAGGCGCGACCCGATGTTGTGAAAAACATCAGGTAATCGTGCGTGGTCGCGGTGAAGAGATGCTCAATGAAATCCCCCTCCTCTTCCTCGGTGTTTCCTTCGCGCGTCGTCATGCCGATCACTCCTTTGCCGCCGCGGCGCTGGGCCCGGAACGCACTCACAGCCGTGCGCTTGATGAAGCCGCCATGGGTGATGCTGATGATGCAGCCTTCATTCGCGATGAGATCCTCCATGTTGATCTCGCCCTCGTCTGGCACGAGCTGCGTCAAGCGAGGTGAAGCATGCTTGTCGCGAATCTCGCGCAGCTCTTTCTTGATGATTTGAAAGACGCGCGATTCTTTCGCCAGAATGTCGCGCAGGTCCTGGATCGTCTCGATCAGTTCGTTGTATTCCTTCGTGATTTTTTCGCGCTCGAGGCCAGTCAATTGATAAAGGCGCAGCTCGAGGATTTGATTCGCCTGGTGCTCGCTGAACGCGTAGCGCCCATCGACCAGCCGCGCTTCGTTCCGGATCAGAATGCCGATCTTCTCGACCTGTTTCCGGGTGAACTCGAACGCGAGCAATTTCACCCGCGCCTCATCGCGATTCGCCGAACCGCGAATGATCCGGATGAATTCATCCAGATTCGACAGCGCGATCAGGTAACCTTCGAGCGTCTCGGCGCGTTCCTCGGCCTTGCGCAGCTCGAACTTCGTCCGGCGCAGGACCACTTCGCGCCGGTGATCGATGTAAGCCTGGTTCGCCTGTTTGAGCGGCAGCAGCTTCGGCCGGCCGTGATCGATCGCGAGCATGTTGACGGCGAAGGAACTTTCCATCGCCGTGTGTTTGTAAAGATTGTTGATGACGATCTTCGGATTCGCGTCGCGCTTTAGCTCGATCACTACGCGCGTATTTTCATCCGACTCGTCCCGGATCGCGGTGATGTCGGTCAGCACCTTCTGGTTCACCAGGTCGGCGATGCGCTCGACCAGCGTCGCGCGATTCACGTTGTAGGGAATTTCCGTGATGACGATCTGCTCGCGATTGCCTTTGAGCTCTTCGACACCCGCCTTGCCGCGCACCTTCATGCTGCCGCGACCGGTTTCGAGATATTGCTTGATGCCCGCGAGCCCGAGGATGGCGCAACCCGTCGGGAAATCCGGCCCCTTCACGTGCTTGCGCAAATCTTCCAGAGTGATCTCCGGGTCGTCGATCTGCGCGCAAATTCCGTCGATCACTTCGCCGAGATTATGCGGCGGCATATTCGTCGCCATGCCGACCGCGATGCCAGTCCCGCCATTCACGAGCAGGTTCGGAAACGCCGCCGGGAAAACCGTCGGCTCGGTCCGGGTTTCGTCGTAGTTCGGGACAAAGTTGACCGTGTCCTTGTCCATGTCGGTCATGAGCGCCGCGCCGAGATGGGTCATGCGCGCTTCGGTGTAACGCATTGCCGCCGGCGGATCGCCTTCGACGGAACCGAAGTTGCCCTGGCCATCGACGAGCGTTTCGCGCATCGCCCACGCCTGCGCCATGTGGACGAGCGTCGGATAGATCACCGCTTCGCCGTGCGGGTGATAGTTACCGCTCGTATCACCGCAAATCTTTGCGCATTTACGATGCTGCCGGTTCGGGAAAAGCGAAAGGTCGTGCATCGCAAAGAGGATGCGCCGCTGCGATGGCTTCAAACCGTCCCGCGCATCCGGCAACGCGCGCGAGATAATGACCGACATCGAGTAATCGAGGAACGACCTCGACACTTCTTCGGCAACGTTGATCAGTTCGATTTTTTCGTTCGGGTTATACATTTCAATTTTGGAGCCCGTTACACAGCGCGATTCATATCGATGTCATACTCAGCCGATCTTAACTCGCGAGCGAGAGCAAGACGCCAGGCCCCAGCTTCATCGAGTGGAATGTACACAACGCCAGCGTAGTCCGACGGGATTTCAACGCCTTGCTGATACAGAGCGCAAACTCGATTTCGCCCTAGTTTTCCAACAAAGAATCCAAGTTCGAAGATTACATTTTGGCGCGCGCGCGCCTTTTGCGATTTAACCGAATCGGCCTGTGCTCCGCCCCGATCATCTGCAGTTAGAAGGACGACTGCGAAACCAACATCCGTGTTATCTGTGAATTTCTCGATAATAGTCCTGCCCTTATTAGGCTGTTCGTGCAGGATTATTGGCCGCAATCGCAACTTCTCTAAGAACTTGGAAACCTCGTCCCGCGAGTGGACATCGTGGCCATGAACGATAAAAATGTCGGAATTGTGAGGTGCCGATGAGAGGGGGATGAGGTTCGCAGGCTGAATTGGAGTGGCGACCTCGATTTCTAACTCTAATACCGAGACAAACGCGGCAAGTTTCTCAACCTTTGCAGTCAAACGGTTTCGTCGCCTGTTTTCGTACCAAGCAGGCGATTGTTGATTTACAATCACGACCGCTCCCGGTCCTGCGGCCGCGTAGGAATAATGTTTGTCGGTATTACGACCAAACGCTTTAACAACGACCTCATTCGACAAAGTCTGCCAAGCATTGTAATCCGACTCCGCAATGCTCCCACCTTTCAAGAGCTCTTCGCCTTTTTTGATCTGCCGCCTAAGCAAATCAATCCCGAGGGCTGGGGAAATACTGGGAGCCGTAACCTCCGGCTGAACACGTCTAGTCGACCTTGCCATGCTACACGTCGAGATTCCGGACATTGAGGGCATTATCCTCGATGAACTGGCGGCGGGGCTCAACGACGTCACCCATCAGGATGGTGAACATCTTGTCGGCATCGACCGCGTTGTCGTCGTTAAGATCGACTTTTAGCAGCTTGCGCTTCTCCGGATCCATCGTGGTGCTGAATAACTCTTTTGCGTTCATTTCGCCCAGACCTTTAAAGCGCTTGATCTGCACCCCGCGCCGGCCGATTTCGACGATCTTCTGGTGGATCTCGGGGATCGAGAAAAGCGGGTGCGCCACGGCCTTTTCGCCTTCGCCTTCGATTAACTCAAAGATTGGATGATCGCTCGCCGCATAGTGATCGACCTTCAGCCCTTTTCGCGCGAGCTCGGCGATGATCTTTTGGATCGTGGTGGACTCGTGCAGTTCGACCAGCTTCGCCCGCCGGCGCACACCGCCGTTTACTTTGACTGGAGCGATCGTCAGCGGCAACAGCTCCTGGCCCATCTCGGCGTCGAACAAATTCAGGTCGAGGTTCTCCTCGTGAAACTCGCGCACCTCGCGCTGATCATGGAAATAACGGACCGACTCTTCGTTGCCTTCGCGCACCTTTACCAGGTAGGTCGGCAACTTGCCGGTCTTCGGCTGTCGCTCCGCCAGATAGGTTTCGAAATCGCCGCCGTGCCGCCGGACCGATTCGCTTAGCTTCGCCAGCCGCTCGAGCGACTCCAGAATGTCCTTTAGCTGCGCGGCACTGAGTTCCTTGTCGTCCGCCAGATTCTTCAGCCGCACGTCCTCGGCGCCTAACGAGATCAGAATCTTGTTGAGCTGCACGTCGTCATCCACATACTCCTCGCGCTTCTTGCGCTTGATTTGGTAGAGAGGCGGCTGCGCGATGTAAATCTTTCCGGCGCGCACCAGCTCGGTCATTTGCCGGTAGAAGAATGAGAGCAGCAGCGTCCGAAAGTGCGAACCGTCTACGTCCGCGTCGGTCATGATAATGATCCGGCCGTAGCGAAGTTTGGTGTTGTCGTACGATGCTTCGTCCTTGGCTGTGTTCTCGTCTTTCGGCTTGCCGATGCCGGTGCCGATCGCCGTGATCATCGACTGGATTTCCGTGTTCTTGAGCGCCTGATCGAGACGTGCTTTTTCCACGTTGATCAGCTTGCCGCGGATCGGAAGGATCGCCTGATAACGCCGGTCGCGCCCCTGTTTCGCCGAGCCGCCGGCCGAATCGCCCTCGACGATGTAAAGCTCCGTAAGATCCGGATCGCGTTCGGAACAATCGGCCAGTTTCCCAGGCAGACCGCCGCCGGTCAGCGCGCCTTTGCGGATCGTCTCTCGCGCCTTCCGAGCCGCCTCACGCGCGCGGGCCGCCGTCAGGACCTTGTCGAAAATCCGCTTCGCGATTGGCGGATTCGAATCGAGGAATGTCATCAGGCCGTCGTAAACAACCGAGTTCACGATTCCATCGATCTCGGTGTTCACGAGCTTCACCTTAGTCTGCGATTCGAAACGCGGATTTGGCAGCTTGATGCTGAGAACGCAGATCAATCCTTCCCGGACATCGTCGCCGGAAATCGCGGGATCCTTGTCTTTGATCAAACTGTTGGACTTCGCGTATTGGTTGACCGCTTTGGTCAGCGCCGTGCGGAAGCCCGTCAGATGCGTGCCGCCGTCCGGGTTTGGAATCGAATTCGCGAAAGGAAGAATGTGGTCGTTGTAGCTGTCGTTATATTGGAGAACCACGTCCACGAAAACTTCGTCGCGTTGCCGGGAGAGCACGATCGGCTTGGGATGAATGACCTGCTTGTTTTCGCCGAGCTGTTTGACGAACTCCTCGATCCCATACTTGTAAAAAAACGTCTCCTTCTTCGGGGCATCGCCGCGTTCGTCGTTGAGCGTGATCTCGAGGCCGGGATTCAAGAAGGCGAGTTCGCGCAACCGTGAACCGAGGCGCTCGAACTTAAACTCCGTCGTGATCGTGAAGATGGTCGGATCGGGCAGGAATGTGATCAGCGTCCCGGTGTTTTTTTTGCTTTTGACTTCGCCGATGACTTCCAGCTTTTGCGTAGTCTTGCCCCGCTCGAAACCCATTGCGTAAACTTTGCCGTCGCGGGAAACCTCGACTTTGAACCAATCGGAAAGCGCATTGACGCACTTCGCGCCGACGCCGTGGAGGCCGCCGGAATACTTATACGCGCCCTGCCCAAACTTTCCGCCCGCGTGCAGATTCGTCAGTACCAATTCCACCGCGGGCATCTTGAATTTCGGATGCATGTCCACCGGAATTCCGCGGCCGTTGTCCCGAACCGAAACCGAACCATCGACATGAACCGCGACTTCGATTTTGGTGCAGTAGCCGGCCAGATGTTCGTCGATCGAATTATCGAGAACCTCAAAAACCATGTGGTGCAATCCGCGCTCATCCGGATCGCCGATATACATGCCGGGGCGTTTTCGCACCGCTTCGAGCCCCTCGAGTTTATCGATTTGGGCGGCGTCGTACTTCTGACTGGTGGCGATGCCGGTGGCGGCGTCTACGGTTGATTTTCCGAGAGAAATTTCGTCTTGGGCTTGGAGCATAATTGCCTGTCGAACGACAGTGTAAAAAGATAGGCGAAAGCGTTGCTCCCAACAACTAATATCTTGGGGCAGGAAGCGCCTATTTTCCGCTACAAATAGGGCAAGGCGGGCCGAGCCGGCCCATTATCTTGTGGTTGGAACGTGGCTCCATTTTGGCCTGTTGCCGCGGCCCTGCGAGCCGCGTTTTTTCGCTCGGATGTGACCCGATGCTTCGCACACCCAAGCGCTAGAGGCCATGACTTGACCATCGCGCTCGCGGCCTCGAAAATGGCGGTCACCGATGCGATTCCAAACCCTTTACGAAGCGCGCTGGATTTTCGCCGTGCTCGCGCTTCTCGGAATCGCGAGCGCATTTTTTTCGCTCTGGCTTCTTCTGCCTATTCTCGTGTTGATCGTTTACACATTTTGGTTTTTCCGCGACCCGGTGCGGATTTCACCCGAGGACCCCGATGCGGTTGTCGCCGCGGCAGATGGAACCGTGGCCGACATTGTGGAGATCGAAGAGCCCGAAGTTTTGCACGCTCGCCAGAAGCGGGTCGGAATTTTTCTTTCCGTTTTCGATGTGCACACGAATCGCGCGCCGGTGGAGGGAAAAATCATCTATCGAGAAGCGCACGCCGGCCTCTGCCTCGACGCGCGCCATGCCGATTGCACGACAAAAAACCGGGCGATGACCTGGGCCTTCCAGAATGCGCGCGGAACCTTCGTCGTCCGCCAACTGACTGGAATGATCGCGCGCAGGATTGTCGGCTGGTCCCAGGTCGGCGACGAACTCAGGAAGGGCGAGCGTTTCGGGATGATTCGCTTCGGTTCGCGAACGGAAGTATACTTGCCTCTTGACGCTGTGGTGCTGGTGAAAGTGGGGGACCGCGTGATTGGCGGTTCGAGTGTGATCGCCCGGCTTCGCTGAAGAATGAGCGCGCCCAATCCGAAGATTTACCTGCTGCCGAATTTGATGACGGCGGGCAATTTGTTTTGCGGATTCGCGGCGGTGCTTTGCATTTACGACGGCGCGCAGGACACCGACTTCCGGCTCGCCGCGGTGAAGTTCCACGATGCGATCTGGTTCATCCTGGCCGCCTGCATCTTCGATCTCCTCGACGGGCGGCTGGCGCGCCTCGGCGGACACGACAGCGCGTTTGGCCGCGAGTTCGATTCGCTCGCGGACGTGGTGTCGTTCGGCATGGCGCCGGCGCTACTCGTTTACCAGATCGTGCTGGGCGAATTCCAGAATCTCGGCTGGATGATCGCGTTTGTTTATCTCGCCTGCGGCACGCTGCGACTGGCGCGGTTCAATTGCGTCGCGGCGAATGGTGGCAGCGCTGGCGCTGACAAGAATTTTACTGGCTTTCCCATTACCGCAGCCGCCGGCGTGATCGCCTCCATTACACTTTTTCTTCTGTGGCTGGATGAAGGTCAGCGCTCGATCGGCAAATGGAAATACGTGCTGCCCTTTTTGATGATCTTTCTGTCGGTCATGATGTTCAGCAAATTTCGCTATCCGAGTTTCAAGGCCGTGAACTGGCGGACCACCCAGACAACGCCGCGATTTTTGTTCCTCATCGCCCTCATCGCGGTCACGGTAAAATTCTACCAGTGGATGGCGGCGATCATCTTCCTGATTTATTTGCTCTACGGATTTTTGCGACCGCTCCTGTCACCAAAGCGTCGTCGTGAAATCGAAGAAGAAATCGGCGAGGAAACTCCGGGCGAACCTGCGGTCGAGGAATCGCCTTAGCTTTCCACGGTGCTGCGCCGGAACGCATCAAGGAAGGGCGGTTTACAAACCGCCCACCTGTTAAACTCGGCGGTCTGGAGGCCGCCGCTCCTTGGTGGCTTCTCGAACTCCCTACGGTTTCTGGTTTAATTGCGCCAGGATTTCGGGATCGCGCACGTCCGCCCAATCGCCGATCAATTCGATCGCCTGCACCTTTTCCCCGGCGAAAGCGAGGTTCCGAATTGCGTCGGTTAGCTCGTATTCGCCCCGCGGCGAGCGTTCCAATTTGGCGATGTAATCGAAAATACTCGGTCTGAATCCGTAAACGCCGGCGTTGTACCAAGGGCTCGTCGGTTCGCCGGGCTTCGGTTTCTCGCGCAGATCGATCAGCTCAAAGTTCTCGTTCACGAAAACCGCGCCGCCCTGCGCCACGTCTTCGTTTTGTTTCACGCTCACCACTGCTTCCGCCGCTTCGAGGCGTTCGCAAATGCGCGGGTAATTCTCCGGCGCGATCAAAATGTCGCCGTAACTCAGAATGAAGGGATCGCCGCCCGTGAACCCGCGCGCGAGCTCGACCACCTTGCCGGTGCCATCTTGGACGATCTGGGTCTCGTAAGCGATGCGCACTCCGAGTTTCGAACCGTCGCCAAAAAAATCGCGCACCACTTCTGCACGCCAGCCCACCACAATAAGAAAATCGATGACCCCGGCGTCGCGCAGTCCTTCGACGATATGCTGCAGCACCGGCTTCCCCCGCACTTCCAACATCGGCTTGGGAAGCGCCTCCGTTAACTCGCGCATCCGTGTCCCCCGCCCTGCCGCCAGGAGAACTGTCCTGGCAATGTTCGATTGCATTTGCGGCATCACTTGTTCAACTTCGCGCCATGCGGCTGGCTTTCCTGGCGAAATATCGTGAGTTCGGACTGCTCTTGATTCGCGTCAGCATCGGCATTCTTTTCATTCTCTACACCGCATCCGCGCTGATGGGCGGGCCGGCGGCGTGGTCGCATTTCGGAGCGGGTGCGCGCAGTTTGGGTTTGCATTCACACTTTCAACTTTGGGGATTTCTCGGCGCCCTCTTCGGCTGCATCGGCGGAGTGCTCATCATCTTCGGTTTGTTTTTCCGCATCGGCGTCCTGCTCCTTCTCGTCCTCGCGATTGGTCACGCTATCGGCGTGTCACACGGGAGCGGATTCCGAATTGCAATGCCGTCGATTGAGATGTGCTTCGTGCTCGCCGGTCTTCTCTTCGTCGGCCCCGGCCAATACAGCGTCGACAAAACATAGCGTCGGTTCACGGCTTCTCGCCCACCGAGATCGCTGGCAACTCAACCTGCCGAATCAACGCCGCGATTTTCGGCACCTCTTCGGTCTTGATCTGGGTCCATTTCTTGAGTTGTTCTTCGAGCCGCGCGTCCAGCATTTTGAACACTTCAAGCTGCGGCTGCGTCGGCCCGTAATCGGAGTATTCGATCGTGCGGCTGAACGAATAGATGGCTTCGTTCAGCATGTTTGGGAAAGCCAGATTTCCCTCGGAACCCTTCATGTTGACCTGGATCAATTGTTCCTCGACCGCCGACATTTTTTTCGCCAGGTCG
>JBEEHT010000088.1:0-24238 GCA_041167545.1 Verrucomicrobiota bacterium
ACCCGGTGCCCGAGGCCGAGCTGGCGCCCTTGGTCCACGCGGTCGAAAAATACGTTGTAGAGCACGTGCCAAAGGACGCTCCCTCCTTTAAACTATATGTGTCGGTGAAGGCGACGCCGACGAGCGATCCAAAGTTTGAAATATCCTCGTGGTGGAATACTCCGCCTAAGTCGGTCTGGGAGAATATCCATAACAATCAGCAAACGATTGTCGCACCCCGTTGGAATAGAGGCTCTCTCACGGGCGGATTGTACCTCGTCGTTCGTTAGACGCGCTACACCCGCGCGCATTTGTCGGCGGACGTTGCCGTTAGTCGCGTCCCCAGATCATGGCGACGGCAGTCGTCAGGCTGCCGCCCATGTTGAACGTGAGGTACTTCTTCGCGCCGGCGACTTGTCGCGCGCCGGCCTGTTCGGTGAGCTGTTGATACGCTTCGAACACCTGCCGGACCCCGGTGGCGCCGACCGGATGGCCGTCGCCGATTAGACCGCCGCCCGCATTCACAGGAATCTCCCAGGCGACACTCCCCTTGATGTGTTCCCCACGGACCTGGGGCAACGCCGTCGCGCCGCTCATGGCCAGCTCGGCGCCCTTGCCCGGCTCGGCCAGCCCGAGAATTTCGTAGGCGACGATCTCGGTGATCGAAAAGCAATCGTGCACTTCGGCGCCATGCATGTCGCGTGGCTTCAAGTTCGCCATTCCAAACGCTTTCGTCGCCGCTTTGCGCGCGGTGCTGAAGATGGGCGCGTCTTTCTTCGCGAGCGCCAAATAATCGGTCGTGCTGCCGAAACCGAGCAGCCGCGGCAGCTTCGATTTGTCGAGGCCCATGCGATCCAGATATTTGCCGGACACGAGCACGAGCGAAGCGGCCCCGTCCGTGATCTGCGAACAATCCGAAACCTTCAGCGGCGGCGCCACGCTCGGATTTTTGTCCGAGACTTGCGACGCGCAATCGTAGGTCAAATCCGCGTCGCGCATCTGCGCCAGCGGATTCAAACGCGCGTGCGCGTAGTTCTTGAACGCTACCCACGAAAGTTCCTTCTCGGATGCGCCATACTTTTCGATGTAGATCTGCGCGATGCGACCGAACAATTTCGGGAACATGAAATCGCCGTATTCCGGTTTCTCCACGTGATAATCGGCGGCCGCGCCGAGGACATCGGAGCCGTCGAGGGACGACATCGTTTTCTGTTGCTCGGCGCCGACGACGAGGACGGCATCGTGAAAGCCGCCCATGACCCATTGGGCGCCGAGCAGGACCGAGAGAGAACCGGAAGCGCACGCGGCCTCGGTGTGCATGGTCGGAATCCCGTGCAATTTCGGATCGATCTCCGGGATGAACGCGCCGAGGTGCAGTTGCTTGGTGAATTGCCCCGCGTTGAAATTTCCCACCGCGGCCGCCTCGATTTCCGCCGGGTCGATCTTCGCATCGGCGATCGCTTTTCGCCCCGATTCCGTGATCAAATCCCGGATGGTTTTGCCTTCCTTTTTCAGGTTGCGCTTAAAGTCGGTCCGGCCGCCGCCGAGGATGTAAACGGGTTCGTTCATAAGGAGAAATCTAGCCGATTGTTCTCCGCTGTCATCCGTCGCCGGGAAACCTGCCGTTCTTTTCCCCTGTGAAAATCCCAGGCAATCTGCGACACCTGCGGACGGAATCGACCCGTGGACCCCCACAATTTCTTCGCCGAGCTAAAACGGCGCAGTGTTTGGAAAGCATTGACTCAAGATTCGTTTCACGACTCGATGACAGTATGAAAACAAAAACCTTATTCCTAGCTGGCTGCTTCGCTCTGCTTTCATTTACATTTATCGGCACGGCGGAAGCGGCGGACACGAAGATGGAACAAGCTCTTCGGGACGCCGATGCGGAATGGTCGAGAGTCGCAGCGGCGAAAGATCTCGATAAGACGGTCTCCTTTTATGCCGACGACGCGATGGTCCTGCCGCCGAACCAACCGATGGTCACATCGAAGTCTGGCATCCGAAATTTGTGGAAAGGATTTCTCGATAGCTTCACGGATATCAGTTGGAAAACCACTCGCGTGGAAATAGCGAAGTCCGGCGACATGGGCTATTTGATCGGCGCCTACGCGATGACGCTGAAAGATGGCGCCAAGGATACCGGGAAGTATTGCGAGGTTTGGAAAAAACAAGCCGATGGCAAATGGAAAGTCGTTGCCGACATGTTCAGTTCCGATTTGTCGGCCACACCTGCGCCCGCGGTCCCCGAGAAAGAGTAGTCCGAGCCGAACGGGAATCCACAGGAGTTTGGGAAACCGAGGTGAGACCATGAATTGGGAAATGCTCGCGGCGCTCGGGCAACTGGCGGGGGTGTTGGTCGGGATCCCCTCCCTCATTTATCTCGCCGTCCAAATCCGAGAGCAAACAAAGGAACGCCGGCAATCGGCGGTCCACGCTCTCACTGTGCAGTGGGGCGACCTGACCGGGTCCCTGCACGACAACGCCGAGACCGCGGCAATTTTTCTTCGCGGCCTGCACTCTTTCAACGATCTAGACACCGTATCGAAACTTAGGTTTAGCGCCTTCTTCAATCGTCTCATAAATATTTTCGAGGGGATGTATTTTTCTCATCGCCAGGGTCTCCTTACGGGATCGTCGTGGCGAGCGGTCGAGCGGACGATGAGCGATCTAATTGCCTATCCAGGCGTGCAACAGTGGTGGGAAACGCGAAGACATTGGCACACCGAAGAGTTTGGCCGCGTTGTCGACGCGATTACCGCCAAAGGCAGTAAGCCCAAAGCTTTCTCAACCTACGATCTTCGCGAGATCGTCGCGCCGGAAACAGGCGCGTGAACGACCTCGCCTCTCGCGCCCATGGGTCGCTTTGCCCGGAAAGCCAACGGGCGATTTCACTGTTTCAGCGTCGCCCGTCCCCCTAGAAATGGCGGCGCGGTAACCGCGCCATGAATCCCCGAAACTTCTTCGCCGAGCTCAAACGGCGCAACGTTTACAAAGTCGCGGTTGCTTACGCAGTCATCGCGTGGCTGCTGATCCAGGCGGCATCCATCTTGTTCCCTACATTTGAAGCGCCGGCGTGGGTGATGAAGGTGTTCGTAACGGTGGTGGCGTTTGGCTTTCCAGTCGCTCGTGTTGGCCTGGGCCTTCGAACTGACGCCGGAGGGGATAAAGCGCACCGAAGAAGTCACGCCTAACGAATCGATCACGCGGCGGACCGGCCGGAAAGTCACGGCCTTTGTCGTGATTGCGGCCGTCGTCGCGACCGCGTTGCTCGCCTTTCAATATTTCCGGACGAGAAGCTCGGCGACCGCGGCGGGGACGAGCGTTCCGTCGCCGGCCGTCGCGACAATCCCGCGGAAGAGCATCGCTGTCCTACCGTTTGCGAGTCTGAGCGAGGACAAAGCGAACGCTTACTTCGCGAACGGCATCCAGGATGAAATCCTGACGCGGCTGGCGAAGATCGCGGACTTGAAAGTGATCTCGCGCACTTCCACCCAGAAATATCAAAGCAAGCCTGGGAACCTTTCGGAAATCGCGAAGCAATTGGGCGTGGCCCACATCCTGGAAGGCAGCGTCCAAAAAGTGGGCGACGCGGTGCGGATCAATGTGCAGTTGATCAAGGCCGAAGGAGATTCGCATCTCTGGGCGGATACCTACGACCGCAAGCTAACCGATATATTCGCGGTGGAATCGGAAGTGGCCCAGCGAATCGCGACTTCGCTCGAGGCGCACCTTACCGGCGGCGAACAACAGCAAATCGCCAGCGTGCCGACGCTGAATCCGCAAGCCTACGATGCTTATCTCCGCGGCCTGGCACTGATCGTTCGCCAGTCCAGCGACGATGTGGAGAAAGGGAGAAAGTTCTTCCAGCTGGCGATCGAGCTGGATCCCGGTTACGCGCAGGCCTGGGCGCAGCTCTCGATTGCAGAATCGGAACTCTACTTCGGCGAGCATAGTCAGCCCCGGCTGGAGGGCGCCCGCGCCGCAGCGGAAACGGCGATTCGTCTGCAGCCGGAGCTAAGCGACGCGCATAGCGCGCTCGGTCTCTTCTACTATTTATGTCTCCAGGATTTCGACCGCGCCTTGCTGGAACTCGACGAAGCGCGGAAGCGTGCGCCGAACGACGGCAATGTCATCCTCTTTACCGCGCTCGTGAAACGGCGGCAGGGAAAACTCGATGAATCCATCGAACTCCAGAAAAAGGCGACGATCTTCGATCCCCGTAACCCGGACATCTGGGCGAACCTCGCCCGCAGCTATCGCGGCAAGCGCGACTTCCGAAATGCGCGCGAAATGTTCGATCGCGCCTTTGCCGTCTCGCCGGATGAGATTCGATTCATCGCCGAGAAGGCGGAAGCATACGCGGCGGAGGGCGACCTCGATGCCGCGGAAAATCTCTTGCGCGGCAAAGACCTGACGAAGGACGAAGTGGCGTTCGGTGAACAGATCTCCGAGCTGGTTTTCCGCCGTCGCTTTGATGAAGCGGCGCAAACGCTTTCGAAAGCGCTGGAAATAAAAAAGGACCGTTCCCCGCTGAGTGCCGCGGACACCAAATCATGGCTCGGCGGGATGAAGCTTTTGGCCGGCCATAAGTCCGAAGCGCGGGCATTGCTCGAGGAGGCGCGTCGCGAACTTCTGGCGCTGCGTGATCAGGGAAAAACCAGCCGGCAACTCTACGAGGTGCTCATGTGGACGAACGCGGCTTTGGGCGATCGCGAGGCCGTGGAACGCGAAGCGCCCGCATTTCTCAGTCAAACGCAATCTGATTTATGGGAAGCTCCGCACTCGAAAGCGACTCTCGCCGGCGCCTACTCACTCCTGGGCGACGCGGATCGCGCGATCCCGTTGCTTCAGGAAGCTCTTTCGGCTTCGTATCACCACGCGATCACTCGCGGGCTTCTTCGTCTCGATCCGATCTGGGATCCAATTCGGAAAGATTCGCGGTTCCAGAAACTCTGCGAAGAGCGGAAGCCGTGAGCATCAAGGAAAGGCGGTTTATAAACCGCCGGATGAAGAACTCGGCGGTCTGGAGATCGCCGCTCCTTGATGAAGCTCGCTGAAGGCTGCGCCGAGGTTTTTGAGAACATCACGCGGCAGGAGCGACTCCTGGCTTTCACCTTTCTCGAAGATCGCGATCTCCGCGGCGCGCCCGCAAACCCAGGCGCCGACGCGCGCGGCATCGTAAAGTGAAAGGCCTTGTCCGACCAAGGCGGCGCAAACGCCGGTCAGGACATCCCCCATTCCGCCAGTCGCCATTCCGGGGTTGCCAGTCGAATTGTAACTGATCGGTTGCCCTTTTTGGCAAACGATCGTTCTCGCTCCCTTCAGCAACAGCGTCACGGGAAAGAGGTCGCAAAAAGTCCGGGCCAGACCTGCCCGCGACATTTTTCCGGGATCCATCAATCGTTTCATCTCGCCCGGATGCGGCGTGAGAAGACGCGGGCCGGCGCAGCGCTTCAGCAGTTCGACTTCATCGGAAACAATGTTCAAGCCGTCCGCGTCAACGACCATCGGCTGCGTCGCGCGTTCGATCAGTTTCAAAATATCTTTCGCCTGCGATTTTCCCAAACCGGGACCGAGCGCCCAAACGTCGATCTTCTCCTCGAGCAAATCCCGGTAGGACCGGATCGGTTTGACCATCGCCTCAGGGGGCGCGGCCGCGGCCACGATCGGATAAATTTCTTTCGTTACGAAAACTTCCACGAGTCCCGCGCCTCCGCGAAGAGCGCCTTGCGCGGTCATCAGCGCGGCGCCGATAAATCCCTGGGAGCCCGCGACGACTCCGATGCGGCCGAATTCGTTTTTGTAGGCGCCGAATTTTCGCCTCGGCAAAAGCGAGCCGAGCGAAGGCGCGTTGGCGAGCAGGTCGTTGAGCGGAACCGGCGCGATCGTCAGGTCGGGCAGCGGAACGACTTCAAGGCGACCGACTAGATTGGTCGCGCGATCAGTAAGGAGACCATGCTTGGCGAACGCAATCGTGATCGTGAAATCCGCCACGACGCAATCCTCCGGATCGGCTTCACCGGTATCGCCGTCCAAACCGGTGGGCAAATCCACCGCAAAAACGAACGCCTGTTGTTCCCGGCGCAGGCGATTGATCTCTTGCGCCGCTGTGCGGACCGGCTCACGCAAAAGATGCTTCGAGCCGAGGCCGAGCAAACCATCGAGCACGATCAAATCGGCACGTCCATTAACGAGCCGAGACTCGTCGCTCCGCAAGTCTGCGATCTTCTTGCGCGTGAGGTCGGCGCATTCCTCCTCGGGAAAGATCAGGCGCAGGTCGATCTCCCATCCCGAATTTTTCAAACACTTCGCGGCCACCAATGCGTCGCCGCCGTTGTGGCCCTTGCCGGCGAAAACAATCGCCGTCCCTGGGTTCGGGAAAACTTCGCGGACGCACCGGGCGATTCCGGCGCCCGCCTGGTCCATCAACGCTTCCACTTCCACGCCGCGCGCGAACGCCGCCTCTTCGGCCGCCCGCATTGCCGCCGCGCTTACGATCGGGGAATCCAATTAATCCTCCGACTTCTTTTTCTTCGCTTTCTTCCTTGGCTTGTCGCTCTCGCTGCTGCTCTTTTTCCTGCTTGTCTGATGGCGAGATGATTTCGACGAGCGTTTCCGGTGGGTGGAGAATCGCTCCGCCGGTACGCGCACGAAATCGTTTCCGAGCGAAACGCTTCTCAAACTCGCGGTAAGCGGCCGGGAGGCCGCCGGTTCCCTGCGAATCCCTCGCGCGATTTGTTCCGCTAATTTTTGCCGGTAATCGCTCGTCTGCGCGAGCCGGCCTTCGGTTGGATTGGTCAGGAAACCGCATTCGACCAGGACCGAGGGAATGGCGGTCCGTCGCAACACGTAAAAGCCACGGCGGCGGATGCCGCGATTTTCCGAAGGCGCGCTCGAGACCACGTTGCGATGAATGCTGGCGGCGAGCGACGCGCTGTCGCCGCGATAATAATAGGTCTCGATGCCGTTGGCCCCGACCCGCGATGCGCAATTGAAATGGATCGAGATGAAACTCGCGCCGCGGTAGGAATTGGCGATGGCCACTCGCATCGGTAACGGCACAAAGACGTCGCTGTCGCGGGTCATGATCACCCGATAGCCGCTGGCTTGGAGGATGCGCCGCAGGCGCTGGGCGACATCGAGCGTCTTGTCCTTCTCGCTGATGCGCTGGCCGGGAACGCCGCCGCGGTCGTAGCCGCCGTGGCCGGCATCGATCACGATCGTCCTCGATTGCCCGAAGGCCGCGGAAGCGAGCACGATAAAACCAGCGAAGGCGGAGAATAAAGCGAAGCGGTGCTGATTCATCAAGGAAGCTGGCGAAGATTTCTATTCGTCGCGGGCGGCGCCGGGCGGCCGCGCGGACAATTTCGGGACGGGACTGCGCACGGCCTCGGCCACTGGGACGTTGAGCATTCCACCACTCACCGCGATAGCGCCATCCGCCGCATGCCGCAAACGCGGACGCGATTTTGTTTCCATAAAAGTAGAATGGCTCAGAAGTTCGCCGTTCAAACCAACGTGAGAATAAGTCCAGGTGCGAGGCGCGGCGCAATGAAGAATATGAAGCTGATTCGCGCGATCGATCTCGGCCTGCGGCTCGTCGTTCGCGATGACCCGGCCTAACGAGAAGGTGCTGTAAACCGCGCCGTTGTTTTTGTTTTCCACGCGCACATAAAGCGCGGTGTGATCGGAAAAGCGGTTCGAGAGCAGCGAGTAAGTGCGGACTTCACCCTCGCCCGGCATCCCATTCGGAACGCCAACCGTCTTCTGCCAGATGGCCCGCGCGTCCGTGACCTGGAAAACTTTGGTCGCCGAATAAAAATCTTTGTTCAGGTCGGCGAAGTAAACGTTGGCCCGGACGTGATAGGCGCCGAAATCGTGCACCGGAAAAATCGGCGTCAGATTAATTTTGCGGGTCACGGTTTTGCCGGCCTCCACATGGAGCGGCGGCTCCGCTGCCGCCTGCTTGAACGGCGCGAGAAGATGCCCTTCGCCGGCGTTGACCTCGAAGCCGAACCAGTGCTGGCCGCTTTCGTCATGCAGATCGACGTCGCGTCCGGCGAGATTCGCGATCTTGAGCGTGGCGATGATCGGCTCGTGCGCGATGTATTGGAGACGCTGAAATTTTAGTTCCACCTGGATTTGGGCCCGCGCCGTTGTCGCGAGAAAAAGCAACGCGGCCAGGTGGACGATCAATTTCATTGGCGGCTAGAGTAAGAGATATTTCGCGGGAAATCGACCTCCTGTTTCCGGGGAGCGCAGGCTGCCAGCCTGCACGTCTCGGCAGCTTGCCGAGACCCAGCTCGATACGGTCCGCGCTCAAGGCCGCATTTCGTTGTTAGATGTTGCCGGCAAGCTGCCGGCAACTGCAGGCTGGCAGCCTGCGCTCCCCGGGAAAAGAGAAAGAGCTTTAGCTTTTTCGGAGCGCGCCGAAGAAGCTGCGTTTCTTTGGTGGCGGCTGTTCGATTACGCTCGGCTCTTCGACTTTCGGCGGGGCATTCTCGGTGGGCTTGCTCTGCTTGTGCCGCACGACCGCTTCGATCAGCGCTTCGTCCCAGGGCATCGAGATCGTCTCGGGCGCGCGAATGGAGAAATCGTAGGCAAATTCGATTTCGTCCCAACCGGCGATCTCGAGCAACGCTTCCGTTCCCCGCAGCACCGCGCTCTCCGCGTGAACGATTTTCCCGTCGCGCAGATAGACGATGCCGTTTTGCCTTTCGTTTACGATCTGGACCGCGCCGCTGCGTTTACTCA
This sequence comes from Verrucomicrobiota bacterium, assembly GCA_041167545.1. Taxonomy (GTDB): domain Bacteria; phylum Verrucomicrobiota; class Verrucomicrobiia; order Chthoniobacterales; family UBA10450; genus AV80. The sequence goes on from JBEEHT010000088.1 coordinate 8,737, forward strand.
GGCAACACATCTGGAGGACGTCCAGCACGTGAAATAAATCCGGCGCGCCCGCGCTGGCTGCCGCTGCCGTCTCGATGGCCTCGAGCAAACGGTCGCCATCGATCGGTTCCGGAAAAACTTTCGTCCTGGCAATCTCGAGGCGCTGCTCCGCGGCCGGATAAGGCGGCAGAAACATTGTTTGCAACCCGGGAAATTTTTCGCTGAGCGATCCGCCCAGGGTCAGGCCATCGACGCCCGGCCCTTCCAACTGCGCGAGCAAGAGCTCGCAATGCGCATGTTTCTCCGCCCAACCCAAAGCCGCGGCGTCGCTGTCCACCCGGTGGCATTCGTGCTCCGTGTAATCCGCCACCATTCCTGCCAACTGCTCCCCTACCTCAGCGTCGTCGTGGACGATGAGCAGTTGCATCACTGCGAAGGGGCGGTGAACGGCGGCGGGAAAAGATTGAGAAGTTTGGTCGGGTCGGCGCGCACGGCTTGCAATTGATCGTTGTAATAAATGCGCACGATGTAGCCGAGATATTTCCGGTGGCCGGCTTCACCCGGCAGCGTGGCCGGCTCCTTCTTGCTCGGCGTTTTTTTCTTCCCACTCGCGGAAGGCGTCACGGCCGCGGCCGCGGCGGAAAGCTCGGCGTCGGATGAAACCGTCTTCTTCGCTCGCAGATAAGTGACTGCCAAAATCTCCGGGTTCGTGTCTTTCCAATCGTGGCGCGGGGTGAGCCATTCGTAACTGACATCCGCGTCGGTCAGGACCACTTCCTTGTTGTCCAAGGTGTCGTAAAAAAAGACCTGGATCTTCACCTTCGTGTGATCGATCGGCGTGTTCGGTCGCGACTTCACGCTGATCTTCAGCTTCATGTTGGTTTCCGATTCCGCGTCCGGGCTATCGACCGCGGTCACTTCCGTGATGCCGAAAGTCGAGCCATCCGGAATGCCGTCCGCATCATTGCGGTTCGTGCCTGCATCGAGCGGCGAAGTGCCGGCGAGCCCCGGCCCGGTCGTGGTGGCAGGCGCCGGCGGCGTTACGCCCGTCTTGAGTTTCATGTCGGCGAGCTCATAGAGTGCGCCGGCCGAAGGGCCAATCTCCTGGATCTTCTTCCAGGTTTCGTTCGAACGATCGAAAAGCTGAATCGATTCGTAAATCATCGCCATCTCGGCGAGGACGCTGGCGTTCTTCGGATCGCGTTGGGAGGCGTCCTGGAGGCGGGCCAGCGCATTGGTGGTGTCGCCTTTGTCGCGCAGCTCAGTCGCCTCTTTCAGCAGGCGTTCGGCTACGGAAAGCGCCGCGGCGCTCGGAGTAATTTGAGTTGTGGCCGGAGGCGGAGTCGTGACTGCGGCCACCGGCGGAGCTGTCGCAACGACAGCAGGCGTCATCTCCGGGGCCGTCACCTTCGGGTGCGCCGCGATGTATTCGGCGCGCCAGCGGCCGATATAAAAAACTCCGAGGCCAGCCAGTTCCGCCGCGCCGAAGGCGATCACCAAGAGGATCGCAATCCGGAGGACCTTATCCGGAGGCGGCGTCGGAGAGATGGCTTCTGCTTCCATAACGGTGCCGGGAATTATGCCTTGGATTCGACCCGGCGCAAAGGCGGCAATTCAATGACCGGATTACCGCGAGATATCCGTCTGGCTCAGCAGCTTGAAACCTTCGCCCAGCAGGACCGACGACGCGCAATCGGTGTCATCCACGTGCAAAGCGAGCGCGGCGAAACCGCGGGGGTGAGTCAGGAGCGGATAGGTGAAATGCACATTCACTTCGGCCATCAAGAGGGCGGCCAGCAGTTTCGCGAGCTGCGTTGCCACCTCCCGCAATTCCACCACGACCATGGAGCAGACCCCGTAAGCGACGTTGTGTTGCTTAAATAATTCCTCCACCTGCTCGGGGTCGCTGACGATGATTCGCGCGATGGCGGAATCGGTCGATTCCGAAATACTCATGGCGACGACATGGGTGCTGTGGGCATGGAGCAGCTTCACCACGTCCAGCATCGCGCCGACTTTATTGGGCAGAAAAATCGAGAATTGTTTGACGAGCGGTCCGTCGATTTTGGAGGTGGTTTGTGGCAGATCGACTTCCATGAGGAAAGGGGCGCTGCGAACCCGATCCATCGGGCTGAGACGCGCGAGAATATGCCATCGGGTGGGTTTTTTTTGCAAATGAATATTGGGATCGGCCCCGTTGAAGATCTCACACAAAGGACACAAAGGTCACGAAGGACAGAATTGGGGGGGCGATCTCCAGCGAGCCCGCAGAGTGTTCTCGCCTCCACCCGCATTCGCCGTGGTGGTCCTTCGTGACCTTTGTGTGAGATCTTCTTTGAGGCTGTTCATTTTGACGCGTCGCTCTAGATTCGGTCGCTCACGATGGACGACGAAAACAGCCTCATAGCGCAACGCCGCGAAAAACTGGAGGCGCTCCAGGCGCGCGGCGCGAACCCGTTCGGCCGGGCCTACGAAACGTCCGGGTCCATTGCCGAGGTGCGCAAAAAATTCAGCGAAGGCGCCACTCTGCGTCTCGCCGGGCGCATCACCGCCCATCGCGACATGGGAAAAAGCCACTTCGTCGATCTGCGCGATTCGACCGGGCGGATGCAGGTTTACATTCACGCGAAGGAAGTCGGCCCGGAGACGATCGAGTTATTCAAGCTGGTCGATCTGGGGGATTTCATCGGCGTGGAAGGAACCTGCTTCCTCACCAAAACCGGCGAGGCCACGATCAAAGTCCATTCGCTGGAGCTTCTGGGAAAATCGCTCCGGCCGTTGCCGGAAAAATGGCACGGTTTGCAGGACGTCGAGGCGCGTTACCGGCAACGCTACCTCGATCTGATCACGAACGAACAGTCGCGCGCGGTTTTTGAAAAGCGGATCGCGATCGTGCGTGAGATCCGGCATTTCATGGAGGCCCGTGGCTTTCTCGAAGTGGAGACGCCAATGTTGCAGGCGGTGCCGGGCGGCGCGGCCGCCGAACCGTTTCGGACCCATCACAAAGCGCTCGGTCTCGAGCTTTATCTTCGCATCGCGCCGGAGCTTTATCTCAAGCGTCTCCTCGTCGGTGGCTACAACAAAGTGTTCGAGTTGAACCGAAATTTCCGCAACGAAGGGATCTCGCGGAAGCACAATCCGGAGTTCACCATGCTCGAAGGGTATTGGGCCTACGCCGATTTTGAGAAGATCGCGGACCTGGTCGAGGAATTGATCTGCCACCTCGCAGCGAAGGTTCACGAAATGGAGGGCGGAGCTCCGGCGACGCCGGGAGAAACCCAGGCTCGCGGGAGCTCGCCCCTCCAAATCGAGCATCGGGATGCCGAAGGTAATCTGACGCGCTCGATCAATCTGACGCGCCCCTGGCGGCGCGCGCGTTACCGCGATTTGATCCGCGAGGTTGATCCGCAGTGGTTCGATTACACGAGCGAGCAACGGCGTGAGCGCTGCGTTGAGCTCGGCGTCGAGATCAATCCACGTCTGGCCGATTACGAAGTGACGCAGCAGGTTTTCGAAAAGCTGGTGGAAGAAAAAACATTCGATCCCCTCTTCGTGACGCATTGCCCGAAGGAGCTGGTGCCGCTGGCCAAGCAGAATGCCGAGGACGATTCGCTCGTCGATGTGTATGAGCTCATCATCAACGGCCAGGAAATCTCGCCGGGTTATTCGGAACTGAATGATCCCACGGTGCAACGGCAGCGGTTGCTCGAACAGGCAGGCGAAGAAACGCAAAAGATCGATGAAGAATTCCTACTCGCGCTAGAGCACGGCATGCCCTCCGCCGGCGGATTCGGAATGGGGATCGATCGACTGACGATGATGCTGACCGGCGCCGAATCGATCCGCGACGTGATCCTGTTCCCGTTGCTGAAACCGAAGCGCTGAATCGCAATTTATCTTCTGTAGCCGCCGTCCTGTTTTCATCGACGGTCGCTCTCGCGCTTCGCACAGCGAAGCGGCTACCGAAGAATCAGATCGAGCGCTCGGCGACCCATTGCTGGGCGAAACGCGCGACCTGCCGCGCGTTCTGCAAATTCAGCTTCTCTTTAATATGAGTCCGGTGGGTCTCCACCGTTTTCGGACTGAGATGGAGCGCGTTCGCGATCGCTTTGATTTCCTTTCCCCGGCCGATCATTTCCAGGACCTCCAACTCGCGGTCGCTCAGCCGATCGGTGATCTCTTCATCGGGCGCCACGCGGTTCACCACGACTTTGGAAATGACCTGGCTCGCCATCTTGGGGCTCAAATAAGTGTGGCCATCCATCACTTCGCGCACGGCCTCGAGCACGCTCCCGAGCGCTTCCTCCTTGGTGACGTAGCCGCGCGCGCCGGCCCGGAGCGAACGGACGGCATAAAGCGATTCGTCGTGCATTGAGAGAATCAGAACCGGCAACCGAGGGAACTCGGCGAGGATCATTTTGGTCAGCTCGATTCCATTCGTCCCTTTCAATCCCAGATCCGCGATGACCAGATGCGGTTTCACTTTCCGGATGACGTCCATGGCTTCGCCCGCGCTGCTGGCTTCGCCGCAAACGGAGAAGCCGTCGTCGGAATCGAGCAACTGGATCAGCCCATGGCGGAAGAGGGGGTGATCGTCCACCACCACGATCCGGACTGATTCCGGCAGCGCGCATTTCGGATTCGCGACCGGGCCGGTACCGAGTGCACCCGTGGATTTCACGTCCGGCTCGAGGGCCTGTCGCCGGGCTTCCTTTGCATCCGGCCCCGACGTCGCCTTCCTTGCGGAACGCGGCGGCTTGGGCTGCTTCAATTTCGGCTTAGCGGGCATTCAGACTTTTTGTGCGCCTCAGCGGCGCGCTCTGCAATTCAAGCTAATGCAGCACGGACCGGGTTCCGTCCACGCTCACAAACGTCATCGCACGCGGGCATTTGTCTGCTCGCATGAAATTTGAGTTAACGTGCGGAATCCGGGATGCAAGATACCGGGATACGTCTCGCATCCCCCATCGCGGATCGCGCATCGCGCATCCCGGAGCGCCCTACCTTTTGGTTGGAATCACGCAGGTAATATCCATCCCGCCGCTGCGCCGGCGCTCGATCTTCAATTCGCCACCGAGGGCGTTCGCCCGGTAACGCATCATGTGGAGCCCGAGACCTTTTCCCCGCTTCTTTAGAGCGAACCCTTTCCCGTCGTCCTGCACGCTCACGCAGGTGTGCGTCTTGTTACAGTCCAACGTGATCAAAACATTTTTCGCCCCCGAATGTTTCACTGCGTTCGTCATCGCTTCCTGCGCGATCCGGTAAAGGTGGAGCGCGACCGTGTCATCGGGCACATGGACTCCGCGCGCCACTTTGACGTGACATTTTATTCCGCTGTTGTCGCAGGCGGTCGCCGCCAGACCACGCAACGCATTCTTTAATCCCGAAGCAGTCAACTCGACCGCCTGCAAACCGCGCGCGAGCTCACGGGCGATAACGACATTCCGGTTGACCGTTTGCGCGGATTCTTCCAGCGTCTTCGCCGCCGCGAGATTCTCAGCCGCGATTTGCGTTGCGGTCGATTTCAGGAACAACGCGGTCGCCGTTAATTCCTGGCAAACCATGTCGTGCAAATCCTCGCCGATGCGGCGTTTTTCGCGCTCGCTGACTTCAAGCAGCTCACGTTCGAGCTGCTGCCGCTGCCCCATGGTCGATTCAAGCTCCCGGTTAATTGCCACCAATTCCCGGGTCCGCTCGACGACCCGCTGTTCCATCTCGTCGCGCGCGTGCGCCAGCTCATCTTCGATCCGCCGATGGTCGGTGGCGTCTCGCGCTACCTTGGCGAAACCGCGCAACGTCCCTCCCTCGTCATCGAGCCGCATCAGGACGCCATCAGTCCAAAAGCGAGAGCGATCTTTGCGGACATGGAAACGACGATCGAGCGCCCGCCCTTCGGTGAGGGCGCCATTGATTTCCTTTTCCACTTCCCCCTTCTTGCGATCCTCCGGCGTAAAGATGATGGCGCCCGATTGGCCGATCGCTTCCTTCTGCGTCCAGCCGAAAACACGTTCGGCCCCGGCATTCCAGAAGGTGATGACATTGGCGGGATCGAGAAGAAACATCGCGTAATCGCGGGCGCCTTCCACGAGCAGGCGGAAGCGCTCTTCGCTGGCCCGCAACTCCTGCTCCGCCCTTTTTAAATCGTGAACGTCCGTAGCCGTCCCGAACCAACTCGTGACCCGGCCGGCGACGTCATGCAGCGGAACATTGCGGCCGATAAACCAGCGATACTCCCCCTGCTTGGCGCGAAGCCGGTATTCACTTTCAAAAACTTTCCCGGTCGTCAGGGCGCGTTTCCAGCGGGCCACGGAAGTAGGCGCGTCGCTCGGATGCACTATCGCCTGCCAGCCCAGACCGACCGATTCTTTGAAACTCAGGCCGCTGTATTCGTACCAGCGTTGGTTGAAGTAATCGGCCTTGCCTCCTCCTTCATTGGTCCAGATAAGCTGCGGAACGGCATCGGCCAGGGTGCGCAACCGTTGTTCGCTCCGCTCGAGCGCTTCTTCGGACTGTTTGCGGTCGCTGATATCGTAAAAGCAATTGATCGCGCCGACGATTTCGCCGCGGTCGTCCTTCAACACCTGCGGGCCGACGATCACGTTTTTCCGCGTGCCGTCCGCCTGTGCGACGACGACCTCACAGTCGCTCGCCTTCAGTTTTTCACCCTTTAAAACTCTCGCCACCGGACACTCGTGGTGAGGCATGGGAGTCCCGTCCAAATGGAACATCTTGAACGAACCGCAAAATTTTTCTCCCTTCGGATCGGGCGTCCGGCCCCACAGTTCAACGGCCCGGCGGTTGAACTCCTGGATGACCCCGTGCGCATCGGTGGAATAAACGGCCACCGGAACCAGCTCGAACAAGGTGCGATAGCGGAGATCGCCGTTGCGGCCATTCGTGCCGTTGCTCGGCTTTTTCGCAGACTGGACAATGTCTTTTGATGAAACGGCCATGGTGTCGGTTCCCTACTGTCGCGTGCGTAGCAGATAAGTCGTCCACAAGATACGCCTTTCGCGGCTCTGTTGGCCGGAGAACCCTCGTCACAGTTGCCGTTGCTATCGTGCCACGAGCAGGAGTCGGGTTTTTGCTGATGTTGCGTTCGGGGAAATATCCTGAGTCCGGCTTCCGGCAGCGCTTCGTTTTTACAGGGAATGACGGCGAAACATCTCGACAAGGTCGCGGCCAATCAGCGCGCTGAATTGTATTGTGAAATGCATCCCGGCAGTCCCTCCGCCGTGCGTTCGCCGAGATTGTTCGTGCGTTCCGGCGTTTGGATCGCACTGCTCGGCCAAAGCATCGGCGACGGCATCGTCGGCTTCGGTCCCACCATCGAAGCGGCCCTCCGCGCTTTCGATGCTCAATATCTCAACTCCTTGCACCCCCCGGCGGAAGATCTCGCGCGCGAGTGGGCCGCCTGAATTAGTGTCGGCCTTTGGCGATTCGGCGGGGATGAAATTAATCAGCGATACCGGCGACCCAATTCGGGTGCTCGCGCTTGGCGGTGAAATCGATCTCCATTTCGCGCCGGTGCTTCGCGCGTTGTTGGAGGAAAAGCCGGCGGTCGAGATAGAAGCGCTTGTCCTCGATCTCTCCGAAGTCGCGTTCATTGATTCGAGCGGAATCGCGGCCATCATCGAACATCTCAGGGACACCGAGCGCGAGGGAAGCGTTTTTTGCGTCGGAGGAATGAGCGAGGCGGTGAAGGATATTTTCGCCGTGATCAATCTGCAAAAAGCGATGCCCGTTTTTGAAACGAGAGAAGCTGCGCTAAAAGCGATTGCGAATCGACAACTGGCGGAGCCGAGCGAGCCGCTTTTTGCCTCGGACGATTGAACCGGACCCGATAACGAAACGCCACGGCGCTCAACCGCAGATGGATATTATTTTGCAGCGCTGAAAGATCGGAATTTCACCGATAACCGCGACAGTTCTCCGCCCGATTGTCCCTTTGCCGGAGCCTTGCCATCCTCTTTAGCATGCCCCAGTTAAACCCTTCGCCAGACGACAAGCTCGATCTCCTGAGGCGCCTCGATGAATTTCATTTTTGGCATTCGCTCGACGACCGCCGCTTTTGTCAGCGATGTCAGCATTCGATCACGGGCTGGCAGGTTAAAGTAATCAAGGTGAACGAAGCGCGCGGCGCGCTGCGACTCCAATGCCCGACCGAGGATTGCGTCTCGACCCCGAACCAGTGGATCTACGCGGATCCAATTCTCGCGGCCGCGTTGAGGCGCGAGTTTCGTTCGTTCGGGCCGCAACCGCCTGCGAACGATGGCAACCTATCGCGCACCCATCACGGCCACGTTCGCAGAGTTCGTCGGGCGAGACAGCGCCATAACCAAAAGGTCGCTGCATCATTCGACTCTCGCGGGCATGAGCGATCGTTCTCGCTGCGAGCGGTCCTTTGGCGGCTACCCATCCTGCGCTCCGTCGCCCAGAGGCTGCATGCGTTTCACCCGATCGCATGATCGATCCGAACCAAACCAATCCACGCCCGGCGCACGCTGGCGGCGCGTTCGTCGCGCCAGTGACCCATCGCTCTCTGCAACCGACCCCGGAAGCCGCCAAAAGCCGCGTCGCGCGGCTTCGCCGGAAACAACGCCTTCTGATCAAAAATAAAAAGCGCGCGTCACTTCTGAAGCTCGCCACGCTTCCGCCCGCGCCCGATCCACTGGCTCCCTGATTCAAGGAGCGGCGGTTTCCAAAGCGCCGGCGCTGGTTAAAGCGCGAAAAAACTTGCCTCGGAGCTGCGTTGCCCAGGGCTTTTCGCGCTCGAACAGGCGCTTCCGTGGTAAAACCAGTCGCTCGGCACCGACTGGCAGCCCGGCGTCGGGCAGCGCAAAGAAAATGCGCCGGTCGAATCGCGAGTAATTTCGATCTGGCGGCCGGTAATCGCCCGGTCGCACAAAACGCAGACGCGCTGGTCATCGAGCGAATACCACTTCCGCCGCGGATCGGCCGCTTGCAGGATCGCGAGTTTTTCTTCGGCTAAGAGATGGGAATTCATGGGGAATGGCGCATTAAAACAAATCGATTGGGTTTTGCCATAAGCCGCCCGGATGATCCCAGTATCAGTTAAACTCCTAAGGCGAAGGTGAGTTGCGCGATTCCTCCCCGCGGTGAAATCGGAGCGCACCTACGCCAAATTTCGTGTGCTGAAGCCTCGGGATTTTTCCTACGGTTCAATGCGCCGCTCCGCTGATAGCCTGCCGCCGCGCCTCGTTCGAATCTATCTTTACTATGGCGCTATTCCCCGAACTTCAGATCCCACAGACCGACGGTCCGGACGCTTCGTTTATCTGCGACGAAACTTTAATGGAAAAAATCACGCAGCGTCAGCAACAGGCGTTGCGCGAGCTCCATTCGCGTTACGCCAGATCGCTTCGCGCCTTGATCGGCAGCGTCGTCCACGAGGAATCGGAAGCGGACGACGTTCTCCAGGAGTCTTTTCTGCAAATCTGGCGCGAGGCGCACAACTATTCTCCGAAGGCGGGCAAGCCGCTCGGCTGGGTCATCACCATCGCGCGACGGCGTGCGATCGATCGGGTGCGCCGGCGCGATAGTTACCGCCGCGCGAAACAGCGCTTTGAAGACGAGATAACCCCGCAAGCCAACATCGGCGGGGCGAGCGCGACGGCGTCCGAGGTCACGCAGACCGATCTGCGCCGTTTTCTCGGGCAGCAGATGCAAACTTTGCCGCGCGTGCAGCGCGAAGCGGTGGAGCTCGCGTATTTCAGCGGGTTGAGCCAGCGCGAGATCGCGGCGACGACGCGAACGCCGTTGGGGACGGTGAAAACGCGGCTGCAATTGGGCTTGCGGAAATTGACCCAGTGCGTGCGGCCGTTGCGGAATAAAATTTAGGGGCCTTTTCACAGACGCGAAAGCGTTTGTGGGAAATTGGGGGCCGGAGTTCCCGAAGGGCTGTGGGGCGGGGACTCCGGCAAGGGCCCGTGAAGAAGCCGGAGGTCAGAGGTCGGAAGTCAGAGCTGCGGAAACAAGCTGTCATCCCGAGCCGCGCAGACGGTGAGGGACCTCACAACCGCAGCGCGGATTAGCTTGCGCCCTCAAACCGCGATCACATACACGGCGTGGTTTTGGCGCAAGCAAACTGGTGACCAAATGTGAGGTCCCTCGCTGTCTGCGCAGCTCGGGATGACACGCTTTCAAACCAAATCGCAGGCATCGGCCGGCATCCAGTGCGCGTCGCGGCCTTCCCATTTGACGTTGCAACCGATCGGATTGGTAACTGCAGCGCTGACCGCTTTGCCGGCGAGATGTTCTTCCAGCGCCCGCTCGAGATCGTTGGTCGTCGCTCGCTCAGTCTGGCGTGGATTATCGACGGCCCGGCCGGTGTAAATCAGGTTTCGCTTCTGATCGAAAACATAAAAGTGCGGGGTGCGGAGCGCGCCGTAGGCCCGCGCCACTTCCTGACTTTTATCGTGCAGATAAATCCACGGAAATTTGTGGTCGCGCATCCGCTCCACCATGTGCGGGAAATCGTCGTCCGCGTAGGTGTTGGCGCTATTGGAATTGATTGCGACAAAACGGACGCCGCGCGCAGAAAATTTCTCCACGGTCCGGCGGGTCGCTTCATCCGATCCCGTCACGTACGGGCAATGATTGCAGGTAAAGAAAATGACGAGGACGGGGTCGTCTTTGAAATCGTCGAGCGCGTAGGTTTTCCCGTCAGTCGCCGGAAGGGAAAAGGCGGGTGCGGGCTGGCCGATTTGGAGAGTAAAACTCATTCCATTTCTTACCGCGGCGAAGACTGAATGCAAACCTCCGCGCCCATGCTACCTTTGACGCACAATGGAAACGCCAAAGATCACTGCCTACCTGAAAACCACCTGCGGCTGGAGCGCCGGCGTTCGCGCGGTGCTCGCGAAATACAATCTCCCTTACACCGAGAAGGACATCATCCAGAATCCCGCGTTCCGCTGGGAAATGGAAACAAAGAGCGGCCAGCCGTTGTCGCCCTGCATCGAGATCAACGAGAAGATGCTCGCGGATGTCAGCGGTGAAGAAGTGGAAGAATACCTGATCGATCACCAGCTCGTGCAGCCGAGCAATGCCGATGCCGGTGTCCCGATCGATGCGCCCTGCCCGACCGAACAGCACGACAGCGCGGTGCAGATGCGGCTTTGAGGAACGTTGAAGCGTTGGAGCGTTAAACGGTTGAAGCGTTACACTGTTTTAACGCTGCAACTCTTTAACGCTTCAACGAATTAGCTTTTCTCAACGATGAAGCTTCTCGCTCGCGCTTCGCCGAAAAAACGCGGTCGAAAATTCCGTATCAGTTTCAAGCTGGCGCTGCTTGGCCTCCCCGTGGTGGCGGTGTTTGCCGTCCTCTTTTTCTACGCGCTCTGGGCCCAGACCTACGACCTGAAGACGGTCGGCGAAATGCCGGAACGTAATACGGTCTTCGACGTTGACGGCAAAATCTACAGCCGCCTCGCCGGCGCGAACCGGGTCAAAGTCGCGCTGAATGAAGTCTCGCCGTTTTTCGTCGACGCCCTTCTCGCGCGCGAAGACACGCGCTTCTTCGAGCATGGCGGCATCGACTGGCGCGGCATCGCGCGGGCGCTTTACCGCGATGTGATGAGCGGTTCCGCGAAGGAAGGCGCGAGCAGCATCACCCAGCAGCTTGCCCGCAACAGCCTGCCGCTCGGCGGGCGCACCCTTAGCCGCAAACTACTGGAAGCGATGGTCGCGTTGCGGATCGAGCGCGATTTCACGAAGCAACAGATCATCGAGCTTTACATCAACCGGATCTATTTCGGCTCCGGCTGTTATGGAGTGCAAACGGCGTCGCTCGCCTATTTCGGCAAGGACGCCGCGAAGCTGAACCTGTCCGAGTCCGCAGTGCTCGCCGGATTGATTCGCAGCCCGAATCGGTTTTCGCCGCTGAAGAATCCCGAAGGCGCGACGCTCCAGCGCAATGCCGTGCTCGATCGGATGCTGGACCTGAAGAAAATCAGTTTCGCGCAGGCCGAGGAAGCAAAGCTCGCGAAAGTTACTTCGCATCCGAAACGCCTGCCGCAGATCCAGGAGAATTACGCGATGGACGCGGTGCAGCGCGACTTGAACCTGCTGCTCACGCCCGATCAGATCGATAACGGCGGCCTCTTTATTTACACGACGCTCGATCCCGCGATGCAGACGGCCGCGACGCAAGCGCTCGAAACCCAGCTCGCCAAGATCGAACGCCAATCGAATTTCCGGCATCCGCTCAAGGCGAGCTACCAGCCGCCGGCCGAAGGCGAGGATTCGTCGATGCCGTACCTCGAAGGCGCGCTGGTAGCGATCGACAATTCGAGCGGCGGCATCCGCGCGCTGGTCGGCGGGCGCGATTACGCGCAGAGCAAATTCAACCGCGCCCTTTCGCCCGCGAACCGGCAGGTCGGCTCGTCCTTCAAGCCATTCGTTTACACCGTCGCCTTCATGCACGGTATTCTGCCGGGCGCCGCGGTCAGCGACGGTCCGATCGAGCCGGGTGAAATCCAGGGCGCGGGAAATTGGACGCCGGGAAATTCGGACGGCACTTACGGCGGCATTCAACCGGTCTCGTACGGTCTCATCCATTCGCGAAACACGATGAGCGTTCGAGTGGGCGAGCTGGCCGGCCTTGATGACGTGCAGAAAATCGCGACCACGCTTGGGCTCGGCGAGAACATTCCGCACGGGCCTGCGATCTACATCGGGTCGTTCGAAACCAACCTGAAAGATTTGACGTCGGCCTACTCCGTTTTTCCGAACGCCGGGGTGCGCAAACAATCCTATATCATCGAGCGGATCGACGACGCGGACCACAATCCGATTTACCGCGCGGCGCACGTGAACATTCCGGCGCTGGATCCAAGCTCGACCTGGATGACGTCGCAACTAATGGAAGAGGTGCTGACCAGCGGGACCGCCGCGAGCGCGAAGTCGTTAGGCTTCAAACTGCCGGCCGCGGGCAAAACCGGCACGACCAACGATTACAAAGACGCCTGGTTTGTCGGCTATACCACCGCGCTGACCTGCGGCGTCTGGGTCGGGTTCGATCAGCCGCAGACCATCATTCCTAGAGGCTACGGCGCGGCGCTAGCCCTGCCGGTCTGGACGCAGGTAATGACGAAAGCGGCGCAGCGGTATCCGGCGCGGCCTTTGGAGCCGACGATGCCGATGGCGCGCGCGGTCGTCTGCTCGATCTCGAATCATCTCGCCACGACAGGATGCAACGCCGCCGGCACTGCTTACGAAATGACTCTGCCTAACGATAAAGTCCCGGCCATCGCGTGTGAGATTCACGGTGGCACCCAGACTCAGTTCGTCCAGAAGTTGCAGGACCTCGAGCAGAAGGCCGGCGCGCTGCCGAATCGTCTCTTCCAATCGTTCCGGAAATTTTTTGGCGGTAAGTGATCGGGAATCGTTTCATCGAATGACGCCCGTCACTCTTTTGCGGATCGCGGCCGGTCTTTGCTTTCTCGCCGTGGCCCTGGGCGCATTCGGCGCGCATGCCCTGAAGGCGACATTGCAGGCCAGCGGGATGCTCGAGGTCTGGAACAAAGCCGTGCTCTATCATTTGGCGCACAGCGTGGCGCTCGTCGCTTTGGCGCTGCATGGAACCGGCAATCGCGCCGCTTGCGTCCTCATCATCGCCGGGATTTTCTTTTTCAGTGGCAGTCTCTACGCCATGGCGTTGACGAATTTTTCCTGGCTTGGCGCGATCACACCGATCGGCGGTCTTTGCTTTCTCGGCGGGTGGGCGTGGCTGATTCTCTCGCCGAAGATGTAGCACAGGCATCTTGCCTGTGGGGCCGTCAGGCATCTTGCCTGACAACCGAAACTCAGAGAACGGGCGAGACGCCCGTTCGCCCCACAGGCAAGATGCCTGTGCTACGGGCACGACGGCACTTGTCGCGGTCGCCTGCCCGCTGCTATTCTCCGCTGCCCAATGTTCACCTTGCTCGAGACGCAGAAGACCGCCGTCACCGCCATCATTTTTGTCGCGACGTTTTTCATCGCGTTGACGATCGGCCGGTTACTCAAGCGCCGCGCGGGCGTTCAGCTTGGCATTCCCTTTCAACTTTTCTGCCTGACGCTGGCCTTCTACGCCGCGATCTCGTTCTACGGCGTCCACGTCGAATGGCGCAGACATGTCGATGCCGTCGCGATCCTCTTGACCACGGCGTTCATCGTCGCCCTGCTCGATCGCTATCTCTGGGCCGGCCACTTCGAAAAGAAACGTCAGACCCCGATCCCCGAATTTCTCCGGCAAGTCGTCGCGCTTTTCATTTACCTGATCGCGCTGTTGATCGTCTTGAGCGTCGTCTATCACGCCGAAGGGCAACTCAAGACCTTGCTCGCCGGCTCCGGCATTCTCGCGATCGTCCTCGGCTTCGCGACCCAGGATCTTTTCGGCGGGATCATCGCTGGAATCGCGTTGCAAATCGCGCGCCCCTACAAAGTCGGAGACTGGCTCAACATTCAGGAGCGCTACGCCGAGGTGATGGAAATCAACTGGCGTTCGACCCGACTGCGCACCAACGACGGGATTTACCTCGACGTTCCAAACTACACGATCGCGCGCGGGACGATCGTCAATCTCCATTACCCAACCCAGACGCATGCGATGCGCCTGCGGGTCGGCATCGACTACAACGTGCCGCCGAATCGCGTCAAAGATTCACTCCTCCGCGCGACCGCGACGGCCGAAGGCGTCATGCCGGAGCCGCACCCGAAAGTTTTCGTGATGGACTTCGCGGAATCGTCTGTCGTTTACGAAATAAAATTCTGGATGGGAAATCACGCCGCCTACAACGATGTTTGCGACGCGATCCGGACCAATATCTGGTACGAATTGAAACGGCAGCGGATCAGGATTCCGTTCCCGATCCGGACCCTGCAAATCGAGCGCCGGCGCCTGCCCACCGTTCCGGAAGGCTTTACCGAAGCGCAGGCGATCTTGCGCGGCGAACCGCTTTTCGATTGCCTGGACGATGCGCAGCTCGACAACGTGCTCCACAGCGCGAGCATCAATCATTACGGCCGCGGCGAGCGCGTGATCGAGGAAGGAGCGGAGGGCGATTCGATGTTCATCGTTCTGCGCGGCAGCGTGCACGTCTCCGTCTTCCGAAATGGCTCGCACATCCGGCTCGGCAGCATGCGCTCGGGCGATTGCTTCGGCGAAATGTCACTGCTCACGGGCGAAGCGCGTTCGGCTACGATCCGCGCGGATAGCGATTGCGAAGTGCTGGAGATCAGCAAGGAAGTCATGGGTGACATCATGCGCGAATCGCCGCAGTGCCTGAATCAGCTCAGCGACATCCTGGCGAAACGAAAACTCGAGGGTGAAGGCATTTTGCGGGACACCGCGCATCCCGAGGATACCGCGGAAAAGGAACGCGCTTATCGGGCCTCTTTCCTCGGCCGTTTGAAGACGGTCTTCGAGCTTTAGCAGCTCGTCGTTGCACGACCGATTTACCCGTTTCCAGCGAGGGAAAACTTACTAGAGTCCCCCACTTTCAAAGGAGCCGTCATG
>JBEEHT010000089.1:0-6107 GCA_041167545.1 Verrucomicrobiota bacterium
GCACCGGGTCGTTTACTAATGGCTGCTGATCCACATACAGCCAGATAGATTCGATCTTTATCTTGGCATCGGGCGGAAGGCTCGAAAGGCGCTTGGCGAGGTCTTCAGTGAATTGTCGCTGGCGGGCAATCTCCTCGGTCGCCAATTTCGCTGCCTCTTCTCGCGCCTCAGCAACACGCTTGCGGCCCACGCGCCGGTCGATTTCGGGTTCTGAAACCGCATTGTAGCCGGCGGCGTGACCGAGAATCTTTTCGTTGACCAAACAGCCAGCGACGGCCCTCACCTCAATTTGATATCGTTCGCGCAGAATTTCCGTCGCCATGCCGGCACCAAAACCGAATTCCTCGATCGCCAGGATTCCGGCGGCGCGATCCTTTTGCGCTTGGAATCGACCGGCTCGATAGGCACTAAAGTATTGCCAGCTACTTATTGGATTCAGACTAACACCGTCTGGGAAGCCAAGCACCCACGGGGCGGTCATGTCAAAAAATCGAAGGCTGGGCAAAAGCAGAACAGCAGCGATCGAGGTAAACACCGTGAGCCGAAGAGCGGATCGTCCGGGATGAAGCGCTAAGACAATGGGCCAAAGAAACCAAAGCGCGACCAAGCCAACCCAGAGCCGGAGAAACCAGAGGCCACCTGAGTCTGTGCTTCCCGACTTGAGCAAGAATGCCGCGATGCCGAAAAGGATCGCGGCATGGGCAAGTGCTAGGTAGCCGAGCCGTCGGTAGGCGCGTGCATGCGACCAAGGCGTGTTCATTTGGGGTTGCTGCGAAATTACAGCGCCCCAATTTAGAAAGCTAACGATTTACTTACGCTGCGCGGCTGTGCGCGCGAGAGGCCGCGTCCAGGTGCGCTCGCAGGAGCGCGATGCGGACTTTGGCTGCTTCACAACGCTGGCGTTCGCGGGTCGCGTCGCCTTCGGGCAAGTGCTGCGCTTCGTACGGCGCCCGGGCCGGCTTCAGGCAGTTCTCGACGAATTCATTCGCGATGCGCGCGCGTTCGAGATTCAGGGAAGTCGTGATTTTTTCCGCTTCGGCGAGCGCGATGTCGCGGATGGTGGCGTAAGCCTGGATTTCGTCGCCCACGTAGGTGGACATGCTGTAGCGAGTCGGTTCCGCCAATTTCGGTTGAGGCGAAGGCACACGGAAGGCCGGGCGGACGATTGCATTTTGTCGTGGTTGAGTGAGTTGCATGCACCGGAAAAAAGCAGCTCCCGTACCGGCAAGACCGTCGCGGCTGGATTCGGCCGGAGACATGCCGCTAATCGCGGACTCTAATTGCCAGCGGTCTTCGCTGGAGAAGCTCCCAGCAGCTTCTGAAAACGCGGATCGTTTCGGAGCGGGTCCCATTGCCACCGCTTCCGCAAGTCGCTGTAGGTAACGCAGACGTTTGTGTTATCGACCGGGCCGGGGGAGGCGAGTAAACGCTCCAAAAGCGGCAGCGCGGAATCTGCATCGCCCGCGCGTGCATAAATCATCGCGAGAAAACCCGCCATCCAAGGCGCGTCCACCGCGTCCTTCGACTCTGGAAGGAGTTCCACGGCCCGGCGACCTTCGCGAATTGCTTCCTCCTTCCGGCCCATGAACGAGTAGAGCAGGCCGAGATTGGCGTGACGGAGGGCGTCGGCTGGAGCTTGCGCCACAGCAGCCTCAAACTCCGGCAGGGCGGTGGCGAAGTGCGTCTGGGTGGCCGCCTGATCGCCGCGCGCGAGCGCGACGCACCCGCGGAAAAAGCTTTTCGGCGTCGGCAGGCCATTCGATTGGAAAACGTCGAGAGGGCATGAGGTCATGGCCAGGTCGGCAGCCGCGTAATCCCGCTCGATCATGGCGAGGTCCCAGCGCGCCCTCGTGACGAGACCGGCCGGATCGTCTCCGAAGGGGATTCCGGCGAGGGTGGATTTCAGCGTGGCGGTGTCCCCAGTCGAATAGAAATCAATGTAAGCGCGGTTGATTTTATAGTTGGCCGAATCCGGGGCGAGGGCGACCACGCGATCGTATCGGCGCGCGGCCTGCGGCCAATCGTGCAAAAAGCCGTAGGTATAGGCGATCTCGAGCGCGACGTGCACATTCCCGGGATCCACTTCCTCGGTTTTTTTGAGCAACTCGAGATTGTAATCGAATTTCCCCTGGCGCCGGCGAATCGCGGCTCGGAAGTATCCCACGTCGCTGTCGTTCGGCAGTGCGAGCGCCGCCACGCGAAATTCCTCCAGGGCCTTTTCGTAATTCCGCTCCGTCCAATAGTAATACAGGCCGAGCGCGAGATGGCCCTCGCCCAGGTCCGGATTCAACTGCAACGCTTTCTCCGCCGCCCGCTTGATCAGCGCCTTGCGGTCTTCTGTCGGATAGAACCAGCGATAAATCCGCGCCACCGTCGCGGAAAGCCGCGCATGGGCCAGCGCAAACGAAGGGTCGTGCTGAATGGCTTCGCCATAGAGCTGCTCCGCCACTTTATAATCTTCGAACAAACGATCGATCTTTGTTTCGTACGTTCGCGCCTTCAAATAAACGACGTAGGCGTCCGCATTCTCCGTCGGCTTGGTTTCGACGCGCCCCTTCTCCGCCGGGCTCAAGGTTGCGCGCAGTTCCCCGGCGATTTCGGACGCGAGCTCGCCCTGTAATCCGAGCGAATCCGAGAGCGGCCGATCGTAGCGCTTCGCCCAGAGATGCCGATCGTTGCGCGCATCGATGAGCTGCACGCTGACGACGACGCGGTTTCTGTCCCGACGCACGCTTCCTTCCAGGACGTTGACTACGCCGAGCGCCTGCGCGATTTGCGGCAGATTATTCTTGGTCGCGCCGCGATACGGCATCACCGAGGTGCGGCTGATGACCTTCAGATCGTGAATTTTCGCCAGGCTCGTCAGGATATCGTCCTGGATGCCGTCCGCGAAGAAGGCGTTCTCCTTATCGTCGCTGAAGTTATCGAATGGAAGAACCGCAATGCTTTTTTCGGATAGGGCCGAAGGCGATTCATTGGGGTGGAATCGTTGGTAAACGAGAATCGCGACGGCGCAGATCAGAACGCCGATAATCAGCGCGTTCAGCTTCTGTCCCGTATGACGGACAGTTGCCGGCGCCGATGGCCCCTCATCGGCGCGCTTGATTCCCTCCGGCGTAAGTTCGTAGGCCCAGGCCAGGATCATCGCCACGGGAAACCCGAGGATGAGAAGAACGATGACCAGTCGCACGCACCAGTTGGGAATCTCGAGAAATGGGAAAGTTTGAGTCGCGACCTGGATCAGCAGCCAGGAGACGATGCCGTAAGCGACCGCGACTTTATAGATATTCCGCCGGCGAAGCTCGGCGAAAAAATTTCTCTCATTCATGCGCTCTCGCGGAGAATTAGTAGTGCGCTTCTAACGCATAGCGAGTCAAAAGCGCGTGAGATGCATTCAAGGAGCGGCGGTTTGCAACCGCCGTTTTATTGGTCGGCGGTTGCAAACCGCAGCTCCTTGATGTGCTACTTTACCGGATGGCGTTTGAGCTCGAATCGAATTACACACCGCGGGGCGACCAGGCCCAGGCGATCGCCAAGCTCTTGAAGTCGATCGAAGCCGGCAACAAGCACCAAACCCTGCTCGGCGTGACCGGTTCCGGCAAGACCTTCACGATGGCCAATGTCATTCGCGAGCTCGACCGGCCGGCGCTCATCATCTCGCATAACAAAACGCTGGCGGCGCAGCTCTACTCCGAGTTCAAACAATTCTTCCCGCGCAACGCCGTCGAGTATTTCGTCAGCTACTTCGATTACTACCAGCCGGAGGCCTACATCCCGCGCTCCGATACCTACATCGAAAAGGATTCGTCGATCAACGAGGAGATCGAGCGGCTCCGGCTTTCGGCGACGAGCTCCCTGCTTTCGCGCCGGGACGTGATCGTCGTCGCGAGCGTCTCCTGCATTTACGGCGTCACCTCGCCGGAGGATTACCTGCGGATGCTTCTGACCGTGAAACGCGGGCAACAAATCTCGCGCGAAGCCGTCCTCGGCCGCCTCGTGGACATGCTTTACGAGCGCAACGACATGAATTTTTCCCGCGGCAAATTCCGGGTGCGCGGTGACGTGGTCGAAGTCTATCCGGCGACCGCCGATGAAGAAGCGATCCGCCTCGAGTTTTTCGGCGACGAGATCGACGCGATCACGCGGTTCGATCCGCTAACCGGCCACGCGCGTGAAGGCCTGAGCGTGATCACATTTTATCCGGCGAAGCAGTTCGTCACGCCGGCCGACAAGTTGAATCGCGCTCTCTCATCGATCCGCAATGAGCTCGATCATCGCATCGTCGAGCTGGAATCGCAGAGCAGACTGCTCGAGGCGCAACGGTTGAAAATGCGGACCGAGTACGATCTCGAGATGTTGCAGGAGATGGGCTTTTGCAATGGGATCGAGAATTATTCGCGGCATCTCTCAGGCCGAATGCCCGGGTCGAAGCCGTTTACGCTCCTCGATTTTTTTCCGAAGGATTACCTGATGGTGGTGGACGAATCGCACGCGACGATTCCGCAGATCGGCGGGATGTACGAAGGCGACAAGTCGCGGAAAACGGTGCTGGTCGAATATGGCTTTCGGTTGCCGAGCGCGCTCGATAACCGGCCGCTGAATTTCAAGGAATTCATGGGGATGACGAACCAGATCACCTACGTGAGTGCGACGCCGGCGGAGTTCGAGATCAAGAACAGCGTCGTCGGGAACACCGGATACTTTCCGCATAAACGGGAGCGGATCGGGGAGGACGAAGCGGTGCCCTTTGTCGTCGCTGGCGAGGCGGCGAATGGAAATCGTCCGACCACAAACGTTAGCGGGAAGGCGATCGTCAGTCGCACGGACCAACCTGTTAATGAGTTCGATGTTCATACTCCCGGATCGCCGCTCGTGGTCGAGCAGATCATCCGGCCGACGGGGTTGCTCGATCCGAAGATCACGCTCAAGCCGCTCAAGAATCAGATTGATGAAACGATCGAGCTTTGCCGGCAGCGAGTGGAGAAACAGGAGCGCGTCCTGGTTACCACGCTGACGAAACGGACCGCGGAGGATTTGTCGGATTATCTGCGCGATGTCGGGTTGAAGGTGCGTTACCTGCACAGCGACATCGATACGATCGAGCGCGTGGAGATTTTGCGCGGATTGCGCGCGGCCGACTTCGACATTCTTGTCGGAATTAATTTGCTTCGCGAAGGGCTCGATCTTCCGGAGGTCTCGCTCGTCTGCATCCTCGATGCGGATAAGGAAGGTTTTCTGCGGAGCCAGACGTCTTTGATTCAAACTGCCGGCCGGGCGGCGCGCCACATCAACGGCGAAGTCGTTCTTTTTGCCGACACCGTGACGCAAAGCATGCAGGCGTTGATCTCGATTTCGGATTATCGCCGCACCAAGCAGATGGAATACAACGAGAAGCACGGCATCACGCCTACGACGGTGACGCGCGCAATCCAGGAAAGTCTGCATACGATTTTGCGCGGGCGCGAAATCGCGGCATCGGTGATCCAGGAAGCGGGCGGCGATTTCAATCTCACGGAATTGCTCCGCGAACTGGAAGACGAAATGCAGACCGCCTCCGCGAACCTCGAGTTCGAGCGAGCCGCGTTACTGCGGGATCAAATTATGGAAGTGAAGAGTGGGACCGGCCTCACGAAGATCGAACCGAAGCGAAAGCCCGTGAAATATTCGCGCGGCGGCCCGCAGCGCCGGCGCGGTTCGCGGGTTTGAGTGCACGTGTCATCCCGAGCCGCATAGACGGCGAGGGACCTCACAGGCGGTCATTGGCTAGCTTGCGCAAGAGCCAGGTCGTCGCCCGCAGGAACGTCTGTGAGGCGCGAGCTAGTCAGCATTACAACTGTGAGGTCCCTCGCCGTCTGCGCGGCTCGGGATGACAGCAGCTCTCGCACGCTACTAGCTTCATTCGCGATCGTGCGATTCTCGGCCGAATCTGTCTCGACGCTATTCCTGCTCGCGAGCTCTCTCGCTCCAAGCGCTTTTTCCCAGACGCCAACTCCCACTCCAGGCCTCAACGCCTTACCCGAAGTCGAATTCGCCCGCCTCAGCCAGCGCGATCCCAACCCGCTGGGCCAAAAGGCGCTCGCCATCCATCCGGAACAATGGAAACACGG
>JBEEHT010000090.1:0-7730 GCA_041167545.1 Verrucomicrobiota bacterium
TTGGCACAAGCGCCTCTACATTATCCCGTATAGCCGCCCGAGATATACATCTCGAGGTGCGCGATCGCGGCCGATTGGGTGGCGATGACCCACTTCACCAAATCGCCAATCGAGATAATGCCGCGGATCGTCTCCCCATCGATAACTGGCAAATGCCGAATGCGTTTGTCCGTCATCATCTGCATACAATTTTCCACGGGCTCGCGCGAACTGACGACCGTGAGATCGGTCGACATAATTTCGCGCACTTGCGTCTCGCGCGATTTCTTGCCGCGCAGCATCACCTTGCGCGTGTAATCGCGCTCCGAGATCATCCCAACCAGCTTCCCCTCCTGGATGACGAGGAGCGCGCCCACGTTTTTGTTTGCCATCAGCTCGACCGCCTCGAACACCATCGCATCCGGCGAGACAGAAAAAATCTCCGTCCCTTTCTGAGCGAGAATCGCGTCGATTGTGCCGCTTACGTCCATGATCGAGAGCGCAGCGGAAGAATCCGCTGGCCGGGAACCGAACGTAGCGACCCGCGTCGCGCCTTGCAATACTTTCTCGTGAGGATCAGGCCCGCTTGGGATGGGCGAAATCGAACTCCTTTTGCCGGGGGCGTTCGATTGGGTCGGCGGAAGCGGACAACGAAAGGCGCAGGGCGCGCAATACGCGCAGTCCGCGCTCGATTCGATCGGGCCGGTAGGAAGACGGAACAACAATCAAACTGCGGCGGGCATAATGAGTTTTGTATCTTTTCATGGCGCAATCCTAAAACAGGGGGTAGGACATGGGCTGTCCGATGCTAAAAGATTTCAAAATTATTTTCGGCTGTGATCCCGGCCCTGTAGCCGCGCCCCTGTGGGGAGCGCGAGATTGGGGTTCAAATGGCAATTGACGCGTCCACGAAGCGGCCCACACGGCCGCTGCTACAGAAGACAGGTTTTTCCCGACCGCCGCTCCAGCGCATGATGCGTTTGCACGCTGCGCTCAAGTCGCACCACTTCCCGAACTGCCAGAAAGTCGCGGCGGAACTGGAGGTCTCACCGAAGACGATCCAGCGCGACGTCGAGTTCATGCGCGACCGGCTGGGCTTGCCGATCGAGTACCACGCGGGCCGCTTCGGCTATTACTACAGCGAGCCGGTCACAGCCTTTCCGAATATCGAAGTTTCAGAAGGCGAAATCACCGCGCTCTTCGTCGCGCAGAAAGCGCTCGCCCAATACAAGGGAACGCCCTTCGAGCGGCCGCTGCATTCGGCCTTTCGCAAGATCACCGATGGATTGAAGGATCGCGTTTCGTTCTCCTGGGCCGACTTGGAGGATGTCATCTCATTCCGCAGCGCCGGCGCCAGTCCGGCCGATCTCGAACTTTTCGAGCTCGTGAGCAAAGGAGTTCTTCGGTCGGTCGAGATTGAATTCGACTATCGGAAACTGAAGAGCAGCGCCTACGAACGCCGCCGGGTGCAGCCGTACCACCTCGGCTGTCTCGAGAATCAGTGGTACCTTTTCGCGCAGGATTTGGAGCGGGCGCAGGTGCGGACCTTCGCCTTGCCGCGGATGCGTAATGTCTCGTTGACGACCAAAGGTTTTCGCCGTCCGGCGGATTTTTCGATCAGCAGAATCTTGAGCGGAAGCTTCGGAGTCCACTCCGCGGGAAAGAAGCAACGCATCCGATTGCAGTTCGATGCGTTCGCAGCACGCCTGGTCTCAGAGCGAACCTGGCACGAATCGCAGCGAATTCAGCCGCGGCCTGACGGCTCGATGATTCTTCGATTGGAACTCGGCGGTCTCGAAGAAATCGAGCGCTGGATCCTGAGCTGGGGCAGCCATGTCCGCGTGCTCGAGCCGCGCGCGTTAGCAGACAAAATCCGCGAGGAGGCGGAGGCGATCGTAAAACATTACCAATGACGCGAAAGTTAACATGTCATCCCGAGCCGCGCAGACGGCGAGGGACCTCGCAACTGCAAAATGCGCTATCGCGAAACCCCACGCGATGCTTGACGAGTTCGCCCGTTGTTACGCGGAAGCGATTAAGCGCTCGTGAGGTCCCTCGGCGCGCTGCGCCAGCCTCGGGATGACCGAGCGGGCGCGGACCACGTCAGCGCCGCGCGAACTTCGCTTCGATCAATCCGTGAATGAGGTCGGTGATCGCGGGATGATCCAGGCGATCGACGACTTCGTTCAGGAAGCCGGCGACGAGAAGTTGCTTTGCGGCGTCCGCGGGTATGCCGCGCGAGAGGAGATAAAAGACTTCGTCCTCAGCGAGCTGGCCGGAGGTCGCGCCGTGACTGCACTTCACATTGTCCGCGAGGATCTCCAGGCCGGGCATCGAATTCGCCTCGGCATCGTCGCTCAACAAAAGATTGCGCACCGTTTGGTAAGCGTCGGTGAAATGCGCGTGCGGCTCTACGCGGATGAGACCGCCGAACGTGCTCCGGGCGCGATCGGTCAGCGCATTCTTGTAGAGCAGATCGCTGGTAGTATGCGGCGAGGCGTGATCCTGAAGTGTGCGGGCGTCGAATTCCTGGGAGCCTTCAGCGACCGAAATCGCGAGGAGATCGCTGCGCGCGCCTTCGCCCATGAGGCGGCTCAAACTTTCGAAGCGCGAATAATTTCCACCGAGGTGCACATTCAAACTGAGGGCTGACGATTCGCGCGCGGCGGTGGTGGCGTTGATCTGAATGGCCAGCGTTTTGTCATTCCAGTTCTGGGCGCAGATGTAGTTCACCTTCGCGCCGCGACCGACGACGAGATCGTTGACGCCGCATCCGAAACCGGCGCGGTCCTGATGCGCGGAACGGAAATGCTCCAGCACCGTTACCTTCGAAAGCTCGTCGGCGATGAGAAGCGTGTGCGGGAAAACGGAGGCGTTCGCACCGTGCAGCCAGTGGAAAATCTCGATCGGCAGCTCCACCTCAACGCCGCGCGGGACGTAGATGAACGTCCCCGAAGTCACGAACGCTTCGTGGAGCGCCGCGAACTTCGCCGAGCCAAGCGCGGCCGGCTGCGCCATGAAATGGCGGCGAAACAGATCGTCGTGTTCGATGATGGCGCGCTCCAATGGCTTCAGGATCACGCCGCTGTTCAGAAGTTTTTCCGGCAGCGGATCGCGCCGCAGAAGTTGATCGTCGGCGAAAATCAATCGGCCCGCGACTTCCTTGAGCCCGTTGGAAAGCTCGAGAATCTCGTCGCGCTCTTTTTGCGTCAGCTGCGCCGGTTGGATAAACGGGGAAAAATCGAGGGCGCTGACATTGGAAAAACGCCAGGGCTGGTCCTTGCGATTCGGAAACGGAAGCGACTCGAACTTTGTCCACGCCGCGCGCTGTTGCTCGCGGAACCAAGTGGGCAAACCGGCGACGCGCGCCTCGGAGGGCCCGGAAAGAATCGCCGGCTCGGAAGATTCCTGCGGCGTCTCTATTTCCATTGCTTCGTCGAGAACGGCTGTCTGGTTAGTCATACCCGGAGAATTAGACGCAAACGGCGGTCGTCCGAGACCGCCGCGCTCGTTCGTGTCTTGGGGGCGGAACCCTACCCGACCGAGCCTTCCATCTCAAGCTCGATCAAGCGCTTGAGCTCGACGCTGTATTCCATCGGGAATTGGCGCACGAGATCGTTGACGAATCCGTTCACGCTCAAGCTCATAGCCTGGGCTTCGGTCAGGCCGCGCTGTTGCATGTAAAAAATCTGCTCGGCGCTTACCTGGCTGACGCTGGCTTCGTGCTGCACGGAGTTACCAGTCCCGCGAACCGTGATGGCCGGGTAAGTGTCGGTGCGGCTGGTCGAATTAATGAGGAGCGCGTCGCATTCGGTGTTGTTCTTGCAATTCTTGAGGTGCTTCGGGATTTGGACGAGCCCGCGATAAGTCGCGCGTCCTTTGCCGATGCTGATGCTCTTGGAAATGATGTTGCTCGTCGTTTCGTCGGCGGCGTGCACCATTTTCGCGCCGGTATCCTGATGTTGACCGTCGCCGGCGAGCGCGATGGAAAGCACTTCGCCGCGCGCGCGCCGGCCTTTCATGATCACGCCCGGATACTTCATGGTGAGACGCGAGCCGATGTTGCAATCGATCCACTTTACCTCGGCGTCTTCGTGCGCGATGCCGCGTTTTGTGACCAGATTGAAAACGTTCGAGGACCAGTTTTGGACGGTGATGTACTGGAGCTTCGCGCCCTTCAACGCGACCAGCTCGACCACCGCGCTGTGCAGTGTGGCCGTGTTGAATTTCGGCGCGGTGCAGCCCTCCATGTAGGTCAGCTCCGAGCCTTCATCGCAAATAATCAGGGTGCGCTCGAACTGTCCGAAGTTTTCGGCGTTGATCCGAAAATAAGCCTGGAGCGGATGCTTCACTTTCACGCCCGGCGGGACGTAGATGAACGAACCGCCGCTGAAGACGGCGGAATTCAGCGCGCTGAATTTGTTGTCGCCGGTCGGGATGACTTTGCCGAACCACTTCCGGAAAATTTCCGGATGGTTCTTCAGGCCTTCCGCGCTGCCGACGAAAATCACGCCCTGCTCGCCGACGGCTTTCTTGATGTTGGAATAAACCGCCTCGCTATCGAATTGCGCTTCGACGCCCGCCAGAAACTTGCGTTCCTGTTCCGGGATGCCGAGCCGCTCGAAGGTGCGCTTCACATCGTCGGGCACATCTTCCCAACTGCGCTTCGGCTGCGTTCCGCCGCTCAGATAGTAGCGAATGTTTTCGAATACGATCGCTTCCAGATCCTTGCTCGCCCAATGGGTCGGCATCGGTTTGCTGAGGAAAGTCTGGTAAGCCTTGAGGCGAAACTCCCGCACCCAATCGGGATCGTCCTTGATGTCGGAGATGAAATGGATCGTCTTTTCCGTCAACCCGACGCCGGCATCGTGCGTATGCGTTTCGGGGTAAGCGAAGTTCCCGACGTTCCGCTCGATTTCCAAAGGTGATGCTTCTTTGACCATAGAATTATGCCAGGACCGGCTCGCCGGCCTCGGTTTTCATTTCATCGTAACTTTCGTAGCCCTTCTCTTCGAGTTCTAAAGCGAGCTCTTTTCCGCCGCTGCGCACGATCCGGCCCTGGACCATCACGTGGACGTGATCGGGCACGATGTAATCGAGCAGGCGCTGATAATGGGTAATGACGAGGATGCCCCGATCGGGACCGCGCATTGAATTCACGCCGTGCGCCACCACTTTCAGAGCGTCGATATCGAGACCGCTGTCGGTTTCGTCGAGCACGGCATATTTCGGCTCGAGCATGGCGAGCTGGAGGATTTCGTTGCGTTTCTTTTCGCCGCCGGAAAATCCTTCGTTCACCGAGCGCGAGGTGAAGGAACGGTCCATCTCGAGAAGATCCATTTTTTCGTAGAGTCTGGCGTAGTAATCGGTGGCCTCGAGTTCTTCGCCTTCGGGCAACCGAGCCTGCACCGCCGCGCGGAGAAAATTTGCGATCGTCACGCCGGGGATTTCGCTCGGATATTGAAACGCGAGAAAGATGCCCTTGCGCGCTCTTTCGTCGGGCGCGAGCTCCAGGATATTCTCGCCATCCATCAGAACTTCGCCCGAGGTAACTTTGTAGTCGGGATGGCCGGCCAGCACCTTCGCGAGCGTGCTCTTGCCGGAGCCGTTCGGCCCCATGATGGCGTGGACTTCGCCTTTCGGAACCGCCAGGGAAAGCCCGCGGATGATCTCCTGTTCGCCGATGGAGACGTATAGTTTAGTGATGGACAATTGACTCATTTACGGGACACAGAACATAGCCAGTTCCGGCCGCTTTGCGAGCAGTCAAATCCACCTCCAATGAGCCCGGCGGCTACAGAAGACCGGCCGCCCTGAGACTGGCCGTCTGTGGCTCGATCGCGCCACACACTTCGAAAATCTCGATCGGGTGCGGCATGCTCTTGATGGAGGCCGTGCCGAGCGTCCGAAGTTCGAAATCCTCGATAATCAGGGCAACGACGTCTTCCCCCACGATCAGGTCGGCGTCGAGGTCCTTGGTCAGCTCCTGGAGTTTCCAGCTCACGTTTACCGCCTCGCCGATGACTGTGAACTCCATCCTCTGAGGCGAACCGATGTTTCCCACGATGACTTCACCGTGATTCAGCGCAACGCCAATTCGCAACGGCGGCAAACCTTTCGTCGCCCAGGCCTTGTTCAACCGCGCCAATTCCTGCCGCATGGCCAGCGCCGCGCGGACAGCGTTGACTGCGTCGTTGCGAACACCCTCGCTGTGGGTGTTGCCCCAGACCGCCATGACGGCATCGCCGATAAATTTGTCGAGGGTGCCGCCGAAACGGAAAACGCATTCCACCATCGCCGTGAGATACTCGTTTAGCTGCGCGACGAGGGCCTGCGGATCGCTCCTGGCCGTCACGGATGAGTAACCGCGGATATCCGAGAACAAGATGGTGGCCGGCTTGAGCACGCCACCTAACGACTGCGCATAGAGCTGTGGCTGATCGAGCAGTTCGCGGACGACATTCTTCGAGACGTATTTTTCCAATGTCCGGCGGACACGATTCTTTTCGACCCGCTCCCACGTGAGGTCCGAGATGAGCCCGAATAGAACGGTGAAGTTCAGCTGGGTAAACGGCGCGACCAGCGGAACAAAAATGGAGGCGCGATTGAAGAGGAGGAGCGCCAGCCAGATGCTCGCACCGTTGAGGACGGCCAGGGCCGTCAAACGCAGCCAGGGCGATCGGACGCCGAGCGACAATAAGATTGCCAGCAGACCGGCACCGAAGATCAGCCCAATCGTGGCAGGCGGGGACAATTCCCGGATGAAAGCGCCATGGAGCGCGGCGTTGATTGTGTTTAGATGGATCTCGGGACCCGGCATCACTCCGAACGGCGTCGGATGTTCGTCGTGCTGCCAGTTTCCCGCGGCCCCGACCACTACGATCTTGCCGCGGAAAAATTCTCCGGCCTGGAAATTATGCTGCCAATAATTGGGCACGAAGATTTCAAAGATCGATCGCGGCGCGAAGCCTTCCCGAGGCGGCGCCACGAAGCGGAACAACCGCTCACCCGATCCGGAAGGCACGGCAGCACGCGAGCCGGCCTTGAAGAGGGCGGCAGCACTGAGCGAAGGAAAGTGTTCCGAGTCCGCCCGCGGCGTCTTCCCTTCCGCCTCTTCAAACGTCATGGTGTAGCGAGCGCGACGGACAACCCCATCATCGTCCGGCCAGAAATTAGTAAAGGCTACGCGATCGTCACTCGCGTCCGTTTGCGGCACCAGGGTGTCCGCCGGCCGGGTATAAATCGTCCCGGAGGTGGAAGCCTCGCGCGAAGGCGCCGAAAGAAAATTGCTCCCGATCACCACGTGTTCCTGATAGCGCTCGAGCGCCAGCCTAAACGGCTCGTCCCGATCGGTTGGAGTGGGGAACGTCAGGTCAAAAACAACCACCTTCGCCCCGGCACGGACGAGCCGCTCGAGAATCAGACCATAGACTTCGCGCGGCCATGGCCAGCGCTCGCTCATCAGGCGAAGGGCGTGCTCTTCGGCGGAATTGCCGGCTCCGAGTCCATAAAGGCGATCGAGATCCGCCTCCTTCTCGATCCCGATTGAATCGGAATCGATGGCGAGAAAAACAAGGCTCGGATCTCGTGGAGCGGTGCGGCCCGCCCGGGCGATCGCGTCCTGGTAAAGATTGCGCACCCGGACGTAGGCAAACGGCTCGTAGATATCCAAGAGAAGCAATCCTCCCAGGCAGACGAGCGCAATCAGACTGATAAGGAGAGCGCGCTTCATGCGGATCGGAGAAAAAGAA
>JBEEHT010000091.1:0-40099 GCA_041167545.1 Verrucomicrobiota bacterium
TTTGATAATCGCGGCTTCGTCGCCACTTTTGAGATCGAGCGGCGGAGCGCTCGATCCACCTCGCATGCCTTCTGAATTCAGTTCTCGTGGAGTCGCCCTCGCTGCGCTGCGAGAGTGGCGGATCGGCAAACAATTTGCCGACGCGATTCTCGCGCGTCTTTTGAGATCGAGCGATCTGACCGCGCCGGATCGCGCCTTTGTCACGGAACTTTTCTACGGAATTCTGCGCAATCTGAGCCTGCTCGATTTCTGGATCGGACTGCTGCGTTCCGGCCATCTCGATCACGATGCGCGCGATTTGCTGCGGCTCGGCCTCTACCAACTATTTATTCTCCAGACTTCCGAACACGCAGCCGTTTTCGAAACCGTGGAGCTGGCCGGCGCGAAAACTCGATCTCTCGTCAATGGCGTCTTACGAAATGCTCTGCGCAGAAAAACAGAGCTCATCGACAAGGCGAGCACCCAGGACCTCAGCACCCGCAGCTCGCATCCCCAGTTTCTGATCGATCGCTGGCTGCGAAACTTCGGCGCCGCAAATACCGCCACTCTCTGCGAGTGGAATAACCGGCCGGCGACGATTTACGCCCGCATCAACCGGCTCAAGATTTCCGACGAGGATTTCCTGGCGAAGGTCTCGGGCGCCGAACGGCTGCCGCTACGGGAAAACTTCGCACGCCTAACGAGCATTCCGAATGACGCGCTCGCCGATGGGCAGTGCTACATCCAGGATCCAAGCACCGCTGCCGCCTGTGTTCTGCTCGATCCGGAGCCTGGCGAAAGAGTGCTCGACGCTTGTGCGGCGCCCGGCGGGAAAACCGCGTACCTCGCGGAGCTAATGAACAACGATGGCTTCATCCTGGCCTGCGATCGCGATGAGGGCCGAATCCGGACCCTGCAGGATAATCTGGAGCGTCTCGGAATCAGCGTCGCTCAGTTCGCGCAGCACGATTGGACGAGCGGAAATCCACCAGCGAATGCCGAGGATTTTGATCGCATTCTCGTGGACGCGCCGTGCAGCAATACCGGCGTGATGCGGCGACGCGTCGATGTGCGCTGGCGCCTGACGCCGAAAGATTTTTCGAGGATGGCGGGCGAGCAGCTTCGGATTTTGCGCGCAGTGATCCCGTTGCTGAAAACAGGCGGCACGCTGGTTTACAGCACCTGCAGCCTCGAGCCGGAGGAAAACGAGGAGACGGTTCGCACCGTCCTGCACGAATTTCCATCTCTCGACTTAACGGCGGAAGTTTCGCTGCTGCCTTTCCGCGATGGGTTCGATGGCGCCTATGCCGCCAAGTTGACCCGAGTTACCTAACCGGGAATCGTTATGGCCTATGCATGACCCGCGCTTCGATAAACTCGCTAACGTTCTCGTCGAGTATTCGACCCGATTGAAGCGAAATGAAACCGTCCTGATCGAAACTTTCGACGTGCCGGACGAGATGACCATCGCGCTGGTGCGTGCGGCCCGAAAAGCGGGAGCGATCCCATTCGTGCAAATCCAGCGGGCCCGGGTGAACCGGGAACTGGCGCTGGAAGCCTCCGATCATCAGCTAAAGCTCGCCGCCAGTCATGAACTGGCGCGAATGAAAAAGATGGATGCGTACATCGCGATTCGCGGCAGCAATAACGTGACCGAATTATCCGATGTCCGGCCGGACAAAATGAAATTGGTCGCGAAAAAAATGCGCCCGGTGATCGACTGGCGGGTTAAGAAAACGAAATGGGTGGTGCTGCGCTGGCCTTCCCCTTCCATGGCCCAACTCGCCAGCATGAGCAGCGAAGCGTTCGAGGATTTCTATTTCGATGTCTGCACGCTCGACTACCGGCGCTTGCAGCCCGGGATGAAAGCGCTCAAAGCGTTGATGGATAAAACTGATCGCGTGGAGATCAAAGGTCCGGGCACCGACTTGCGCTTCAGCATCAAGGGCATTGGTTCCGTCATTTGCGGCGGAGATCGAAACATTCCCGATGGCGAAGTGTTCAGTTGCCCGGTGAAGGACTCTGTCCAGGGAAATGTTCTTTTCAATGCGCCCACGATTTATCAGGGCACCGGTTTCGACAATATCCGGCTCGAGTTCAAAGACGGAAAGGTCTCGAAAGCGACGAGCAATCAAACCGAGAAACTGAACAAGATCCTCGATTCCGATCCCGGCGCGCGATACATCGGCGAGTTCTCGCTCGGCTTCAATCCTTATGTTCTGCATCCGATGCGCGACATTCTCTTCGACGAAAAGATCGCGGGCTCGTTTCATTTCACGCCGGGACAGGCGTACGAAGAGGCCGACAACGGAAATCGCAGCCAGGTCCATTGGGACATGGTCAACATCCAGCGTCCCGATTACGGCGGCGGAGAAGTTTACTTCGACGGCAAACTGATCCGGCGCGACGGCGAATTCCTGCCGGCGAATTTGAAGTCGCTGAATCGCGGCCGGTTCGCGAAGCGTTGAATTATCATTTCGCCTCAAGGAGCGGCGGTTTACAAACCGCCGAACGCTAAAGGACGGCGGTCTGGAGGCCGCCGCTCCTTGAAGCTGCTGCTTGAATCGGGTACGCAGAACGAGGAGGCAAACTGCCTCCTCGTTCTCAAACAAACTAAAGTTTCGTTTACGCGGCTTTCGGCGCGGCCCCCTGGGCGGTGAGCTGCATCATGCCGATCTCGCCGTTTCCGCCGAGCTGGACATTGGCGATCTCGAAGACCGGGGCGCCTTCGACTGCGCTCGGGCCGGCGCCCGGTAGTTGCACGGAAACGCTCTTCGAAGTGGAGTTCAAAACGATCGAAGCAATCTCGAACGAGGGCGAGAATTCGACGGTCGCGATTTGGAAACGACCCGTGACATGGACAGAGGCCTGCCCCTGTTGCGACGGAGTCAGTTGCACCGCGCCGGCATCAGCGCCGGAGAGGAGCTGCAGCCCCGCGATATTAAACGCCGGTGAGCTGATGACGCTGGGCCGCTGCTGTTGCGACGGAGTGAGGCGAATCTGGCCGATGCCGCCACCCGCTGCCTGGATGCTGGCGATCTCGAAGGTGACCTGAAGATTCATCGCCGGTTGCGGCTGCTGCGAGGGCGCGAGGCGCATCGTAACGATTTTCGAAGTCGGCTTGAGCTGGAGCGCGCCCATCTTGAAACTCGGGGTGAGTTGCAGCGATGCGATCTCAAACGAGAACGTCAGCTGGACGGCGGTCTGCATGCCGCTACCGGGTTGAGATTGAGGAGCGCCCCCGGTCATTGGAGCTGGTCGAATTGCGGGAGCGGGTGTTGGTTGGTTCGGTTGAGACATGGTGGCTGGTGTTGTTGGCTGCTGAGCTATGGGCTCGGTGGAAATGACTTGTGGCGCGAAAGAGGGGGACTCCACCGAATGACGGAGCGCGCCGAGGCCGGCCATCGTCCGCGCAATAATGCCGGGGGCACTTTGCGTGGGAGCGGGTTCCGGTTCGGGCTTGGTTATTTCGGCCATGGTTGATTCGCTTGAAAACGCGGGAAATTGATACGGGATGGGTGGGCCTTGTGCAAATGGTTCTGTATCCGGCTCCGAAATTTTTTCCGCGGCTTGCGCCATCGCAGGCGCCGCAACAATTTCCGGCTCGATAACGACAGGTTCACTAACCGATTCGACCCAAGCCGGCGTTTCCGCGAACGGCTCGGCAATTTCTTCCGCGGCCGCGGGAGTTTCAAATACGGGAGCCGATGGCTCGAATGATACCGGCGCCCACTCTGGTTCGGATGTAACCGGTTCGGTCCACGCGGGAGCCTCCACAAATGCCGGCTCTTCTTGCGCGGCCGGAATTTCGTCGAGACTCTCAATAATCTGGGCCGGTTCTTCGATTACCTGCGATTCGCTCACAGAGCTGAATTCCTCGTGGAATTCTGAAACCGGAGCCGACACGGGAGCCGGCGAAAAATCCCAATCATCCTCAACCTTGGGTTCGGATGGAGCCTCTACCGCGTAATCCGAAATTGGCGCTGGCGTCTCCGCTCGCTCCGGTTCTTCCACCGGAACTAATGTCCGGGGAGCAAAATCTTCCACCACGGCAGCGGCCGCCACGGCAGTGCTCCCGCCATTTGCGCCAAAGGGCCGGCTCGTTTTGCCGAACGGAACGGCAGCGCGGCGGACGGATGGCTCCGACGCTTTCAGATGCAGCGAAACTTGAGGCGGGCCGCCGGCAATACGGACGGGTGCAGCCATCTTCTCAACCGGCGCCTCACGCGGCACCGGCTCAAAACTTGGACCTGTCGCTGGCGCAGGCGAGCGATAGACTGGAACAGCGACGCGGCGACGAATTTCAGAAAACACAACCCAAAGTAAGATCAAGCCGCCCAACGCGCCCGCGACCCACGCCAAAACCATTCGGGTATCGAAGCGATTCGTGCTTTCAGTAACGGCCGACTCCTGGATGCTTGCCGGTGCGAGCACAGTGGCGGGCGTCGAGGCCACGCTGGTTGCAGGCGCCACTTTGTTTGCCGGAGCAGTCGGCGGGCTGGTCGCCGGACTTTGTTGCGCAACCGATGTGGTGGTAGTCGTCGTCGCAGGAGGAACAACTTTGTTCGCCGGGGAAGTGGGTGGACTCTGTTGCGTGACTGCGTTGGAAGTCGCAGGTCCGGTGGCAGGGGGCGTGGCGGGCTGCGTCGTTTTTTCGGGCTCGCGCGGAAGCGGCGCGCGGGTTTCGGATGGCAAGGCATTCGCCGCGTTCGGCGTCTCAACGCTCGGCGAATTCGTCGTAGTCGGCGCGGGCGCCTTTTCATTCTTCGCCAGGAGCGCTGTCGAAGCCGGCGGCGATTGCGCAGCATTCGACGTCGTCGCTTCCATGCCGCTCACGTTTGACGGCGATTTTTGCGGAGCAGTTTTGTTCAACGCGATAGCGGGATTCGGAATCGGGCTCGGCTCGATGGACGGTGCATTGTCCACCTTGGCCACGTCCTTCGGAGGAGTCACTGGAGCTGCCGCCACATTTTGCTGCAACCAGCCGAGATCGTAGAACGAATCGGCAAAGACCATGTTGAGCGCCGGCGAATAAATTTTTCTCGCTGAAACGATCCAATCATTCGCCTTCGACGCGTTGTTATGTTTGAACTCCCACGCGGCCTGCGCGTAATAGAGCGCCGGGGTATCGCCGGTGAATTGGAATTGCTCCATCATCTTCTGCGCGCGGGCGTCTTTCCCCTCGAGCAGCAGCGTCAGATAGATTTTGAATTTGATTACCTGCGACGCCTGGTTCTTGTCGCCGCCCGGCGCCGGAGTCGCGTTGAAGAGCGCTTCGAAGCGGTCGCGCGCCTTGGTGTATTCCTTTTTCTTGAACGGAATCTGCGCCAGATTGTACTGCGCCTCCCGGAATTTCGGATCGATCTTCGACGCCTGTTTGAAGGCGGCTTCGGCACCGTCAAAATCTTTCTGGGCCAGCAAAATCTCGCCGCGCAGATTGATTGTCGCCGGTTGATTCGGATCGGCCGCGTCGGCCTCATCGATGAGTCTGCGGGCAGCGGTCAAATCGCGTTGTTGAAAAGCTTGCTCGGCCTGTTCGAATTTTTCCGTCGCGAGCGCTTTTGTTTTCGCCTGACGATCGGCGGCGCTGGTTAGCTCAAGCGCGGCGCGGGTTTGCCCCGCTGGTTTTTGCAGCCAGCCAACTTCATAGAACGACTCGGCGAAAAGCTTGTTCAGTTGCGGAGAGAATTTCTTCTCGGCGGCCGCCAACAGATCTCTCGCTTCCTTTTCGTTCTTGTGCTGCAACGCCACCGCGGCATTCGAGTAATGGACGGCCGGTGTATCGGGCGAGAGTTCGAACTTCGCGAGAATGGAATCGACCATGTTCTCCTTCCCCTCGAGGAGATAGGTCAGCAGGATTTTGTATTGGATCAGTTGCGCGGCTTCGCCTTGCAGCTCGGCGGCGTTCCCTTGCAGAAGAGCCTCGAATCGCTTTCGCGCTTCGGCCCAATCCTTTCGCAGGAATGGAATCTCGGCCAGATTGAATCGCGCATTCCAGAACTTCGGATCGGTGGCGAGCGCCTTTTGCAGCGCCGCCTCGGCCGGATCGTATTGGGCCTGGCGCATCAAAATCACGCCGCGCAAATTCTGGGATTCGGCAAGATCCGGCTGGCGCGCGTCGATCGCATCCAGCTCTTTCAACGCCTGGGCATAATTGCTGGCGTTGAATTCCCGGAAGGCTTTGTCGTACATCGACTCAAGCTCCGCCTTGGTCGGGGCGACATTATCTGCCGCAAAGGAGCTGAGAACCAGAACCGTAATCGTCGCAAATTTCCGAATGTTCATGCCAGGACGCATACAACATTTGCCTAGCCATAATGACAAGCCAATTTTGCCGTTTCTTGGCGAAAATGTGCTTTTTATTGCGTTATTTCGCCTCGACGTTCCGGTTGGCGATGATCCGCAGACCTTCCAGCGTCAGATTGGGATAAACAGCTTCGATCTCCGGCAGCTTCCCCGCGATCAATTGCGCGTAACCGCCCGTCGCTACGATCTTCGGTTTCTTTCGCGGAAAATTTTCGCGCGTGATCCGGATGAGAATCTCACGGACCAATCCCCGATAGCCGAAGATCGCGCCCGACATCATGGCGCCGCGCGTTGTTTTCCCGATAGCGCGTTCCGGCTCGCGCAAAGTAAGTTTCGGCAACAGCGCGGTGCGTTGATAGAGAAAACTGGTCATCGCTTCGAGGCCGGGCGCGATCACTCCGCCGACATAATCGCCGCGGGCCGATACGACGTCGAAGGTCACGGCCGTTCCAAAATCGACGACGATGGCGGGGTAGCCACACAACTGCGCAACTGCCGCTGCGTTTGCGAGCCGGTCGGCGCCGATGGAGTATGGCGCGGGATAATCAACGCCGACACCAAGATCGAGCCGTGCATTTAGAAAAAGGACGGGCATGGATCCCGCCGCCGCAACGATCGCCTTGTCCTTCTTCGGAACAACCGAAGAGACGACGATGGTCCCCACTTTCCTTTGCCGCAAAATCCGGCGCATTGTTTTTGCGGTGAGTAAACGCGTCGGAAGGCGAACGGGTTTCTCGATTCGCTTCGTGGTTGCGAACGCGAGTTTCACGAAGGAATTGCTGATATCGACCAGCAGGTAAGCGGTTGTTTGCTTCGCAGCCACGCGCATGAAAACATTCACGGCGGAAGGCTGGATGGCGTCAAGCCCGCCAGCCGGACGGGCTCGTCCTTTGGCGAGCTTGCGACCCCTCGGCGCAGCGCGTAGCCTCGGCCCGTGAGAAAATTGGTTCAGCGCCCGCGACGTTTGCGCCGCAGCGCCGGCGTGCGAAATCTCGTCCGCGAAACAAAACTCACCGCTCACGATTTCGTCCTTCCGCTTTTCATCAGCGAAAAACTGACGGCGCGACAACCGATCGCGAGCATGCCCGGTGTTTTCCAGTTCGCGCTTTCGGAAGTCGCCGATGAAGCCCAGAGCGCGCATGATCTCGGGCTCCAAGCCGTTTTGCTCTTCGGCATTCCGCGCGAAAAAGACGAACAGGCAAGCGGCGCCTACGCCGAGAGCGGCATCGTGCAGCAAGCCGTCCGGGCGATCAAAGCGAAATGCCCGGAGCTGGTGGTGCTGACGGATGTTTGCCTCTGCGAATACATGAGCCACGGGCATTGCGGCGTCACGCGCACCGACGGCGATCACTTCCACGTTTTGAACGACGAGTCGGTCGCGTTGCTGGCGAAAACCGCGCTCTCCCACGCCGCGGCCGGCGCGGATTTCGTCGCGCCGAGCGATATGATGGACGGTCGCATCGGAGCGATCCGCGAAACCCTCGACGCGAACGGATTCGACCAAACCGGCATCATGAGTTACGCCGCGAAGTTTGCCTCTGCTTTTTACGGACCGTTTCGGGAGGCCGCGGAAAGTCCTCCGCAGTTTGGCGACCGGCGTTCCTACCAGATGGACAGCGCGAATGGGCAGGAAGCGCTCCGAGAAGTCGCGTTGGATATCGAGGAAGGCGCGGACATCGTGCTGGTGAAACCGGCGCTGCCTTATCTCGATATTCTCTGGCGCGTGCGCGAGCGCTTTGGCAAACCGACCGCCGCTTATCACGTGAGCGGGGAGTTTGCCATGGTGAAGGCGGGCGCCGAAAAAGGATGTTTCGACGAGCGCGCCGCGGTGCTCGAAATCATGACTTCGCTCAAGCGCGCCGGTGCGGATTTGATCATTACCTACTGGGCGAAGGAGCTCGCCGAATGGATCCGGCCGTAGCTGTTCGTCGCGGCGAAACCGATCAGCACATTCGCCTGAAGCGGCTGGCGCTTGTTTGGGCACAGGCAAACGGATATTCGGCCTGCGCGGCGGAGGTGAGTTTGCCGCAATGCCGTTATCGCGCGGACGTGGCGGCGTATCGGGCCGACGGCAAGAGCCACGGCGCCACTGCGGTCTTCGAATGCAAACAAACGCGCTCGGATTTGCGCCGCGACAATTGCCGGACCTCGACGGCATTGGAACGCCTGCGCTCGCTCAGCCGGCGCCGGGAGGTGCTGGAGAAACATCTTCGCGTCCATTATCCCACCCTGCGCACGGGCGATTCGCTTTTCCCGGAATATGATTCGCATGATTTCGCTGCAATCGGACACCGTGGGTACGGACGAGTCCTGCGCGAATTTGCCGCGCTGCAAAATCATCTTTATGGCGGAACCAAGTTCGAGTGTCTCGTGCGGTATCGGAGCGCGAATCTGTTCTTCCTCGTCCTGCCTAACGAGTTGCTTCGGGAAGGAGATGTGCCGGCGAGTTGGGGCGTGCTCGTCGAGACGGATAATTCACTCAGCCTGCAGAGACGCCCCGTCTGGCATGACAATGCGGCCGAGACCCGGTTGCGGCTTCTCCAGCGCATTGCGCGCGCGGGAACGCGCCAATTCAACCGGCAGTTCGGGATCAGTTTCGAAGAGATCCAAAGCGCGCGACCGGCCGGTTAACCGCGTCCGGGTTATTCTGCACGAGCAAATTCCGCCCGGTCATTTCTTTCGGCTGCGGCAGACCGAGAAGGAAAAGCAACGTCGGCGCAACGTCCGCCAGGATGCCGTTATCGACGCGAAAGTTCGCCGCGTTTTTCGCCGCGTAGATCAGGTGAACAAGGTTTGTGGTGTGCGCGGTGTTGGGCGAGCCGTCCGCATTCCGCATCTGTTCGCAATTGCCGTGATCGGCGGTGACGAGGCACGCGCCGCCCTGCGCAAGAACGGCGGGCACGATTCGCGACACACATTCATCGATGGTCTCGACCGCCGTGATCCCGGCCTCGAGCACGCCCGTGTGTCCGACCATGTCCGGATTCGCGAAATTCAGAATGATGAGATCGTATTTGCTCAGTCGCGCCAGGACTTCATCGGTCACTTCCCGCGCACTCATTTCCGGCTGGAGATCGTAGGTCGCCACTTTCGGTGACGGCACGATTTTCCGGTCCTCCCCCGGGTAAGCGCGCTCGATTCCGCCGTTAAAAAAGTAAGTCACGTGCGGGTATTTCTCTGTCTCCGCGATCCGCAATTGCGTTTTGCCCGCTTCGCTCACCACCTCGCTCAAAATCCGACTCAATTCTTCCGGCGGGAAAATATAGGGCGAGGCATACGTCGCATCGTATCGGGTGAGGGTGACGTAATTGACCTGGGGCCAGGCGCCACGCTCGAACCCGTCGAAGTCTTTCAGAAGGAAAGCTTGAGAAAGCTGGCGGGCGCGATCAGCGCGAAAATTGAAAAAGAAGACGGTGTCGCCGTCGCGAATGCGCTGCTCATCCGCGTGCGAAAAAACCAGCGGCGGCATGAACTCGTCGGTGACGCCGCCTTTATATTTATTCCGCACCGCTGCGGATGGCGTCGTTTCACTTCGTTCTCCGCGGCCGAAGAGAATCGCGTCCCAGGCCTTTTTCGTCCGGTCCCACCGACGATCGCGGTCCATCGCGAAATAGCGACCAACGACCGTCGCGATTCGCGCGCCGCTTTTGTCCAACTCCGCTTCGCAGGTTTGCAGGAGACCGGCGCCGCCTGTGGGCGATGTATCGCGACCATCGGTGAAAGCGTGAACCAGGATGTCCGTCACGCCTGCGGCCTTCGCTTCGCGCGCCAGAGCGATGAGATGCTCGTAATGGCTATGAACCCCACCGTCGGAAAGTAGCCCCAGAAAATGCAAACGATGGCCGCGGGCGGCGGCAAACGTTTTTTTCGCAACGGCGTTGCCAGCGAGCTCGCCGGCCGCGATCGCCTTGTTGATTCGCGTCAAATCCTGATAAACAATCCGGCCCGCCCCGAGATTGAGATGACCCACCTCGGAGTTGCCCATTTGTCCTTCAGGCAAACCGACATCGAGCCCGCTCGCGCTCAATCTTCCGCCGGGATAATCGCGATAGAGCTGTTCGTGAAACGGCGTGCGCGCCAGCAAAGTGGCGTCGCCATTGTGTTCGCGCTTCTCCCGGCCGCCGGGATTAATGCCCCATCCGTCGCGGATGATGAGCAGGATCGGTTTGCCCACGGTGGCGCAGTTTGCCGACGATCAGCCCCGTGCACAAGCGCTTTCCCGCGCTGCGGGATTGACAACGCGAAGGACGCGCTCCTACATCGCCTTCATGAAGTGGCGCAATCAATTGCTCGCGCTTTTCTGCCTCATCGCCTTCGGCGCATTCGGCGTTTTTTATTTCCAACATTGGGTCGTCCAGAAACCTTTCGGAATCATCTTGTTCGTCGGCGAGGGATTGACGCCGGCCCGTCTCGCGGCGGCGCGCGTCTATGCCGGTGGCGCCGACACGCCGCTCACGCTGGATTCGATGCCGGCCGTGGCGTTACTAAGAAATTATTCCAACGATTTCTCCGCGCCGGACCAGGCGGCGGCGGCGACGGCGCTGGCCACGGGAGTGACCGTCAACAATCGATCGATCGACATCGATCCGAAAGGCAATCCGCTGACAAATCTCATCGATCTCGCCCGGAAGGCCGGCCGTTCCACTGGCTTGGTAACCAACGCAAACATCGCTGACCCGACGACGGCCGCTTTTTATGCCCATAACGCCGATCCAAACGGCAAATCAGAAATCGCCCGCCAAATGGCTGACGGCGCAGGAGTCGATCTTGTGCTCGGTGGGGGCGCCAGAGATTTTCTGCCGGAATCGAAGGGCGGAAACCGCCAAGACGAGCGCGATCTCCTGCTCGAGATCCGGCGGAGAGGTTTCGATCTCGTGCGTTCGAAGGCGGAACTCGAAGCAATCCCCGGCTGGCGGGGTCCAAGAATTTTTGGCGTGTTCAGCCAGCGCGAACTGGCGTACGCGGATCAGATCGGATCGCGCAATGAACAGCCTTCTCTTTCCGACATGGTGCGGCGGTCGATCGAGCTGCTGCAATATAACCGCGGCGGATATCTGCTCATCGTCGACGCAGGTTTGATGCGGAAAGCGGCGGAGCAAAATGACGGGGAACGCACCCTGGCAGAGACAGTCGAACTCGATCGCGCGGTCGCCGTTGCCCGCCGATACGCCGGCGCGAAATCCGCTATTTTTGTTTGCGGCGATGTGGGGATTGGCGGGTTAAGCTTGAATGGTTTTCCATTTCGCAAGGATCGCGGGATTGCGGTGCTGGGATTGAATTCGGCGGGCGACCCGTGGCTCTCCTGGGCCAGCGGGCCGAATGGCGCGAAGTCGTACGGGGCGGCGAAAGTTACCGCCTCGCAACGAGCGCCGGCGCCGGAAACAGATTCACCGCCTGCGCAGATCTTTCAGGAACCGGCTGCCTTCTACGCGCCCGCGGCTCTCAATACCGTGGAGGATGTAGCAGCGTTCGGCGCAGGCCCCGGCACGGAGACTTTGCGTGGTTCGATGCGAAATAGCACCGTGTTCAAGATTATCTCCGACCTGCTCTGAGGGAGGGGCGTTTCAAAAAAGCAAAAGCCCGGCAATCGGCTCGCGCCGATTGACGGGCTTTCGAAAGCTCCGCTTGTCTAGTCGCTTACGGGAGCGAGCTGCGGAATAAATGTGAAAGGAGGCGGATTCGGGAGCGAGGGCGGAGGGCCTTCAGCCGGAGGCGCGGGGGAGTATTCTTCTGGAATATCTTTGTTATCCCCAATGTCTTTCGAGTCAGCGATGTCTTTGCTGTCCGAGGTGGTCGCATTGCTCGAGAAATTCCTGTTCGACGCGAGAAGGTTGCCTCGGCTCGGGCTGAATGCAGATACCTCGGCGACGGTGAACGCGGTGTCCGCGTGTGACGCCGGACTCCAACGCAACATTATGTAACGGCCTGTCGTCGCTGGGAAGTCAATCGAAGCGCGACCCTGCGTGCCGTCGTCGATCGTCGATCCAACCGGCTTTAAACTCGCGAACATCTTGTTATCCAATTTCAAGGAATCCGGATTATTTTCGCCATTAACTCCCGGCAACGATTGCATGACGTAGAAATCGATGGCGCCAGCACGCGCTGAAAAGACCGCCGAAATTCGTCGCAGGGTGGAAACCTTTCCGAGATCGATGACGGTGGTCGGTGCATTGTCTTCCGGGGCGAAACCGAAACTGGTCGCGGCCTGGTCGTCGATCATGTTATTGGCCAGTTTGAGGTCCTGCCCGGAACTGACGTAAAGCGTATGAGCCTTTGTGCGGAGATTGTAATTGATCAGCGCAAAACTAGCCTGCGGGCCGAGGTGGGATTGCGGGCGATCAGGTTGCGTTTGTTCTGCAGCCGACAGCGGAACCTTTTGCAGAATCACATCCGACGCGAGCACTGCCGGGGCCGCGGCACAGAGAAGAAAGCAGCTAGCAGAGGCGGAGAGTTTAACCAAGGAAGAAGTAAGTGTTCTCATAATTTCCATATCCACAAAAACGATAGTAGGACGTTCTCGCTTTTTTCGCAATAAAAATCTTTTGGCCTCCCGACTTTCTCGTCAGGCGGTCCCTTGCACTCAAGCCAGTGTGGCACAAACCAAAAAAATTTGCCCGCTTTTTCTGCTTCGGGCGAGCGATTTTTTTGACCTACCGAACCGGCGGCCCGCGGCGCAAAAAACACCCGCCTCTCAACAGACCGAATTCAAGCGGCGGAGTGTTTACGGCTCGCCTAGAAAAGGAAAGTCGCTCTGTCGGCAATGGTGAAGCAAGAGCTGCTTTCTTCCGCGGCATCTACCCCCACCGAGCGGCCAAACGCAGAGAGATCCGGAAGGTTGAGAACGCATCCCCACCGATTGGCA
Source organism: Verrucomicrobiota bacterium (assembly GCA_041167545.1). GTDB lineage: Bacteria > Verrucomicrobiota > Verrucomicrobiia > Chthoniobacterales > UBA10450 > AV80. The sequence continues at coordinate 13,148 of JBEEHT010000091.1, forward strand.
GTGACACCCCGGCTAGTCAAATAACCGCCCGTGCGGAATGACGAAAGCTGCGACCCTGCGCAACCGTTGTTGCGCTCAAGGCTCGCGCTTGCGAACGCAACGTGTACGGAACTGCGGATATTGGTGGAACGAAAAAGACCGGAATTGGTTCGATGCTGATCAGACGCGTAGTGCCGAGTCATGAAAAGCGAATCGGCGAAGCACAACGCCGAGGAAACGCATAGAAAAGCTACGACGAGCAAGAAGAGCTTCTTAAAAGCAAACGGGTGGATGCTGATCAGGATCATATCTATGGTTTTTATAAGCAGCGCGTGTGCCAAAGGGATCGGCGCCGATCTCGTTATGCGACGACTCACTGCATCCCAGCCGGATAATGTGCGCGATCGGCTCCACAGGAGATCAACCAACCGCAAACCCGCGCGTTACACCGTTTTAGCGGCCGGCAAGCGTGCGGGCGAAGCTCAGGTTTTCTTGCGCTGCCCGGTAATCCGGCTGGATGCGCAAAGCCTGTTCATAATGCGCTATGGCGGCCGTGTACTCGCCAGCGCCACATAGGAGATCCGCCAATTCCTTATGCGCAATTTGAAGGTTAGGGTTCGATTTCAGACTGTGTTCGTAGTGTCGTTGGGCTTCAGTCCGCAGACCCTTCACAAGGAGGACGCTGGCCAGATTCGTTTCGCATTTGGCATACTTTGGATCCAGTAGCAGGCAGCGCTCATAATGCTCGAGCGCGCGGTCGAGATCTCCGAGATCTTGCCAGGCGCGTCCGAGGTGGAATTCTGCTTCCGCCAAAGAAGGTTTTCGACTGAGCGCGAATTCATACTTCCTGATGGCTTCTTCGACACGGCCGGCCTCGTGCAACGCTCTGCCATAGTTGAATTGGGCTTCGGCGTCCTGTGGTAGCACTTCGGCAACCTTCGCCGTTCGCTCGATATGCGGAACGACACGACCGACCAACTGCGCCGCGCAAAGTGCTCCAAAGGGAATCAGCAGGGCCACCCACCGCAAGCTGTGCCGAAACCAAGCTGGCCAAAATCGAGGTGATGCCAGGGCCGCGGCCCCTGCCCCCTCGATTCCAAGCATTGACCGCGTTTGCGTTTCACGGACTTTCCAGATGAATCCGTCGTAATAAAAATGTAATAACGCCGAGGCCGTCACGATGCCGATTAAAATGTGCCGGATCCACAATGCGGTAACGGCGGATGACGTTAAACCGAATGCTCCGTAGGCCATAACCAAGCCAACGTAAACTCCGATCAGCGCACCACTGCGCCGGAAAACAAAGCGCATAAATCCGCCGATACTTTTGTCGCGCTCCACCCTAGTCCGATTATAGATCCAGACGATGGCAAGGTATTGGACATCATGAAACACTTCGAAGAGTGCGATGCCGACGAGGATATTTTGGACGCCGTTATTGCAATACCACCAGAAGGCAATGCTGCTCACGAGCAGCGTGATCTTCACAGGACTGGCTCCGCGGGCTGCGCGCCAATCACTCCACTGACGCCACAAGAAGACAACCGTCACGAGCGCCAGCGCGACCACCACCGCGGTTCGAATCGCTTCGACGGCCGCCGAGGCCACGACCGGCCCGCCGCTCTCGTAGTACAGCTCGAACAAAGTTCTGAAACGCATTGGCGAGAGCAACACGGCCGCCGAGAACCACGCAAAGCAAAGCGCCAGGTCTATCCGGGCTCGAGCCGCGGCCCTGGCAGAAGCTTTCGCGTCATAAATCCGGCAGAACCCGTAAGTCTGCATCATCCCATGCCAGATTCCCCATGCCATCGCCACCAACTGCACAGCCTGGACGTCGTAGATGGAGGACCAGACGCAAACCGCGAGGATGGCCAGGGGCGCAACGACAAATCGAATCTTGAAGCGGTCGAACAAGGCTCGGTCCCCGTAGGCCCGAATCATCCCCGGCAGGTGATGACCCATCGCGCCGAAGGCGCCGACAAAAAGAAAGATATCCTGCGCGCTCCAGCGTGCCTGGGCCGCAGTAAAAATCGGGATCAGAAGGACCGGCGTGCCGACAAAGAGAACTAAATCCCGCCAGCGATCGAGAATCCAGGGCGATGATTTTACCTTCTCGGCTGAAGGAAGAGATTTGCTCACGTCTCTCGGAGCAGAGGCGAGTTTCGGTGCCATTGCCTGCTGCGTCGCCATCGCCGTTTGATAGTGCAAACCGCCGGAAAAGGCAAGGAATCAACCGCGCGGAGATGCCCCGGCCGAGCAGGGACCCACAGCCAGAACGGCGTCCCTCAAAACAAAAGGCGGGTGGCGTTTCCACCACCCGCCTGATGCAATAATTGCGTCGTCCGAGCTTAGAACTTCTTGTTCAAGCTCACGTAGTAATAACGGTTGCGGATCGAGTAGAGCGATGTGTCATAGTTGTCGTTGAACGCGCCCAGAACTGTCGGCGGGTTGCGATCAAACGCATTGTTTACCCCGACCGTCAGCCTGGTGCCCCAGAGCATCCGCTGCCAGATCGATGCGGTGGCGGCCTCCGTTTGCATCACGCTCTTACTGTCCTTGGAGTCCTTGACCGAAGGCGCGGGCTCTGCGGGCGGCTTCTTCCACTCATAGCTCAACTGCATGTCGAGGGTTGTGTAACTCGTCACCCGCCGATGGACTTGAAAGTTCGGCGCGACATCAGTGCCCGGGTTCGCAGCCACAACGTCGTTACCGAGAATGAATGAAGGATCATCTTCGTAATCGCCGATGTAGTTGACGGTCGCGTTAAAGTCGAAGCCTCTCCACTCCCATTCCCCGCGCAGAAATGCCTTGTTAAAGGGAATCGCGCCAGGAGCGAGCGGGAACGCGCTGCTGCCATAGTCTCCGAGGAAGTTGTGCGTGCCTGCGCCCGCAATCGGTTCCGCTTTCCAAGTGAAGAAATGGTTCCAGCCGCCGGTCAAGGTGAACTGGCCCCAACGTTCGGTTGGAATTGTGTAGGTGGCCGTGACATCCATTCCCTGGACCAGGCGCTTGCCGGCGTTGGAGTTAACGGAATCGATACAATCGACAAATCCTGTGTTGGTGCGAGTGACGCCCACGGCGGGCCCACCGGGCGCGATCGCGGCTCCACTTCCTCCGCCGCAGCCGTCCGGATCGACAAAGGCGGTGCCGCCACTATTGCCATTGACGGTCAGGGCCAGCTGCGCGAAATCCGCTCCGCTCAAGACCAGGTCTTTGGTGAAAAGCTGATACCAGTCCACCGTCATGCTGAAGCCCGGCAGGAACTTTGGAGTCCAAACCACGCCTGCCGAATAGGAATCGGTTTTCTCCGGCACCAGTGTGGGATTTCCACCCTGCCAAACACCTCCCGGGGGCTGGAGCGTGTTCCCCTTTAACGGATCGAAGAGCACAGGGAAGTTCTCAGCCACTGGATTAAACAGTTCCGTGGGGCTGGGCGACCTGAATGATTGGCCCCAGCTTGCACGCAAGGTCACGTCGGCGATGGGTTGATAGCGGAGGGTCAGGCGTGGAGCGCCCCCGAAATCCTCGTCCGGATTCGGGTTGTCGAAAGTCGCCTTGGTCTTGAAGTAATCGTCCCGATCGCGGAATTTCTCATAGCGCCAGCCGAAGGTGATATCGAGCGACCGAGCAAAAGGAACGTTCATCGTCGATGTGATGATCGGCAAACCAAGTTCGGTGAAAACGGAATCGACCTCTTGCGTTGTCTTAGTATTAGGCGCCTGATCGAATCCAAGTTGATCACCGGAAGCCTGAACGGGATCGGGGACCGAGTGCTGGTGATCCTGACGATGCTCGTAACCAACGGCCAGATCTATGCCACCGTTCCAAAGTCGCGGGAACAGATGCATGTTGATCTTGGCGTCATAGAGAAAGGAACGCTCGTAGAATTCCGAATGGCCAAGGTAGGCCGCCCGGAGCGCCGCGGCCGTGTTGTCGTAGGCTTGAGTTCGCCCAGTCGCGACGGCGAGGCCGGTCACGGGATCAATGGTATAGACAGGCGCGCTGCCTACAATCGGACCGGCCACCCCAACGAATGGGTTGAAATTGCCCGCCGTGATCTCGTCGCTTAATGGGGTAAACCGAGCGTCACCACCATCTATGCGCAGCTCGTCGAACCGCTCGTAAACAAAGCCCGTATCATATCCAAATCGGCTAATGAAATCGTTGTCCTTGAAGTTGAAATCGCCGTTGATCGCGGCCACGTAACGATAATAATCGTTATCAAAGAAAGATTTACGGAGACCGAGTTCCCGCACAGTGCGGTACCGTACATCGTCAAGAAAAGCGCCGAACGGGTTGTAGGGGGAATCTTGCCCGCCCACAGCAAAGGGAGAGCCGGCGAGACCGTTGTCCTGCTTCGTCTTGGAATACATGATGTCTCCATAGATCTGGAGGCCGTCCCCAAAGATCTTGTATCGTCCGCTGACGTAATACATCGCCTTCTCGACGGCAGGGATGGCCGGCGTGTAAGCGCGAAAGTTGAATCGCGACGCATCACTTCCGGGCGGATCGTCAAAGACTCGGTAATCGGCCGGAGTCCTCCCGACGCCTGATAAATTCCTGAGAACAAGCGCTCCAGTCGGCAGCCCGACGAGCGCGCCATCAGCGTTGACATCGACGCGGCCTCCAAAAGTCGGGCTGTTATTATTGATGCCGCCGAGGCCGAGGCCAGACGGATTGTTGCTCAAGTCGCCCGTGACCGCGATCGTCCGATCGCGTGAAAACAGGTTCGCGCGGGAGTAATATTCACCCGCCGCCGCAATGGAGACTTTTCCATCCAAACCCACGACACCTCCACGGAGATAAACGTGACGAACATGAGCGTCCGAATCAGTGGTGTTTCCGTAGAGTGTAAATAGTTCCGCTCCTTCGTATGGTTTCTCACCCGGACCATCAAGGAGGATGAAGTTCACCACGCCCGCCACCGCGTCCGAACCGTAAATGGCGCCGGCGCCATCCTTCAAAACTTCCGTGCGACTCAAAGCGCCGATTGGAATGGCGTTGATGTCCGGTCCTCCGATGCCAAGACCCAAAAAGGCACGGCGACCATTCACAAGGGTCAGGGTGTTTTCCGGGCCGATCGCGCGTAAGTTGATATTTGCCTGGCCGTTGCCAGCGTTAGAATCGTTTTCCGTTGCGGCATTTCCCACGAAGGAAGGCAACTGCCGCAGACCTTCCACCGGCGTGTTGGCACCCTGCTTTTGCAGAACCTCCGCGGTGTAAACCGTTACCGGCAGTCCCGTTTCTGTTTCCGAAGTTGGAATATACGACCCCGTGACGATGACGCGTTCGGTTGTCGCTTCGGCGGCCGGCGATGGCGCCTGCGCGTAAGCGCCGGCGGCTACGAGGAAAGGAAGTCCGGCGCAGACTGTGAGAGCCATGCGGAGGGATCCTAACGTTTTCAGTGTGTCTCTTATCATTTGTTTCTCCATTGGTTTGGTTAGGCTGGGCGGCAGGATTAAAAGATTCTCAGGACGCGAGGCGAGCGATCAAGCATCGAGGGGAGTGAAGGTGTGGAATTTTTTGGCCGGCTGGTTTCCGATCGAGCGATCTTTGCCAGCAACAACGTCTGCGTCGCATTGCGATCTGATAACGCAAATTTTCGACAAAGACAAGTTCTGTGTAGCACGCGATACAAACAAAAAGCGGGTGGCATTTCTGCCATAAGTCCCGAGCGCGGCCGCGACGAAATCGGTCGGCGAAAAGGATTCGCCCTTTCGATGGAGATGTTAACCATTTTTGTGGCGATAAATTACCGCAGACTTCGACAGATTTTAAATTCGAATGCTTTCATTGTTTTCCCCCAGGAGCGGCCTCAACTGCAGTCCGCAGGTGCGTCATCGTTTCCTCCGAGCCGCTAAAAAGTCCTTCCGGGAATTTGTTATACTGCAATATATCAGCGTAAATTTTGTCGCCCTCATTACGATTCAACCCCAGACCCGCAAGGTACTGAAGGCGCAGGTCGCGATCGTAGTTAATCTGTGCGCCCGCTGTATAAGGCTTCAACTCTGAGGCGCGCCCCGCGTAATTCGCGAAGAGCTCAATCGCGGAATAAATGCCGACTTCTTCTAGCGATTTCTTCATGGCGGCATATTCCGGCTGGTCCAACCTGGCCTGCCATTCGTCCACATCGAAGTGCGGGGGTTCGACTGTGCCCAACAAGACGGTGTCGTATCCGAGGCCTTTGTGGGTATTGCCCCAGATGATCCCCTGTGGGAACACCTCGAAGAACGATGCGATCTGACTCTTGACGGCCTCCGGGGTGCTCTCATTAATATTTACCCAAACAGTGACCGCGCCGCCGGGATTGAGCTTCGACTTTGCGAGTTCGAAGAACTCTTTTGTGTAAAGCATCGCCGTACCTTTGACCCAGGAATCAAGCAGATCGGACGTGATCGCATCGAACTTCTCGTGCGTCGTCAGCAGGTAGTGGCGCGCGTCGTCGATTACTACCTCGGTTTTCGGATTCCTTATGACATTGAAGTTGTATTCCCCGAAATGTTCCGAAACCACCCGCGGCACGAGCGGCTCAATCTCAGCGATGACGAGATGCTCAACCCTCGGATCGATGCTCACTGCGCCAGCCGTAACGCCAGCGCCACAGCCAATGACGAGGACCTTCTTTGGTTCTTTGGGCGTTAGCGTCGTGAAATGCCCCAGCATGCGCTGTAAACGCATGTCTCGCGGCACACTCGAGGCCTGGACTTTGCCGGCGTTGTGATAAAGCAACCGATCGCCCCCCCAGCGCGAGACCGCCACCGAAGAGCTGAGTCCCTCGCCGACATAGAAAATGTCACCTTCGTGGCCCAGCCAAACGGGGGCGAATCGACCATATGCAACGAGAATTCCCGGGAGCTTGGGTACGGTCGCTACCAGGCAGGCCGAAGCTCCGAGCGCGATCAGGAGCGCCGCCGGGGCGAGCCATCCCCTTGCCGACCACGTCCGCTTTGAAGCGAATGCGATCGGTCCGAGCAGCAGCAACCCGGACACTGCTGATAAGATGATAACAATCTGCTGCGCGCGCTGAGATCCAAACCAATAAACCAGCACTAAACCCGACAACAGCGAGCCAAAAATCGCGCCCACCGTGTTTGCTGCGTAGATCCCGCCGACGAGTCGTCCTGGGTCCTCGCCCTTCCGCGCTAACGACGCAACTGCCAGCGGAAAACTTGCGCCCCACAGAAGCGGTCCGGGCAAAGCCGCCCAAAAACAACGCGCAAAATCGAGCTGAAAGTTCAACCCGATGTTCGTTTCGATCCTAAGATCGATCGGCCAGTACGGCAGCGAACTCATAATCATGCAGGCGCTCCAGGCCATCGCGAGCACGTTTAGAAGCTGACACCATCCAAACGCGACCCGCGGATTATCGATGGTTTTTGCCACCAGTGAGCCAATCCCGCTGCCAATGCCCAAGCCAATGAGAAACACCGCGAGAATGATGGAGAAAGTATAAGTCGAAGCGCCAAACAACAGACCGAGCAACCGCGTCCAGATAACTTCCGCCGACAGCGCGCAGAATCCCGAGAGCGCAATCGCGAAGTAAACCAACGTATCCGCGCTGCCGGATTTCTGGGCGGGCGAGTCGCCAGCCTGCGATTCGTTTTCCTGGCTCGTCGCACTCGCGTTCGTTCGCGCTGCCAGGAGCAACGCGGCCCCGCCCACCAAAATGTTCAGAATAACCGCAACCAGAGTACTGGTCGTCATGTTGTGGACGCGCAGCAGATAAAATCCCGCCAGCAAACAGCCCAGAACAGCGCCGGCAATATTTCCGGCATAAAAAAAGCCAAGCCACGACACACCCGTTCGCGTCGTTTTCACCCATCGGGCGATTGCCGGGAGTGTCGCACCCATGGCCAGCGTCGGCGGTAACAGGCAAACAGCCGCGACAAGTCCGCGCAGCAGATATCCCGTCACTCCGTATCCCCCCCAGCTGGTGTAGATGCGACCAACCAACGGCATTATCACGATGAGCAGCAGGCCGGTTGCACCGATGGATAATTCCAATACCGCATAAACACGCAATGGGTGCCGACCTGCGGCGACGATGCGCGGCAGCAGGAAACTTCCCAGGCACATCCCCCCCATAAATGTGCCGAGCAACACGGCTATCGACACCGATGAGGAACCGACGAACAACTCCAGCATCTGGAACCAGACAATTTCGTAGATCAGTGCCGCGCAGCCGCTGCCGACGAACAACAACAGCACCGCTGGCAGCCACTGATCGGGGGATCTCAAATCGGCCGTTTTCTCTGCTTCCATACCGGCCTTTCTATCGATGCACAGTCGAGTGGCGCAAGCTTCTGTCTGTTGGCTTGCTAAAAACAAATAGGCAAATAAACGTTGTCGATCCTGCCCGCAAACAAAAGGCGAAGTGCGCGCATGGCGCATTCCGCCTGAACATTGTCGATGGTATGGTGTTTAACTCTTCGCGTCGCGCAAATCGCGCACCCTATCGTGCGCGCTTTTCACTTCAGTGTATTGGCGCGAGATAAGTGCGAAGTACAAACAAAAGGCGGGTGGCATTTCTGCCACCCGCCTTTGTGATTGAATGTCTAGTCTCGCTTAGAACTTCTTGCTCAAGCTCACGTAGTAGTAACGATTACGGATCGTGTAGAGCGACGTGTCGTAGTTGTCGTTGAACGCTCCGATGGCCGACGGCGGGTAGCGATCGAACGCATCATTGACGCCCACCGTCAGTCTCGTGCCCCAGAGCATACGCTGCCAGATGGATGCAACAGCTGCTTCTGTCTGCGCCACGCTCTTGCTGTCTTTGGATTCCTTGACATAAGGCGCTGGCTCGGCAGGCGGCTTCACCCACTCGTAGCTCAACTGCATATCGAGCGTGATGTAGCTATTCACGTTCTTTGGGTGAGTGCGAACGATACCGTCGAAGGCCGGGTCATCCCGGAAGTCGCCGATATAGTTGCCAGTCATGACGAAATCGAAATGTCTCCATTCCCATTCCCCGCGGACAAACCCCTTGTTCCATGGAATCGCACCAGGCGCGAGCGGCCGTGTGCTGTTCACATAATTCCCGAGGAAGCTGAAGGTGCCCGCTCCGGGGACCGGCTCAGCCTTCCAGGTGAAGAAGTGGTTGTAGCCGCCCGAGAACGTGAACTTGCCCCAACGTTCGGTCGGGATTTCATAAACTGCCGTGGCGTCCACACCCTGGACGAGGCGTTTACCGGCATTCGAGTTCAGTGAGTCAATGCAATCCACGTTGCCGGTATTCGGATCACGAGTGACGCCCACCGCTGGGCCGCCCGTCGCAACGATCGCGCCAGAACCGCCGCCGCAACCGTCCGGATCTACGAGGGCTACGCCGCCGCTCTCTCCGTTGATGGTCAGCGCCAACTGCGCGAAGTCAGCCGCACCCAGGATCAAGTCCTTGGTGAAGACCTGATACCAGTCGACCGTCATCGTGAAACCAGGCAGCCACTTGGGCGTATAGACCAATCCGGCGGAGTAAGCATCCGTTTTCTCCGGTATCAAGGTCACGTTTCCACCCTGCCAGACACCTCTTGGCGGCTGCAGCGTGGCGCCCTTCAAAGGATCGAACACCTGTGGGAAGTTCTGTGCGATCGGATTGAACAGCGCGGTTGGACTTGGCGACCGGAATGATTGGCCCCAGGTTGCACGCAGAGTCAGGTCTGGAATCGGCTGATAGCGAATCGAGACACGCGGAGTGCCGCCGAAGTCTTCATTCGTATTCACGTTGTCGAAGCTTGCCTTCCTCTTGTTGTACTGATCGTTATCGTCGAATTTCTCGTAGCGCCACGCGATCGACAGGTCGAGGGAGCGGGCGAACGGAATGTTCATCGTGGAGGTGATGATCGGAATACTCAGCTCGGTGAAGACGGAATCGACTTCCTGCTTGGTCTTCGTGTTAGGCGCCTGGTTGAATCCAAGTTGATCGCCCGCCGCCTGCACTGGGTCGGGGACCGAGTGTTGCTGGACCTGGCGATGCTCGTAACCCGCCGCAATATCCCAACCACCATCCCAAAGATTCGGGAAGAGGTGTGCGTTGACCTTTGCATCATACAAAAAATCGCGCTCGTAGAATTCCGAGTGCCCGATGTAGCTGCTGCGGAGTGCCGCGGCGCGGTTGTCGTAGGCGCGAGTGCCAGTCTGAACTCCATTCCCGTTAAAGGTCGGAGCGGTTCCAGTGACCGGCGCAGCAATTCCGATAAACGGATCGAAGTTGCCGGCGATGATTTCATTGCGGAGCGCGGTACGGGTGGCGTCGCCGCTGTCTATTTTCAGCTCGTCAAAACGCTCATAAACGAAGCCCGTATCATAGCCAAAGCGGCTGATGAAACCGTTGTCCTTGATGTTGAAGTCGCCGTTAAGCCCGGCGATGTAACGGTAGCCATCGTGATCGAAGAACGACCGGCGAGGGCCCAACTCGTTGAGCAGGCGGTACGACAGTGAAGTGAGAGCGTTGACCCCAGTATTAGGATCGATACCCACGGGGTTGAACACCGAACCCGCGATTGCGGCCCGATCCCCGTTTGCTGCGCTCGAGAAAGTGAACGGAGCGGCTGCGAGACCGTTGTCCTGCTTGCTCTTGGAATACATGATATCTCCATAGAGCTGCATGCCGTCGCCGAATATTTTGTAGCGGCCCGTGACAAAGTAACTGGCCTTTTCCATGGCAGGAATTGCCGGAGTAGTAAGCCGGAAATTGAACCGGCTCGGATCGTGACCAGACTCGCCAGCGAGGTTCTCAAAGTCCCGATAGCTGCCCGCCGTAAACCCTGGAGTAAGAATACTCGGTTGACGGGTCGTCCCAGGCGGCATTCCGACTGGCGCATTGTTCGATAGATTTTGGAGAACGAGCGCACCGATCGTGGGGGTCGATGTAGAGGCTGCGCCAGGGGCAAGCAGTTCCAATCTGCCCACAGTAATGCGGCCCGAAAAGGTCGGGCTGTTACCATTCAAACCGCCCCGGCCCGCGCCAGTTGGGTTATTGCTGTTATCCCCGGTGCCGGCGACAAGAGCGCGGTCCCTGGAATAAAGGTTCGCGCGGGAATAATATTCGCCGGACGCGGCAATGGAGACTTTACCATCAAGACCGGTCACACCGCCGCGCAGGTAAACCTGGCGAACGTGCGCATCCGTTTCAGTGGTGTTGCCGTAAAACGCGAAAAGTTCCGCACCTTCATATGGCTTTTCACCCGGCCCATTGAGCAGGACGAAGTTAACGACACCTGCCACTGCATCGGAACCGTAAACGGCGGACGCGCCGTCTTTCAGGATCTCCGTGCGCGCCAGGCCGCCGATCGGGATAAGGTTAATGTCGGCATACTCAAACGCGCGACGTCCGTTGATGAGGATCAACACGTTCGCCGAGCCGAGTGCGCGCAAATTGACAGTCGCGGTGCCGTCGCCGCCGTTGGAATCGTTTTCCGTCGCTGCATTTCCGACGAAGGAAGGCAGCTGGCGAATTCCTTCAACAGGCGTATTGGCGCCCTGTTTCTTCAGGACTTCCGCCGTGTAAACGGTGACCGGCAGGGCCGATTCCGTTTCCGCCGTCGGAATGTATGACCCCGTGACGATGACTCGTTCGGTTGTCGCTTCGGGGGCCGGGGCCGGCGCCTGCGCGTAAGCGCTCGCGGCGATGAGGAAAGGAAGTCCGACGCCGACTGCGAGAGCCGAGCGGAAGGATCCTAACGTGTTCAGTACGTATCTTATCATTAGTTTCTCCATTGGTTTGGTTAGGTTTGGCGGTGAGGATTAACGACGTTTAAGAGGGCTGACAAGCCTTTTTTTCACTTTTCTTGAAATATTTTGAACGAACGCGCCAAGAGTGATGTCGGGCCGGCAGCTCCGTCAAGCCTGTTTTCGGCTTTTTTTGGAGGAATTTCTTGCCTCCGCGGGTAATCCAATGAATCGAAGCGTCGCAAAATATTTCTTCTCCAGGGCCAGTTGGTCCGGCCTAACGACTGCTCGCCTCGGAGCGGCGACGAAATGACTGGAAATAATGGAAGGCGCCCGCCAGATTGCCTTCCCAAAAAAAAGTGTCTGCTCGCATGAAACGTTACTTACCGTACGCGATCATCGTCGCAGTTTTTCTCATCTCGACGGTGGCCGGAGTTGAGCTTTACAAAAATAATCAAGATCAGCCCACCGCTCGCACGGGTAAACTTGCGTTCGGCCTGCCAGGGGCGGCGCCGCCGCACGTTCGTGGTCCGTCGAAAGCGCCCGTCTTGCTCGAGGAATTCGGTGACTTCGAATGTATTCCCTGTTCCCTGTTCTACCCGATCTTGAAAAAGGCGAAAGCTGATTACGGGGACCGTTTGTCGGTGACGTTCCGCGAATATCCCCTGACCAAACACACGAAGGCGCCCGAGGCCGCGCGCGCAGCGGAGGCGGCGGGTTTGCAAGGGCATTTTTGGGAAATGCACGATTCACTTTATGAGAATCGCCTTGTTTGGCTGAACGCCTCGAATACACGCGCGGCCTTGGTCGAGTGCGCTGCGAAACTTGGATTGGACATGGAGCGATTCCAAAAAGATATGGACAGCGAAGAAGTCACAAAACGCATGGCGGCTGATCGCGATCGCGTCACGTCCCTCGAGCTGGATCGAACACCGAGCGTTTTCATCAATGGGGACCGCATGACGGCGCGTCCCATCACAGATGAAAATTTGCATGCGGCCATCGATGCCGCCTTGGGAACTCAAAAATGAAATCGTGAAGGAGCCTGATCCGCCGGCCGCCGATCGCAATGGCAAATCGCCAATCAGGCGGCCTCGGCGCCTGGAAACTTCTCTTTACGCCCTGGCCGCTCTGATTGCGCTGCTTGGGTTAAGCGATTCGATTTATCTGACGGTGCATCATCTCACTGGGCAGGATGTGGACTGCCTCGCCTCCGGCGGTTGTGAGACGGTCCTCACCAGCGCCTACGCTGCCGTCGGCAAAATCCCGCTCGCGGTCTTCGGTGCAGTCGCCTATTTCAGCGCCTTTAGTCTCGCGACGCTCTCCGGCTTTGGTCGCCGGTGGACGAGACGCCTGCTTCTCTGGCTCGTCGGCGGGATGCTGGGGGTGACGTGTTGGCTTATCTATCTTCAAGCTTTCGTCCTTCACGCTTTTTGCGATTTCTGTCTGCTCTCCGCGGCCTTGACCACAACGCTCTCAGCGATCGTTCTCATCATTCGTTTCCTGGGACGGCCCAACCGGTAATTTCCGATGCCGATGGTTCACCCAGAACCAAATCCCCTGATTCTGCTTCCCTTCCCGGTGCTGCTGCTGGCGATCGCGCTCGCGCCGATCGTGCTGCGACATCATTGGGAAATCCATTATCACAAACTTTGCGCCGGACTCGCCGCCATCACGGCCTCGTATTATGTCTTCGCCTTGAACTCCGGAAGCCGCGTCCTGCACGCCGGGTTCGAATACGTCAGTTTCATGATCGTGGTGGGCGCATTTTTTGTCGTAGCCGGGGGCATTCATCTGCGCGTCCGCGGTCACGGACGGCCGATTGTGAACACCGCCTTTTTGCTGGGCGGCGCACTGCTCGGCAATTTCATCGGAACCACGGGCGCCTCGATGTTGCTCATCCGTCCCTGGATCGCGATGAACCGAAACCACTTTGCCGGCATCCACCTCGCGTTTTTTATTTTCATCGTAAGCAACATCGGCGGCGCGCTGCTCCCAGTCGGCCCGCCATTGTTTCTCGGCTATCTCAAAGGCGTGCCGTTCTGGTGGGCGCTGCAACGATGCTGGTTGCCCTGGGGCATTACGCTCGGCGCCGTGCTCGTTCTCTTTTTCGTCATGGACACGCTGCATAATCGCAAGCGCGCCCGGACCGCGAGTTCCGCCGGGACTTGGAAATGCGAGGGCGGGATCAACCTCGTTTTTCTGCTGGCGCTTCTCGCTGCTCTCATCGCCGCGCCGGCCGGCTGGCGGGAACTGATCATGACGGCAATCGCATCCGCCGCCTATTTCATCACACCCCGCCGGGTTCATCGCGCGAACGAGTTCAGTTTCGTTCCGATCAAAGAAGTGGCGTGGATTTTCCTCGGCATTTTCGGGACGATGATTCCAGTCCTCGACTACATGGAAACTCACGCCGGCGATCTCGGCCTGCACTCGGATTTGCAATTCTACTGGGGAACCGGCGTACTCTCAGCGTTGCTCGATAACGCGCCGACTTATCTCACTTTTCTCGCGGGCGCGCTCGGACTGCACGGTCTGAGCATGGAGAGCGCGCGAGACATGTCGGCCTTTCTCGCGGCGCACGATCATCAACTCGTCGCGATCTCGTTAGGCGCCACTTGTTTTGGTGCGCTGACTTACATCGGCAACGGCCCGAACCTGCTGGTCAAGGCGATCGCCGAGCACGCAAACGTGAAGACGCCCAGCTTCTTCGGTTACGTTTTCAAATTCGCATTGCCTGCGCTGGTTCCGATCTTCGTCCTCATCTCGATCCTGTTTTTCCGGAAATCGTGATCGCTCGGGAGGTCCGCCGCGTTTGCTTCGCGAGAGTTCGTTGCCATCCTTGAGAAATGTTCACCGGTCTGATTGAAGAAGTCGGCAGCGTCCTGGGGATGGAGACGACCGATCGCGGCACGCGCCTTCGGATCGCGGCGCCCAATGTCGCGGAAACGACGCGCGCCGGCGACAGCATCGCGGTGAACGGCTGCTGCCTCACGGTCGCGGACCATCGCGGCCCCGAGCTCGCTTTCGATCTGCTGGAGGAATCGCTCGAGCGCACGAACTTGAAGTCGCTGCGCCGCGATAGTCGGGTAAATCTCGAGCGCGCGCTTCCGGCCGACGGCCGTCTGGGCGGCCATTTCGTCCAGGGTCACGTCGATTGCGCCGCGCGCATTCTCGCTTCGGAAATGAAGGGCCCCGATCAACGGATCGAGATCGAATTGCCGGCCGAGTTTGCGCGCTACGTCGCCTTCAAGGGATCCATCGCGGTCAACGGAATCAGTCTGACAGTCGCGGAAGTTTCGCAGAACAGTTTTGCGGTCTGGATCATCCCGCACACCCGGACGCACACGAATCTCGCGGTCGCGCGGCCTGACGATCTGCTTAATCTCGAGTTCGATTTGATTGCGAAATACTTGGAGCGCATGCTCGACCGCCATGTTCTTCGCCCCGAATGACCAAGTCGCCTGCTCCGCAAATCGTTGGCGTGATTTTTTCGCTGCCGGATTTTTACCGCGCGCTTCGGATGCGTAATCCGCCGGATTTATTTGAACTGCGATTGGACGCGCTGGTCGCAGACCTCGATACCGTTCAGCGCGAGATCGAGGAACTTCCGGCGCCGCTGATCATTACGGCGCGCCATCCGCGAGAAGGCGGCGCGAATCATCTACCGCCCGCCAGGCGCCGCGCTTTGTTGCGGAGGTTCCTGCGCCACGCAAGCTATCTGGATGTCGAACTTCGCTCGGCCAGTTCGTCGGCCGCGATCCTGGCAGCCGCTCGCGCGAAAAACATTCGCGCGATCATTTCATTTCACGATTTCAGCGGCACGCCCAGCGTCGCGAACCTCGACGAGATCGCGCGCGCGGCAAAGTCGTTAGGCGCCGATCTCTTGAAAATCGCGACCACAACCGACACACCGGAGCAACTGGCGAGGTTGCAGGAATTTTTCTTATCCCACCGGCGCAAGATGAAAACCGCCGTGATGGGAATGGGCAAGCTGGGGCGGGCCGCGCGTTTGTGGTGCGCGAAACGCGGGTCGGTTCTAAACTACGCTTACCTTGGAGCGGCGCAGATCGAGGGCCAGCTTTCTATCGCGCAGTGGCGCCAGGCATTGAAATAATCTCATGGATCATTCCATCACGCTGCCCGATCGAGTGCCGGTGATGCCGCTTTCCGGCGCGTTGCTTTTCCCACACGCGCTCTTGCCGCTGCATATTTTTGAGCCGCGCTACCAGGCGATGCTCGATCACGCACTGCGTCAGCACCGGATGTTTAGCGTCGCGCTCGTCAACCCGCAGCGGACCGAATGGAAGTCGGCTGACGATTTTTTTCACACGGCGGGCGTCGGTCTAATCCGCGCCTGCGTCGGACGCGGCGACGGCACTTCGAACCTGATCCTCCAAGGTTTGCAGCGCGTCCGTTTTACCGGGTTCGAACAAACGGCGCCATTTCCCATTGCGCGGATTGAGCCGGTGAAATCCAAGTCGGCCCCCTCCGTCGAGACCGATGCGCTGGGGGCAAAAGTGCTCGAATTTTATTCCAAGCTGAAGGACAAGGGCCGGCAGCTCCCTGAAAAAGTGGACCAGTATCTTTCCCACTTGGGCGACGCGGAAATGCTGGCCGACCTGATGGCCGCGACCTTCATCAACGAGCCGCTCCGCCGGCAGCAGGTGCTGGAAGAAGTCGCGGTGAATCAGCGGCTCCGCCTCGTGATTCAGTATTTGAATGAAGAGACCGGCAGCACGGCCTCGTAACGGATCTAGTTCGCCGCCTTCAGCCGCGCGTGTTCCTCTAATAAGTACCGGTCCGTCATGCCGGCGATGTAATCACAAATCGTCCGGTGCAGTCCTTCGCTCTCGATCCGTTTCGCCGCCGCGTCGCCCAGCAGCTCGGGATTCAGGACGTACGCCTCGAAAACCGCGCGCAACATCTCGCACGCCAGCTGATTCACCTCCGCCACCCGCGGATGGTAATAGACATTCTTATATAGAAAGCGCCGCAGTTCCCGATTCGCTTCCAGCAGCTTGTCGCTGTAGCAAATCAGCGGAACCGGCTGCCGCCTCACCTCGTCCGCGCTCTGCACTCCGGCCTTCGCAATCGCTTCCGAGCTGCTGGTAACGACGTCGCGCACTTGCACGTCGATGATGTCGCGAATGATCAGCTTGTGCAGCTCCGGTTCGCGGACATCGGGGTAACGGCGGGCGACCGACTCATGGCTCCCGCGCCAGACCGCGGTCTCCTCCAACTGCGGCGTGCTCAGGATTTCGAAATCGACCGCGTCATCGAGGTCGTGACTATAATAAGTGATCTCGTCCGCCAGATTCGCGATCTGCGCCTCGAGCGAGGGACAATGGTATTTTTCAAGCGTGGCGTTCCCTTTTTCCGGCGGCGGATCGTAAAAGGCCTGGTGCTTTTGCAGCCCTTCGCGCACTTCGAACGTCAGGTTTAAACCGGGGAACCCCGGATACGCCGCCTCGAGCAACTCCACCACACGCTGGCTTTGCTTGTTGTGATCGAAGCCGCCGTGCTCGCGCATGCATTCGGCCAGCATCTCCTCGCCCGAATGTCCGAAAGGCGAATGCCCCAGATCGTGCGCGAGCGCGATCGCTTCGGCCAGGTCCTCGTTCAACGACAAAGCGCGCGAGATCGTGCGGCTGATCGACGCAACCTCGATCGAATGCGTCAGCCGCGTCCGCAGATGATCGCCGGTGCCGTTGAGAAAAACCTGCGTCTTATATTCCAACCGGCGAAAAGCGCGCGAATGGATGATCCGCGCGCGGTCGCGCTGAAATTCCGTGCGGAAATCATGACTCGGCTCGGGATAATTTCGCCCGCGCGAGTCGCCGGATTTCTGCGCAAACGGCGCCAGCACCCGATGCTCGTCCGATTCCATTTCTTCGCGCGTTTTCCATTTGCCGCGCGAAATTTCCGCTCCGCCAGAATCTTTGGTCACGGCAAGGAATATCCGTCCCAACTGCATATCTTGCGAGTCTGGAATTGACCGCGCGAAAGGCTGGGCTGCATGGTTACGCCACTTAAATGCGCCAGCGAGGAAAGAATCCGATCGATCGGGGGGAAACCGCCGCCATTCAGCCAGGCGCTTCACGTGAGCGCCTGCGCCTTCTCAGCATCTGCATTTTTCTCATCGCGATAACCTGGGTGGTTTTCGGTCAAACTGCTTACTTCGACTTCATCAATTTCGATGATGGCGAATATGTGTATAAGAACCCGGGGGTCACGAATGGGCTGACGCTGACAGGCATCGTTCGGGCATTCACCCATTCGCACGCCGCTAACTGGCATCCCCTGACTTGGATTTCGCACATGCTGGACTGCCAGCTTTACGGCTTAAGTCCAGGTGGACACCACGCCACCAACGTGGCGATCCATGCCGCGAACGCCGTCCTGCTCTTCTTACTGGTGCGGCAAATGACGGGCGCTCTTTGGCGCAGCGCCTTCGTGGCAGCGCTCTTTGCGATCCATCCATTGCATGTGGAATCGGTCGCATGGATCTCGGAACGCAAGGATGTGCTCAGCGGCTTGTTCTTTATCCTGACAATTGGAGCCTACGTCCGCTATGCGCGCGGCACGTGGTCAGCCAAACGCTACGCCCTTGTCTTCATCCTGTTTGGATGCGGCCTGATGTGCAAATCGATGCTGGTTACCCTGCCATTTGTCCTGCTGCTGCTCGATTACTGGCCTCTAAAGCGTTTCGCTCAGCGCGCAGGCAACGGCCTTACCCTCAAAATCGCGCGGCCGCTGGTCCTCGAAAAATTACCTCTCTTCGCGTTGTCTCTTGCGTCTTGCGTTATGACGGTCTTCGCCCAGAACGCAGCCCTGCGACCACTCACGGCGTTCTCATTGCCCTCGCGCGTGGGCAACGCCGTCGTCGCGTATAAGGACTATCTGGTCCAGATGTTTTGGCCGTCGAATCTGGCGGTTTTTTATCCCTGGGACGCCGCCCGCCTTAGTATCCCCAACCTTCTGTTTTCCGGGATTCTATTGCTGGGCATTTCCGCAATGCTCTTTGTCGCGCGCCAGCGCCGCTACCTGGTGACCGGCTGGTTGTGGTATCTAATAATGCTCGGACCGGTCATTGGGGTTATTCAAGTAGGCAATCAAGCGCGGGCCGATCGTTACACCTATCTTCCCCAGATTGGACTCTATCTGCTGATCGCATGGGCCGCAGCCGACTTCTGCATCCGCTGGAGGTATCGTCGCGTTTTTCTCGCCATCCTCTCCGGGACCATCCTGATTAGCCTAACCGTCTCCGCCCGCATCCAGGCTTCTTATTGGCGGAATAGCGAATCTCTCTGGAGTGAGGCGCTCTCCCACACTGCGGACAATGTTATTGCCGAACTGAATCTCGGGGAAGCCGTTGATAAACTCGGCAGGACCACCGAGGCCATCGCACGCTTCGAACGGGTTTTGCAAATCGACCCTAACCAACCCATGGTCCACGCTTCTCTCGGAGCTATCTTGTTAAAGATTGGGAAAACAGATGCGGCGCTGGCTCATTTGCAAAAATCACTCGAGATCCAACCCAGGCAATCCTCTGTCCATTTGTCTCTGGGCGTAGCTCTTTTGCAAGTGGGGCGGTTGGAGGAGGCAGTGACTTATTTGCAAAAGGCCGTGGAGTTCCAGCCCGATTCGGTCGACGCGCACGCCAGTCTGGGCCTGGCCTTTCTGCAAATGGGACGCTTGGACGAAGCGGTGACTCATTTGCAAAGGGCGCTGGAAATCGATCCGAACCACGCCGATGCGCATTACAATCTGGGCAACACCTTTCTCCAGATGGGTCGCATCCAGGAAGCCCTCGCTCATTACAAGAAGGCTTTGGAAATCAACCCCGACGACACCGACGTCCTGAATAACATGGCATGGATCCTGGCCACCGCGTCGGAGCCATCAATGCGCAACGGCGAGAAGGCGATCGCCATGGCACAACGCGCGGTTTCGCTGACCGGCAACAGGCAGCCCCGGACCTTAGCCACCCTGGCGGCTGCGCTTGCTGAGAGTGGTCGCTGTCCTGATGCCGTGACGACGGCGGAGCGCGCATTACAGTTGGCCATCGATCAGGGAAATTTCTCGCTGGCTGACTCCATTCGGGCACAACGCGAACTCTATCGCTCGAATCTCCCCTTTCGTGACAACCGCCCCAGCTCTGCTTCTCCCTAGCGAAGGTTAGCATGAAAGATAAACCACCGACGCTCCTTCTCTTGATGGTCGGAGCAATCCTGCTGCTCGTGGCTGCGTTCATTTTTCGCGACTTCCTCTTTGGCGATGCCTTGCTCCTTTTTAAGGACGCCGGCAGCGACTCGCTCAACGATTACTATCCTTCTTTTGTTCACCTCTCGGACTACGTGCGCAGCCACGGCTTTCCTTCCTGGTCCTTTTCCACAGGCATGGGACAGGATCTTTCCTACCTGGCGGGTTACTTGATCCTGGAACCTGTTACCTGGCTTCCCAGAACGCTGATCGCGCAGGCGCTCGTCTTTCAACATTTGGCGAAAGTCCTTATCGCAGGGCTGTTATTCTTTCACTTTCTTCGTCTTCGTGGTTTGCATCCGGCCGCCTCGCTTCTCGGTTCGTTGCTAATCTCCTTCTCGGCTTACATGTGCATGGGCACTTGCTGGTATCCGCTGGCGGACGAGGTTGTTTGCTTTAGCGGACTTCTCTTCGCCACTGAAATAGCTCTGAAACGCGGCCGATGGTTTGTTCTCGTTCCGGTCGTCGCTCTACTGGGCGCCGTAGATGCATTCCATCTTTACCTCGGCGCGTTGTTCCTGCTGCTCTACGTGCCGGCGAGGCTTTTCGGACAATACGGATGGCAACCTCGAATCCTCTTACGGACTTCTTTGCTGCTCGCCGGCAGTGCTACTCTCGGCGCTAGCCTGAGCGCGATTATTACGCTCCCGAACCTATACGCAATTCTGAACAGTCCGCGCGGATCAGGCGCCTCCTTCGCTGCAAGGCTGAATGCTTTTCCGGTGTTCGTTTTAGAATCGCGCCTGCATTACATCACCGCCGCCCTGAAGCCTTTCGCTAATGATATTCTCGGCACCGCGGATGCCTTTCGCGGATGGGGAAACTATCTGGAGGCCCCTTTGACCTATTGCGGGTTGCTCTGCCTTGTTATCGTCCCCCAAGTATTCGTCGGCGCCAGACGACGGCCTCAACTAGTCTATGGATTGTTCGTGGCGAGCCTGCTCCTCACCATGATTATTCCCTGGCTCAGATACCTCTTCTGGCTTTTTCAGGGCGACTATTACCGCGCCCTTTCGCTCTTCTCGATTCTTGGGCTGATCACTCTCAGCGCGATAGCTTTTTCGCGACATATTGAAGGCCGTCCTCTAAACCTGTGGCTTCTCACCGTCACAACCGTTGTCGTCGTCGGAGCGCTCTATTTGCCCGTGGACGAAATGCGGAGCCTCACCGATCCCGCGCTGAAACGACAGGCCGCCATCTTTCTGGTTTGCTACGCCGGCCTGCTTGGAGCGGGTCAGTGGTTGAGGAAAACGAAGATCACGGGATGGATCATCGTTGCCCTGGTCGCCTTTGAACTCATCCTCTTCGATCGAATTACAGTTTCGAACCGGAGCACGGTTAGTAAACAGGAGCTCAAGGAGCGTGTGGGCTACAACGATGAAACGATAGAGGCGCTTCGCGACATCAAGGCTAGCGATGGCAGCAGCTTTTATCGCGTCACGAAACTCCGTTCATCGAGCCCGGGAGTATTGCCGGGTCTTAACGACGCGATGGTCTTTGGTTACTACGGCACCTCCTACTACAGCTCGTTCAATAACCGCAACTATATCGATTTTCTCATCGCGGTAGAAGCGATCCCGCCCAACTCCGAAATTGCGACACGGTATTCCGTCGGCTTATTGAATGATCCCATTCTCTCTCTCTTTGCGGGTGAAAAATATGCGCTGACCGACAATCCGATTCCCCTCCAGCAAGCCGTGCAATACGAATTCATGAAGCGCTACGACCGAGACTATCTCTTTCGCAATGCCCGGTTCCTTTCACTCGGACTCGCGTTCGATCGCTACATTCCGAAAGATGTTTTCCTCAAGCTCTTCCCAGGTGAAAAGCCAGAAGTTCTTTTGCGTGCGGTCGTTCTCTCGGACCAAATCGAAGGGGAGAAGCTAGGGCTTTCGCCAATCGCCCTTTCGGATTTGGAACAGGAGATCAGGAGCTCATCGTTGGCCGAAGTCGTCGGCGCCCGCCGGAAGGTGGGTCTTGATCTCACTGGTTTCCAACAGACGCGGATAGAAGGCAAAGTAGTTCTCGAGCGTAAGAGCGTGCTCGTAGTCCAAACCCCGTTCGATCGCGGGTGGCATGCTACGCAGGATGGCCGGCCCGCAGTCGTGCTCAAAGCGGACATTGGGTTACTCGGCGTGGCCTTGGATGCTGGCGAACACAAGCTGGAACTAAGTTATCGCAATCCCTACCTGGTCACCGGCATGGCACTCAGTGTTGGGTCGCTTATAATTTTGGTTGCCGGCGTCTGGCGGTGGCCGCGCTTTCGCTTGCCAGCGTAAGAGCATTATTTTTCCGGGGGTGTGCCGGAGGGTTCAGAAGGTTCCCTCTTGGAAAACTCTTCGCGAAAGAGCTTTCGCGCCGCGCGCGCCTGCGTTCGGATAAGGAGCATATCGAGCAGGGCCAGCAGCAAGACCAGCAAGGTCTCCCAAGCGCACGCACACCAGAAGAGAATGAACCTCCAGGGGTGCTCGTGTGGGTCGAGCGACGGCCGCAGGAACGTTAGCCCGGCGACGAGGATGAGAACCGCGACAAGCAACGAGATCGCCATGGTTTTCCGGCGGGAACCTTGGTCGCGCAGCAACCCGCGCGTGGCGTGAATTGAAAACGGCACGACCCGGAAACTTTTCTCGGGTGGGCCGGTTTCCATTGGCCTAACGACTATATCAGCAACAGCGACGGATTTTCCAGAAGGTGCCGAAGCTCTTTCAGATATTCCGCGCCAAGCGCCCCGTCGATTACACGGTGATCGCAACTCATCCCGATGCTCATGCGCTGACCGGGCACGATCTGATCGCAGTCATCGATCACGGCCTTCTTCACGATAGCGCCGATGGATAAGATGAAGCCCTGCGGCGGATTGATGATGGCGGAGAAATTGTCGATGCCGTAGCTCCCGAGATTTGAGACAGTGAACGTTCCGCCCTGGAACTCCTCCGGTTTCATCCGCTTGTGCCGGGCGCGGTGCGCGAGATCCTTCATAGCCTCGCTGATTTCACGCAACGACTTACCCTGGGCCGCGCGAATGACTGGCGTAACAAGCCCATCCTCGATCGCGACGGCGATCGCAAGGTTGACGTCGTTGTATTGGACAATGGCGTCGCCATCAAAGGAGGCATTTGCTTTGGGAACCTTGACCGCGGCGGCGACGGAAGCCTTCAAGACAAAGTCGTTCACCGTGATCTTGGAAGTGTCGCTGTTCTCGCCGGCCGACTTCAATTCGGCGCGGGCGCTCATCAAGGGCCCGGCATCGATCTCGATGTTCAAATAGAAATGCGGCACGGGTCCTTTGCTCGCGACCAATCTTTCCGCAATCACTTTGCGCATGCCGCTGAGGTTGATGCGCGAACCTTCTCCGGCTGGAATCCGCGGAGCTGCAGCAGCGGGCGCCGCGCCTTTCGATTTCGCCCCGGCGCGGACATCGCTTTCGGTCACGCGACCATCGGGGCCGGTCCCTTTTATCGCGGAAAGATCAACGCCCAGCTCGGCCGCGATTCTTCTGGCAAGGGGTGAAGCTTTTACCCGCGCTTCGCCGCCGCTTTCGGCTTTGGGTTCGGTGGCGGGTTTTGCTGTCGCCGCAGGTTTTTTTTCTTCCGACGGTTTCTTCTCGGCCTTCTCGCTTTCCTGCGGCGGAGCCGTCTCTTCTTCCTTGTCCTCGGCGGGCGCGGGCTTCTCGGTCTCTGCCTGCTCCTTCTTTTTTGGCGCCGGCTTTTTTTCTTCTTTCGCCTCCGGCTCCGGTTTTTTCTTTTCTTCCTTTGCTGCAGCCGGCGCGGTTTCGCCTTCACCGCCGATGAACGCGATCTTGTCGCCGACGTTCACCTTGCCGCCTTCTTCCACGTAAATTTCCGTGAGCGTTCCATCTTCCGGCGATTCCCATTCCATCGTCGCCTTGTCGGTCTCGATCTCCGCTATCACGTCGCCCGCCGATACCTTATCGCCTTTCTTTTTCTTCCAGGCGACGAGCGTCCCCTCCGTCATCGTGTCGCTCAGCTTCGGCATTTGAATCTCAGGCATGGCGATTAGTCGTTAGGTGTAGCAAACCTTCTTTACGGCGGCGATCAACTTCTCCGCGCTCGGCAGAACCGCCTTTTCGAGCCGCTCGTTATACGGCATCGGAACATCTTCCTGGGCGACTCGCAGGATCGGCGCGTCGAGTCCGTCGAACATTTCCTTCTGGATTCGGTAGGAAACTTCCGCGCCCACTCCGCAGAAAGGCCGGTCCTGTTCGACAATCACCACGCGATGCGTTTTCGAAACCGATTTCAGGATGGCGTCGAGATCGAGCGGCTTGATCGAACGCAGGTCGAGCACTTCGGCGCTGATCTCTTCGTCATTCTCGAGAGTCTCCGCCGCGGCGAGCGCGAGCGGAACAGTTTGCGCATAGCAAATGATGGTGACATCGCTGCCTTCCCGTTTCACTTCCGCTTCACCTAACGGGATCAGAAGTTCAACGTCTTCCTCTTCGACCATTCCCTTTGAGCTGTAGAGAAGCTCCACCTCGAGAACCAGCACGGGGTTGTTGTCGCGGATCGCGGTCTTGAGCAGACCTTTCGCATCGCGGGGCGTGGCGGGAGTGCAGATTTTTAAACCGGGCACGTTCGCGTAAAGACATTCGGTGGCGTGCGAATGGGTTGCGCCCAGTTGATGCGCCGGACCGTTTGGTCCGCGAAAAGTAATCGGGATATTGAATTGTCCGCCCGACATCGTGAGCATGTTCGGCGCGTTGTTCACGATCTGGTCGAATGCCACGAAAGAAAAACTGAAGGTCATCAATTCGATGATCGGCCGCAACCCGACCATGGCCGCGCCCACGCCCAATCCCGCGAAACCATTCTCACTGATCGGCGTGTCGATGATGCGCTTCGGCCCGAAGCGTTCGAGCAAACCCTGGCTCACTTTGTAGGCGCCGTTGTATTCGGCGACTTCTTCCCCCATCAGGAAAACATTGGGATCGCGCTCGATTTCCTCGGCGAGCGCTTCGTTGAGCGCCTGGCGGTAAGTGATCTCTCTCACGCGGTCGCTTTTTCCGTTGGAGCGGGCCCGCCCTCGGGCCGGTCAGCTGTTGCGGAGCCTGGATCTCCGGCGCGAGGGCGTGCCGGCTCCATCGCGTAGGTGTAATCGTAAAGCTTTTCGAGGGGCGGCTCCGGGCTCTCTTCGGCAAACTTCACGCTGGCCACCGCCGTCTCCTTCGCTTCTTTGTCCATCTGATCGAAGCGCTCGTGCGTCAGTTTATCTTCGCGCGTGAGCTGCGCCCGCAACCGCGTGATCGGATCGTCGAGCCGATATTTTTCGAGCTGATCTTTCGTCCGATAACTCGCCGGATCGGACATGGAATGTCCGCGATACCGGTAGGTGCGGACCTCCGCGAACGCCGGGTGCGGATCGGCGCGAATGGAGCTGATGACCTCGGCAAGTTTGTCGCGCACTTCGCGAAAGTTCATCCCGTCGATCACCGTTCCGGGAATATCGTAGCCTTCCGCGCGATCGACGATTTGCTTGAGTGACGTCGAACGCTCCACACTGGTCCCCATCGCGAAAAGATTGTTCTCGCAGACGAACACGACCCGGAGTTTGTAAAGCGCCGCCAGGTTCAAAGCCTCGTGGAACGAGCCTTGATTGATCGCGCCATCGCCGAAAAAGCAAAGCGTCACGCGATCTTCGTCGCGATATTTCGACGCGAAGGCCATCCCGACCGCGAGTGGAACGTGCGCCGCGACGATCGCGTGCCCGCCATACATGTGGCGCTCGCGATCGAAATAATGCATCGAGCCGCCCAGGCCGCGCGAGCAGCCAGTGGCTTTGCCGAAAAGCTCCGCCATGCAGGCGTTGGCGCTCGTGCCGCGGGCAAGCGCGTGCGCGTGATCGCGGTAAGCGGTTATTAAATAATCATCGGGACGCGCGGCGGCAACGGCGCCGACGACAACCGCTTCCTGGCCGATATAAAGATGGCAGAACCCGCCGATCTTTTGGGCCTGATACTGTTGGCTCGCGCGCTCTTCGAAACGCCGAATCAACAGCATCAACGAAAGCATTTCGACTTCGTCGCGTTGCTCCGGCGGCTGCATGGCCGGATTAAGCAGCGCGCGACAATGCCGTGGCGGTGCGCCCGCGTTCCGGGCTCCGCCCAACATTCATGCAAAGGACGAAGAGCATCGTGAAGAAGAGATCGCTCAGGAGCGAGGCGCGGAAAAACATCCACGTTGGCGTGGCGCTGTAAGCCGGCAGACCGACCGTCAGCGCCTGGAGCAATCCGCCAAAGTTCTTCACGTACCCGGGATCGAAGGCCCACGAGACGATGTTCGTGACGACGTAAAAGATAACTGAGGCAGCGATCGAAGCCGGCAGGAGCGTCTTGAGCGAAGCGCGATTCTGCAAGAGCAGGCCGAGCCCGCCTACGAGAGCGAAACCAAGATAATGCGAAGCCACAAACGGACTGAGCAACGAAAAGCCGTAGTGAACGTTCAGCACGACATCCGAAATGAGGAGCGCGATCATCGGGACGGTGAACTTGTAGCGCTTAGGGAAGTAAGCGGCCGCGCAAAGCGCGATCGCGGCGAGCGGCGCGAAGTTCGATAGCCAGGTCGAGCCGGAGGTGATGGCGAGTCCGGTCACGATCCGATAGCCGACCGCAGCGAGAATAAGGAGAAGAGCGGGAATCATCGGCATGAATTTTATCCTTCCTGAAGTTTAGCGCAAGCCTCCAGCTTGCGACGCCTTACGCCGACGGGGCGGGCGCAGGAGCGGTCAGCGATTTGTTCAGCCGCGCTTTCCGGCGCTTCGCGGCGTTCTTGTGGATGATGCCGCGCTTGGCTGCCTTATCGATGGCCGAGATCATGGCGCGCACATCTTTGGCTTCCGGCTTGGCGCCGCCGCTCTTTTGCATCTTGCGGAGACGGGTAAGAACACTGCGGTTGCGAAGTGAGCGGACGGTTGTCTGACGGGCGCGTTTGGCGGCGGATTTTGTGTTAGCCATGAGGAAATTTTGTGAGCGTGGAGGGTCGCGTCGAGCCGCGATGGTGTCAAGACGCGATCGCGCCGGCGAGCAAT
>JBEEHT010000092.1:0-3773 GCA_041167545.1 Verrucomicrobiota bacterium
GAAAAACAGAACCGCGATCGCCGTTACAAATCCCGGAAAGGCCCATCGGCTCCCCGCCGTGGAATTGCGCAGAAGCGGAATGAGCAGCGCCGACAACAATACGAGGAGGAGAACCAGCCCCGGCGCCAGCGCGAACGGCATGGCGATAAAAGTGAGATGCACAAACGGAACGACTAGCAGGATGCCGGGTATCGCGCAGAGGGCGGCGATCGCGAGATTCACCGCAGGCCGAACGCGGTCGTCGCGTCTGACGAATCCATAGCCGAGCCCAAGCAGCGCAAAGAACAACGGCCACGTCATAAGGTAACTGCCGCCAATCATCCATTTCGTGGCCGCGATCATCAATGCGGCCCACCAGACCAGCGCGCCGACGAAGAGATTTGGTGCGCTAATTCTTCTGCCGAGCGAGCCGAGAATCGCCGCAGAGCTGGCGAGGGTCACGGCAGCGAATCCGATCACATAGAGCCCGTGATGGTAGCTCTCGCCTTGCGTGATCAAGCTGTATCCCGGATGGATTCGCAGGATCAGCCACCACGCGCTGCCAACGGCCGCCGCCGCCGCGGCAAGACTCACGAAGAAAAGAAGCGCTCCTTTCGCGATCCCTCCTCCACTCAATTCCTTCCGCCGGAACCCGAGCCGGATCACAGCGGCAAAAAGCAACAGCGTCGCCGTCATCAGCGGCCACGCGAACCACGCCGGGTAGCGCACCAGCAGAAACCCAAGTGCGTCGAAGTAGATCGCGTCCCCTTCGGGTTTCGCCGCTGTAACCGCCGAGCCAAAATACCGGCTGAGCGCGAGCGCGTAAGAGCCGTGGTGTTGCACCGTCCGGGCGTCGACGTTTTCCAGATTGTCGAGCGCGGTGTGATAATGCGTCAGCCCGTGGATGTAGGCGAAGTTCATCCCCTGCCGGCCCGCGGCCTTGAAGACGGTCAGGTCGGTGCTGTTCGGCAGGCGCTTGTAAATTTCGTCTGAGAGAGAGTTGGCCAGCGGATACGCGGTCGCTCTCGCCAGTGCACGAATCAACGCCCCATTTTGCGCGCTCGTCTCGAACATGATCACCGGACCGCCATTGCCGCGCCCTTCGAAATTCAGCGCGACCTCGAATTCCTTTGCCCACGGATGTTCCGCAAGGAAGGCGCGAGCGCCCAGGAGGCCGGTCTCTTCCGCATCGGTGAACAGAAACATGACGTCGCTTGCGAGCGGATCGCTTGCGGTAAGGGCGCGCGCAGTTTCCAGCAAAGTCGCGACTCCGACTCCATCGTCATTCGCGCCGGGACCGGTTGGCACCGAATCGTAATGCGCCACGAGCAACACCGCGCGCCCACCGCCGCTGCCTCTCTTGCGGGCAAGAATGTTTTCGATTGTTCCGGCGACAATCAGAGGCGCTGCGGTCGAGTTAATGGCGGTTGTCTTTTGGATCTCGGGATCCAGACCAAGGGCGCGGAGCTGTTTAAAGATGTAATCCCGCGCCGCGCCGTGATTCGCCGAGCCGATTGGGCGGGGCGCTCGCGCGATCGCAGCCACGTGTTGAAGCGCGCGTTCGGCGGAGAAGTCGGTCGCCGCGGCCGTGGCAGGGATGGGGGCGGGCGGATGTTGACTCCAAATCGAAAGGAATGTCACGAGCCCGATCCCGAGCCATGAAATGAGCGTCGCAATGAAACCAGGGCCGGTCGGTCTCATTGTTCCGGATTCAACTCGAAAATAATCTGCACCTCGTAGTAACTCCCCTTAGTGAGACCATTCGGCAGTGCATCCACCCGCGTCACCCGCTTCTCGACCGCCGCGACCGATTCATCGACAGCAACGTTGCCGGACGGTTTCACGATCGTGAAACGCGAGACGCCGCCATCTTTCTCGATTCGAATTTTCACGACCGCCGACATCTTCGTGCCCGTAGCCACGACCGTCTTGGGCTGATCCCATTCTCTGTGGAAACGGTCGTGCAACATCGCTCCGTACCACGCGAATTCCGAGTTGCGGTCTCCGGTGGTGCCGTCCGCGCCCGGTTTCTCCGCTGTTGAATCTGCCGCGGAATCCGATGGTCTCTTCGTCACGGAAACCTTTGCCTCCTCCTTCGGTTTATCGTTTTTCTTTTCAGCAGGAGTCGCCGATTTTTTCGGCGAAGGCTTCGGTGTCGTTTTCGCCGAGGCCGTCGGCTTCGGCGTCGGTTTCGCTGTCGGCTTTGGCGAACTCTTCGGAGTGGGGCGTGGCGTCACGCTTGGTTTTTGAGTGGGTGTGGCCACGGGTGTCGGCGACGGAAGTTGGATCTCACTCCTGGGCGCGGTTGGGACCGGGGACTCGTCGGCTTCTGCTGGCGTCGGAGAACGTTGCGGCGTCGCATCCTGCTCGGTTGCGGACGCGGAAGAATTCGATGCAGGTATCTCGGTCGCGCCGGCATTCATCCAAACGATGCTCGACGAATTTGCGCTGCGCGACTCGCGGCTGCCTCGCGCCAGCGCCATCAGGAGCCCAAGGTGCGCGACGGTTACGATCGCCGCGTTGCGCCAGAAGCGAACGTCCCGGGGCATCGCCTATTTGGTTTCCGCTTTCGTGGCGATACCGACCTTCGTGATTTGCGCGCGCTGCAACGCGTCCATCAAAGCGATCAGCTTTTGCACCGCCAACTCGCGATCCGGGCGAATCACGACCGCGACCTCCGGATTCGCGCGTTTCAATTGCACCAACTGCGCGACGAGTTGATCGACGCTCACGGGTTTGTTGTTGAACCTGATCGTTTCCTGTCGATCGATCGAGACGGTCTGGACTTGCGCGGCATTTACCGGCGCGTTCGATGCGCCGCTCGACGGGATCACGAGGTTCACGCTGTTCTCGAGGAGCGGCGTCGTGATCATGAAAATGATCAGGAGGACGAACGCGAGATCGAGCAGCGGGGTGATATTGATCTCGGAAAGAGTCGAGAGCGAGTGGCGTTGAGAGTAGCGCCTTGTCATCGCCGAAATTCCGGATCACGCGCGTTATGATCCACGTATTTGTGCTCGAACTCCGAGGCCAGTTCGGCCGCAAAGTTATCCATCTCCACGATCATGCCGCGAATGCTCGTGACGAGATAATTGTAGCCGAACATCGCCGGGATCGCGACGCAGAGCGCGGTCACGGTCGTGATTAACGCACCGGAAACGCCGGGCGCCATCGTGGCGAGATTCGGCGAGCCGGCCACGGCCACATCGGTGAACGTGTCCATCACGCCCCAAACCGTTCCAAGCAATCCGAGAAACGGCGAGCCGCTTACCGCGGTCGCGAGCAGGATCATTTGCGACTCCAGTCCCAGGGCCGTCTCGCCCACGGCGCGTTCCATCGCGGCGTTCACCGCGTGCATTTGCGCCGGCGTAATTCTCTCGGCAATCCCAAGCCGCGCGCGAAACGTTTCGTCCACTTCGGCCGAGCCTAGAAGCTGGAAGGTCATCTCTTCGCAACCGGCGCGATAAACGTTGAAAAGCGGCGCGCCGGGAAATTTCGCGTGGTTCTCAAACAACCGGAGCGGTTGCCGGTCCTTCCGAAAGGCGGAACGAAATCGCGTCGCCTGTTTCCGCGCGAATTGAATCACCCGCAACTTCGTGATCATGATCGACCAACTGAAAACCGAGACGATGCAAAGCAGCGCGAGAACGACTTTGCCGGCAATAGTCGAGTGTTCGAACGCAAAGAGAAGACCGCCGGCCGCGAGAATCTTCGGAAGTAACATGGGCGCGAACTTCCGAAAGTAATACGAGACTATCCAAGAAAGGAAAAGTTGGAACGTCCGCACCGTCGCG
>JBEEHT010000093.1:0-13346 GCA_041167545.1 Verrucomicrobiota bacterium
CGCCGTTTCGCGGCATGATCTCGGCGATCATCCGGCACCGGCTCAATGTGGAGGCGAAAGAGCTGCAAAAGGTTTACTCGGAGAGACACCTGACGCGAAATCCGAGAGACGATATTTACGTGGTGGCGGATTTTGATGGCAAAGCCGTTTCTCAACTCGGCATCGCGCCGATGTCCTCGGAGTTCGCTGTTTTCATTTTCGATGGGCGCGGGCGTTTGCTGCGACGTTGGAACGACGTTCCACCCGCCGGCGCGCTGGCGGCCGCTCTAGCCGAAGCGCGGTAGCAAGATCTGGAACAAGGAGAGGCGATTTCAAAATCGCCGTGGACGTGCAAGGCACGTCCCCAGACGGCGGTTGCAAACCGCCGCTCCTTGGTTGCGTAATCGTCGCCGCTAATATCTCGGCACGCTCGGATCGATCTCCACCGACCAGGCCTCGATGCCGCCCTCGAGATTGCAGGCGTTTTCGAATCCCGCTTCCTGCAGAAGCCGGACGGCATGTTCGCTGCGCATTCCGGTATGACATTGCAGCACCAGTGTTCCGGTGCGCGGAAGCTCGGCTGCCCGCGTCTCTAATTCACCCAGCGGAATCAATTGCGCTTTCGGGATCCGCGCCACTTCGTATTCGTACGGTTCGCGCACATCGATCAGCGTAATCGCCTCTCCTTCGTCTATTCGCCGCTTCAATTCCCGAACGGAAAGAGATGGAACGCCGTCAGTCGCGGCGAACCAATCGGCGCCACCG
The DNA here is from genome assembly GCA_041167545.1 of Verrucomicrobiota bacterium. Taxonomy (GTDB): domain Bacteria; phylum Verrucomicrobiota; class Verrucomicrobiia; order Chthoniobacterales; family UBA10450; genus AV80. The sequence goes on from JBEEHT010000093.1 coordinate 745, forward strand.
CAGAACTGCTCGTAATCGATCGGCGCCGTGATCGTCGGCTTCTCTCCGCAGACCGGACATTGCGGATCGCGCCGCAAATTGAACTCGCGGAATTTCATCTTCAACGCATCGAAGTGGAGGAGACGTCCCGCAAGAGTTTCGCCTGCGCCCGCGATCAGCTTCAGCGCCTCCGTTGCCTGAATCAAACCGATGATGCCCGGCAAGACGCCGAGCACGCCGGCTTCGGCGCAACTAGGCGCGGCGCCGGGCGGGGGCGGTTCGGGAAAGAGGCAGCGGTAACAGGGGCCACCGAGATGCGGCGCGAACACGCTGGCTTGTCCTTCAAAACGAAAAACGGAGCCGTAGATGTTTGGTTTGCGCGCGAAGACGCAAACATCATTCGACAGGTAACGCGTCGGAAAATTATCGGAGCCGTCGATCACCAGATCGTACGGAGCCACGATCTCCATCGCATTCTCGCTCGTGAAACGATTCTCGTGCAGGACGACTTCAACTCCAGGATTCATGGCGCGAAGCCGGGCCGCGGCCGCGTCCAGCTTCTTCGTTCCAACATCGCCGGTGCCGTAAAGGATTTGCCGTTGCAGATTCGAGATGTCCACGCGATCGAAATCAACCAGGCCCAGCGTGCCAACTCCTGCGGCAGCGAGATAGAGCGCGGCAGGTGACCCGAGCCCGCCGGCGCCGATGCACAAAACTCGCGCAGCCTTGATGCGGCGTTGCCCGCTTTCATTCACTTCCGGGAGAATGAGCTGACGCGAGTAGCGCGAAAGATCGCCCGGGGTCAGGGCGACTTCCGAAAGTCTATCGTCGTCGATAATGCTGCGGCTCATTCCTCAACTCTGCACCAGCGCCCAATCGATTCCTATGATTCGCTTGCCTTCAAAACGTTTCAGCGATTTTGGGAAAGCGAGATATCTGGCCGCCGCCTTTTGTTTGTGGAAACCGACGACACCGAAGTCCGTGCCGCTCTCGCTCGCTCGGATGGTCATGACGCGATTGTTCCTGATCAACATCTGAAAATGCCGGTCCGCCGCCGGTTTGACCCAAAGGGTGTGGACCTCGGGCCGGCCGCATTTTTCGACCACCTCCCGAAAGCGCGCGGTCTTCACCTTCAGGAGTTTCATTCGAACGATTTTGCCGGGGCGTGGTAAGAAAAAAAAGTCCGCCAGAGAACTACGGCAAGGAGGATCAGACTACCGTTGCTGCATTCCTGCTCTGGCGGGGTTCGTAAGTCCTCAGTCCATAGCCCCTGACGGAAAGAAACTGTTCGCGAAACTTCGCCGCCGCGCAATCGGCTTTTCGCGCTCGGTCTAACCGAACGGCATGTTCGACTTGATCCGATACGTATCGGTCTTGTCGACTTCGGCCGACTTCGCCATGTGGCGTTTGCGTTTGGCGCTCTTCGAGGAAAGCAAATGGCGGCGCGAAGCATGTTGACGCCTGACCTTGCCCGTCCCCGTGATCTTGAATCGTTTCGAGACGGCTTTCCGGGTTTTGCTGCGCGCGATCGCTTTCGGCATAAGGCGCGGAAGATAGCGCAGTCTCGCTCTGTGACAACCGGTTTTGAACCGGGACACGCCTCTTCTGTAGCCGCGGCCCTGTGGGCCGCGTGAGAATGGCGACGTTCCACTCCACGCTTCGCACAGCGAAGCGGCTACAGAAGAAAAGGCTACAGAAGATTGCAGCCGCCCGCCGAACAAAGTTCTCGCTTCCAATTCCTAACATAGGAAATTGCGCGCATGGAAAACGCGACCGCTCCCCAGCCGCACGTCGTCATCGTCGGTGCGGGCTTTGGCGGACTCGAGGCGGCTAAGTCGCTGACGAAGGAGCCGGTGCGCCTGACGGTCATCGATCGGACGAATCACCATCTCTTTCAGCCGCTTCTTTATGAGGTCGCCACGGCGGCGCTCTCGCCGGCGGACATCGCCGCGCCGATCCGCGGAATCCTCGGCCGTTGCGAGAATACCGAGGTGATTCTGGCCGAGGTGAAATCGGTCGACGTTGCGACGAAGACGCTGAACCTCGGCGATCAGCAATTCACCTACGATTATCTGATCCTGGCGACGGGCGCGCGGCATTCCTATTTCGGACATGACGAATGGGAGAAGCTGGCGCCGGGATTGAAGAGCCTCGAAGATGCCGTGGAAATCCGGCGACGTTTGCTCCTGGCGTTCGAGTACGCGGAGAAAATCACCGACGAAGCGGCGAAGGCCGCGGCGATGACGTTCGTCATCATCGGCGGCGGACCGACCGGGGTGGAAATGGCGGGCGCGATTGCCGAGATCGCGCGCTACACCTTGGACAAGGACTTCAAGCATATCGATCCCTCGAGCGCTCGCGTCGTTTTAGTGGAAGGCGACGACCGGATCATTTCCGCGTTCCCAGAAGACCTTTCGGCTAGCGCAATGAAACAGCTCAAAGATCTCGGCGTCGAAGTGCGCACTGGGATTCATGCGAAGAATTTGACTGAGGGAGGATTGGAAGTCGGCGACGAGTTCATTCCTTGTCGGGTGAAGATTTGGGCCGCGGGCAACGCCGCTTCATTTGTGGGCAAGACCATGGGCGTTCCGGTCGACAAGGCCGGGCGCGTGATTGTGAATGAAGACCTGACCATTCCGGGTCATCCCGAAGTCCAGGTGATCGGCGATCTCGCGAATTTCTCGCATCAAGGCGGCAAAATGTTGCCGGGCGTTTCGCCGGTTGCGATGCAGCAGGGCCGTCATGCCGCGCGCAATATTCTGGCGATGATGGATGGCCGGAAACCGCAGCGCTTTCGCTATTGGGACAAGGGAAGCATGGCGACGATCGGTCGGAACAAGGCCGTGGCCGATCTGCATTTCCTTCATTTGAGCGGTCTGCCGGCGTGGCTGGTCTGGCTTTTCGTCCACATCATTTTCCTGGTCGGCTTCCGCAATCGCCTCGTCGTGCTGATGCAATGGGCGTGGTCCTACATCACCTTCAATAAAGGCGCGCGCCTGATCACGCGAAATTTCCAAGCCGAGACGCGGCCACTGACATGACTGCGATTGGTGGCTGGGAGTCGCTCTTCTGGGGAGCGCAGGCTGCCAGCCTGCAGTTGCCGGCAGCTTGCCGGCAACCTCGGGTGACGGAATTTGTTTCCCGCGGGTCGCGCGTCACTCGAAGCGTCTCGGCAAGCTGCCGAGCCGTGCAGGCTGGCAGCCTGCGCTCCCCAGAGCACCTCTAATCTCGCTTGATGCCAAACCATCGTCATTCGCCTACGATCACTGTTTGGAATCGGCAACGGATTGTTTCGGTCGAACTGGTCGCGCTGCAGGATTTTGCGGAACACGCGCTGCGGGAATGCCTGAAACTTCCGGGACCATCGACCGGGCTGACCAAACTCGAGGAAATTAGCGTCGTTCTCGTTTCCGATCGGCGCATGGCGGAGTTGCATCGCCGTTTTCTTCAGCAACCGGGACCGACCGACGTGATCACGTTTCAGCACGGCGAGATTTTTGTGAGCACGGAGACCGCACGATGGCAGGCGCGGCAGGTCGGCACGTCGCTCGAGCACGAGCTTCGTCTTTATCTCGTGCATGGCCTTCTTCATCTGCACGGCTTCGACGACAAGGATCCGCGTTCGGCCGCCGTAATGAAGCGGACCCAGGATAAACTGCTAGCGAGGGTGGATCGAGCGCTCCGCCGCTCGATTCGATAGCCGCGGCGAAGCCGTATTCATAAACATCGCGCGATCCCGCACCCGCGGGACGCGATCCACCGTTGAACCAGCTTCAGCCTGTGGTAGCGTTTTCTCATGAGTGGGCAGCCACGCGAAGGATGGCGACGGTGGCGCCAGGCAACCGACTGAAACGCGAACGCTTCGTCGTGATGCACAGTTCCTTCGGATCCTCAGTCGAAAATCCCGTGATCGAGCAGGAGACTCGCGCCGCGGAGGAAATCGATCTCCCGTGGCAGGTCGTCGTCCACAACGACCCGGTGAATTTGATGAGCTACGTCACGATGGTTTTCCAAAAGGTCTTTGGTCTGCCGCGTGAGAAAGCGGAGAAGCACATGCTGGAAGTCCATCAGCTCGGCCGCTCGATTCTATGGAGCGGCATGCGGGAGCGCGCCGAACTCTACGTCCAGCAACTCCACGGCTATCTCCTTCTGGCCACCATCGAGCGAGCCAACTGAGATGGAAATTCACCGCCAGGAAAATTGCATCGAGCTTTCTGAGCTCGATCCATTTCTGGCGGAGCTTCTGCGGCAAATTCCCGAGAGCACCGAAACTGAGGGAGCCGAAGGTGCGCACCAGCGTTTGTTCAGTTCGCCGGCGCCGGCGTCCGAGCGCGAAATCTGCGCGGAATGGAAACTTTACGTTGAGCCGGAACTGCGGCGTCTCTTTCAATCCGCGACCGAAACCGTCACGAGCGATTTGCGGCAGCTCAATGGCAGCACAAAGCCGTTCGCCAACTGCACCCTTCGGATTCCGACGGACAACGCGGAGTCTTGGCTAAACGCGCTCAATCAGGCGCGGCTCGTCATCGCGTCGAAATATAATTTCACCGACGCAGAGCTCTGCGATCATTACCGGTCGCCGATCGGCTCACGTCGCGACCTTGGTTTGTTCCAGGTAAACTTCTACGGATTTCTCCAGGAGTTCATCCTGCAGGAACTCCATCTGTAGCCGCTTCCCGCCGGGAAGCGCGCGCGTCGCGCACCGCGCGACGGCTGCAGAAATAGTCGACTAGGTCTTGTGCCGATTCCGCACCATCCCCATTAGCCGCTCTTTCAAGGCATCGGAGGATTTCTCGGGCCGCAGGCTCAGGGCAAACGCTTCGTGCAAGCCATAGCACTCCGCGATGTAATCTTCTGCTTTTTGCCCAAAATCTTTTCGAGCAGCCTCAAAGCCCTCAGTCTCCTCCGTTTCCAAGGCGCCGATCACGTACAACCGGGCCTGGTTTTGGAATTCTTCAAAGCTCATCGCGCAGTTCCTTCAGGCCGTCGTAGATTTTTTTCAGGCCCAATTCGAGCCGCGTCTTCACCGTGCCTAACGGTGTATTCGTTTTTGCGGCGATTTCGCGCTGACTCATCCCGCGAAAAAATGCAAGATTTATGGCCTGCTGCTGCGCCTCGGGCAAAGTATTGATCACCCGCCGCACCAAAACCCGCGTGTCGCTGAAGGTGATTTCCTCCTCGGTCGCGTTATGGACCCAGGCGTCGGGCTGTTGCTCCGTCTCCGTTTGGAGGCGTTCGCCGGCCCGGGCGTAGGCCTGCTTTTTCCGCAAGCCATCAATGGCGCGGCGTCGCGCGAGCGTCACCATCCAGCCGAGCGGTTTTCCTTTTTGGGCCGAGAAATTTTTCGCCTGGTTCCAGATCTCCATGAAAATTTCCTGCAACAGATCGTCGGCTTCGGCTTCGTTATGAATCACCCGGAGGATCAGCGCTTTCAGGATGCCGTTGTAGCGATCGTATAAAAGAGAGAGCGCTTCCGGATCTTCCTTTTGGATCGCGTGCATGAGTTCGAGGTCCGTGGGCGCGCCCGGCTCGAGCGGCGGCGCCGAGGCAGGCAACCGCGGAGCGGGCACTCCGGCCGGCTCGTCGGACGGTCCGGTTGTCGTTGAAAAATCGATCGCCATAATCGTGCTTACGCGCTTTTGCGCTTTGCGACCCATTCTTTCATGTGGGTCTCGAGAACGCTCATCGGCAGCGCGCCGTTCTTTAGCACCTCATCGTGGAAAGCGCGCAGGTCCATTTTTTGTCCGAGCTCTTTCTCCGCAAAAGTTCGCAGCTCACGAATCTTCAGCTGGCCGATCTTATAACCGAGCGCCTGCGCCGGCCAGACAATGTAGCGATCGACCTCCACCTCGATGTCGTGCGGCGGGTTGCCCGTGTTCTCTTCGAAATACTTGATCGCCTGTTCGCGGCTCCAATCCATCGAGTGCAACCCGGTATCGACGACGAGACGGACCGCGCGCAGCATTTCATCACCGAGATGGCCGAAGTTTTGATACGGATCTTTATAGAACCCCATCTCGTAGCCGAGGCTTTCCGCGTAAAGCGCCCAGCCTTCCGCGAACGCATTGTAGCCGCCGTTCTTCCGGAACTCGGGCAGGTCTTCCGTCTCCTGCGCAATCGAGATTTGGAAATGATGACCCGGAACTGCTTCGTGGAGAGTGAGCGTTTCCATTCCCCATTTCGGACGGCCCGGCAGATCGTAAGTGTTGGCGAAGAAATAGCCGGGACGTCCCGCCTTGAGCGAACCCGGTTCGTAATAAGCGCCGGCCTGCGATTTCTCGGCATACCCGGGCACCGGACGCACTCCGTAAGGCAGCCGCGGAAGCATGCCGAAGAACTCCACCAGTTTCGGATCGATCCGTTTCGCGATATCGCGGTAACCGGAAAGCAAGCTCTCTGCGTCCGTGTAATAAAACTTCGGATCGGTCAGCAGAAATTTCGTGAAGGCGTGGAAGTCGCCCTTAAAGCCCGTGCTCGCAATCACCTTGTCCATTTCGCCGCGAATGCGTCTCACTTCGTCCAGCCCGATCTGATGGATTTGCGCCGGCGCCAGCTCGGTCGTCGTCTGCTGGCGCGTGTTAAACGCGTAGATCTTGTCGCCGTTCGGCAGCTTGTTCGCGCCAATCGTCGTGCGGGCGCCGGGAAGATATTTCGCCACGAGGAAATCGTGAAGTTTCTGGAACGCCGGCTCCACTTTCTTCGTGAAGGCGTCGGTCGCCGCCGCGCGCAACCGCGTTTGATCGGCGGCCGGGATCAGCGCCGGCATTTCCTTGAAGGGCGCGAGCATCTCGCTTTGCGCGGGATCCTTCACGATCAAATTGAGCACTTGCTGCGGAACATCGCGGAGTGTCACCTGCGGCGGCGTCACTTTTAGATCGAGACCTTTTTGGAGAAGCGCGATGGTTTGATCCACCAGCGCCGGCACACCATTCAAACGCGCGACCAGGTCTTCGAAGTCTTTCGTCGTCCTGAACGTCGTCGAGGTGATGACTTGCGGGACGTTCTGTTGCACGCCGCCCATTTGATTGAGCTGCATGAACTCAAAGGGGAACTGATCGCCTTCCACCGAGAACTCCGCGTTCCGCCGGTAGAGATCGTAGCTTATCAGGTCGCTTTCGGAGAGCTTCGCGCGGTCGATCGACTTGATGAGTTCGAGGTCGAGCTTGTTGGTTTCCTTGCGCCGCGCGATCGCTTCGAGCGAAAGGTCGCTCCAGCGATCGTTCTGCCCCGGATAGCCGATCGCCGTCGCGAATTCGGGCGAATCCCGCATCGTGTATTCCCACGAGAAATCGAAGAGGCGATGCAACCGGTCGGAGTCGCTCTGCTTCCCTTGGTTCGCGAGCAGCTCTTTTCCGCGTGCGACAAAATCCTCTCCCGGAGTCGCGCCGAAAGCCGTCGTGATGAAGCTGAGCGCGCAAAAGACAACAAGCATCCGAGGCATGAGGTAGGAGATTTAGTGGCAAGTGACCGCGGCGTCCAACTGATTTGCCGTAACAAGTTTCCAAACTTCCATTTCAACGCCGCGAAAAATCTATTCGGCTTGACCGCGCGGACGAGCGCGGGCTAGCGTCCACCCGAGCAATCTCTCCCAAGGAAATAACCTGACAAACTCCATGCGCCTATTCGTTCTCGCGACCGTTTTTCTTGCCGCTGCGGCGCTCGTCCGGGCGCAAGACGCGGCCTCCACGCCTTTCCAGCAAAGAAGCCCCGCGACGACCGACGAATCTCCGACGCCCACTGCAACTGTGCGGCCCACCGCGTCCACGACGCCCAAGCCATCGCCGCGTCCCACCGTCAAACCTCTCGAAACATCTACGCCGGACGTGATCGAGACCCAGACGCCGAAACCGGCGGCAACCCCGACATCGACGGCAAAACCAACGGCGACCTCCACAGCTAAACCGATAGCGACTGCGACTGCCAAACCAACCGCAACCGCGACGGCAACCGCCAAGCCAACGGCGACCGTGAAACCGACAGCAACGGCGACTGCGACCGCCAAACCAACCGCGACCGCGACGGCCACAGTACCTCCCAAGCCCACGCCCACTCCGCCGCCAAAACCGTCGCCGAGCGTCGATATCTCGCCCGCCACGAGCGATGATTCCGTCGCCTCGAAGTTGAAAGAACTCGAATCCCGCTGGGAAGGATCGCTTTTAAATCACGACACCTCCGCCATCGAGAAAATGGTGGCGGAAGACTTCATCGGGACATCATCAAGCGGCAAACAGGGCGATAAAGCTACCCTTCTGGCCGAGGCCAAACGCGACACCAATGTGTATTCGTCCGCCGTTTCGAGCGAAATGACCGTGCGGACTTTTGCTCCTAACGTCGCCGTCGTCACTGGCATCGCGAAGGAGACCGGGAAGACTAAAGCCGGCAAAGCCTTTTCGCATACCTATCGCTTCACGGACACGTGGATCGAGCGCAACGGCCAATGGCAATGCGTCGCCGCGCAGGCCATGGCCCTGCCGAAAAAGTAGCGCTTCTTCTGTCGCTGCTCTTCTGTAGCCGCGTCGCTGTGCGACGCGTCTTTTCAAGGAAGGGCGATTTGAAATCGCCCACGGCGGTTGCAAACCGCCGCTCCTTGTTAATTGCGCCCCGTCCATTGTTGCGCCAACTGTTAGCCGCATGTCGAACGCGTCGCGTGATCCAGTCGTCGATTCGCTTTGGTACAAGGACGCCGTCATCTACGAGCTCCACGTCAAAACATTTCACGACAGCGACGCCGACGGCATCGGCGATTTCCGCGGGTTGATCGAGAAACTCGATTACCTCCAGGAGCTCGGCGTGACCGCGCTCTGGCTCCTGCCCTTTTATCCGTCGCCCATGCGCGATGACGGCTACGACATCGCCGATTACTACGACGTCAATCCGAACTTCGGCACGCTCGACGATTTCCGCGCCTTTCTTGCCGCCGCGCACGATCGCGGCCTGCGCGTCATCACCGAGTTGGTAATCAATCACACGTCCGATCAAAACCCCTGGTTCCAGAAATCGCGCCGGGCCGCGCCCGGTTCGCGCGAGCGGGAGATGTATGTCTGGAGCGATACGCCGGAGAAATACAAAGAAGCGCGGATCATCTTCAAGGATTTCGAAACCTCGAACTGGGCGTGGGATCCGGTGGCGAAAGCCTATTACTGGCACCGCTTCTATTCGCATCAGCCCGATCTGAATTTCGACAACCCCGAAGTGCACGAAGCCGTCGAGAAGGTGCTCGATTTCTGGCTGAATATGGGCGTCGACGGACTGCGGCTCGATGCCGTTCCGTACTTGTACGAGCGCGAAGGGACGAGCTGCGAAAACCTGCGAGAGACGCACGAATATCTCGTGAAACTGCGAGCGCACGTCGACGAGAAATTCAACGGCCGGATGCTGCTCGCGGAAGCGAATCAATGGCCCGAGGACGCCGTCGCCTATTTCGGCAAAGGCGACGAGTCGCACATGAATTTCCATTTCCCGCTCATGCCGCGGATGTTCATGTCGCTCCAAATGGAGGACCGCTTTCCGATCATCGACATTCTCGATCAGACGCCGCCGATTCCCGAAATCTGCCAGTGGGCCATGTTCCTGCGCAATCACGACGAGCTCACGCTCGAGATGGTGACCGATGAGGAGCGCGATTACATGTGGCGCGTTTACGCGAACGATCCGACCGCGCGCATCAACCTCGGCATCCGCCGCCGGCTCGCGCCACTTCTCGCGAACAGCCGCCGCAAAATCGAGCTCCTCAACATCCTCCTCTTCTCCATGCCCGGCACGCCGGTCCTCTACTACGGCGACGAGATCGGGATGGGCGATAATTTCTATCTCGGCGATCGCAACGGTTGCCGCACGCCGATGCAATGGAGCCCGGATCGCAACGCCGGCTTTTCGAAGGCGAACCCGCAGCAGCTTTATCTACCGATCACGATCGATCCCGAGTACCACTACGAAGCGATCAACGTCGAGAACCAGCAGAAGAACCTTTCGTCGTTGCTCTGGTGGACCCGCCGCGTCATCGCGATGCGGAAAAATTTCAAGGCGTTCTCGCGTGGTTCGCTCGAGTTCCTTCATCCCGAGAACAACAAAGTCCTGGCCTTCCTCCGACGCCACGAAGACGAAACGATGCTGGTGGTGGTGAACCTGTCGCGCTTCTCGCAAGCGGTGGAGCTGGATCTCTCACGGTTCGCTGGTTGCGCGTTAATGGAAGTGTTCAGCCAGAATTATTTCCCGCGGATCCGGAAGTCGCCTTATGTCATCACCCTCGGGCCGCACTCTCATTATTGGTTTACGCTCCGATCGCAGACCGCCGCATCGCGCGCCTCGAAAGAACGGCGTATTCCGACGCTGGAAGCCGTCGCCGATTTGAATGCGCTGCTCGAGAATGGCCAGCGCGCGCGGATTGAGCGGGATATCCTGCCGGCTTACATCCGTGATTGCCGCTGGTTCGGCGCGAAGGCGCGGACCTTGCGCCAGGTCAGCATCGCCGAAGAAATTCCAGTCACCGACAAAAACGGCGCGGCCCATTTCTGGTTCATCGAAGTCAGTTATCTCGATGGACCGACGGAGACCTACGCGTTGCCCGTCCAGATCGCGACCGGCAACGCCGCGCGCGCCTTGGAACGCTCGGCCAAACACGCCGTCATCGCGCGCTTCAAAGGCGACGAGGATGGCATTCTGCACGACGCGATCTACGACGAGTCTTTTCGCAACGATTTGTTCGACGTGATAACCGCGGCCAAATCCGCCGTCGGAAAACGGGGGAATATTGTGGGCTCCGCGAGCAATGCGTTTCCGGACGAGGCGCGCAAATCTGCGTCCGCATCACAGGTCCTGAGCGCCGAGCAGAGCAATTCGTCGATGCTGTTCGAGAACAAATTTTTTCTAAAGCTCTACCGGAAACTCGAAGATGGCGTGAATCCCGACGTAGAAGTGACGCGGTTTCTGACCGAGCGGGCACAATTCTCGAATGTGCCGGCGTTCCTCGGCGCAATTGAATATCGCCGCAAGAAATTCGAGCCGACGGTGGTTTGTCTCCTCCAAGGCGCGGTCACAAACGAAGGAGATGCCTGGACGCTTACGCTCGACGCGGTCGGCCGTTATTACGAGCGGGTCCTGACGCGGAAAGCCGATCTGCAGAATCAATCGACGCCGCCGGGCCCGATGCTGGAGGAATTGATCGGCGGAATCTATCCCGAGAAAGCGAAGCTACTGGGGAAGCGCACCGGCGAACTGCATCGCGCTCTCGCCATCAGCACGGAGGAGCGCGGTTTCGCGCCGGAACAATTCAACGCCATGGCGCAGCGCTCGGTTTACCAAAACATGCGGGCCTCATTGCGCCGCGCCTTCGCGTTGCTCGAAAAGAAATTGCCGTCGTTGCCGGATGCTTTTCGCGATGAAGCGGCGGAAGTGCTCTCATCCGAAAAACAAATTCTCGCGCAGGAACAGCGCATCCTCGACCGGCGGGCGAACGCCGCCAAGATTCGCATTCACGGCGATTACCACCTGGGCCAGGTCCTCTCGACCGGAAAAGATTTCATCATTCTTGATTTCGAGGGGGAACCGGCCCGCGCGCTCGGCGAACGAAAACTGAAGCGGTCCGCCCTACGCGATGTCGCCGGCATGATGCGGTCGTTCCAGTATGCGGCATACAGCGCGCTTTGGCAGCCCGCGATGCGCGCTGAGGACGTCCCTTTTCTCGAGCGCTGGGCTGATCTCTGGTATCGCCAGATGAGCAGCGTCTTCTTGCAAAGTTATCTCGCGACTACGAGCGGCGCCGTCTTCATTCCGCCGGACCAGGGTGACCTTGAAATCCTTCTCGAAGCCTACTTGCTCGACAAAGCCGTTTACGAAATCGGCTACGAACTAAACAACCGCCCCGATTGGGTCGTCATCCCCGTTCGCGGCATCAAACACATTTTGGGGACGAGCTAATTTTGGAGCCGGCACGCCCTCGTGCCGGAGAGACTGCACTTCGCATCGAATTCCATGAACGGCCTGAGGGCAGGCCGTCTCCACTGGCGTAGCTATAGAAAAAAAGTTCGCGCTTCGCCAAACTCACGATTAGAACGAACCTGATTCGGAGAACCCATCATATGAACCAACATCTCGACTCCATCGACCGCCAAATCGCGGCGAAACATCTTCTCACCCATCCCTTCTATCTCGCCTGGACCCGCGGCGAATTGAGCGTGGCCGCGCTCGCCGATTACGCCCGCCAATATTACCATCACGTCGCCGCCTTCCCGACCTATCTCTCCGCTGTGCACGCGAAGTGCGACGATCAACCGACGCGCCGCCAGTTGCTCAATAACCTGATCGACGAAGAAGCCGGTTCCCCGAACCATCCCGAGCTCTGGCTCCAATTCGCCGAAGCCCTCGGTGTTTCAAAAGAAGATGTTCGGTCGTCGGCGAAATGGACCGAGACCTCGAACCTGATCGATACCTTCCGCTCCGTCTGTTCCGAAGGCAGTACCGCCGAAGGTCTCGCCGCGCTCTACTCGTACGAAAGCCAAATCCCCGCCGTCTCAGAATCGAAGATCAAAGGACTGGTCGAGAATTACAAAATGACGGAGTCACGCGACTACGAATACTTCACCGTCCACGTCGAAGCCGACCGCGAACACGCCGCCGCCGAACGC